>NZ_MAUD01000307.1 GCF_001700515.1 Streptomyces lushanensis
GCGCGGCGGCGGGTGACGGCGTCGTGGTCGTACTGCACGATCTGGGACTCGCGGCGGCCCACGCGGACCGGGTCGCCGTACTGCACGACGGCTCCGTCGCGGCCGAGGGAGCGCCCGCCGGGGTCCTGCGCGCCGGGCTGCTGAGCCGTGTCTACCGCCAGCCCGTGGAGGTGTTCCCGCATCCCCGCACGGGCGTTCCGCTGGTGATCCCCCGGCGGGCCGGGAACGGACCGGGATCGGACCCGGAGCAGACCCCGGCAGCGGGCCACGAAGAGGCTCTTGACCAATACATGACCTGACCATGACCCCACCCGGAGATCCCTGTGACCTCTCCGTGTCCCGGGAGGAATCCGCGCGCGGAGTGAGAGCTGAATCACTGGACGAACGGGCATCGCCAAGGTAAGCCTCAGTTAAGTTAGGCCCGCCTCACCTCATACCCGGCCATCCTCCCGTCCCATCCCGTCCCAGCCATCGTGGAGTCCCGCATGCGACCTGTCCGTCTCTCCGTCGTCACCGCAGCCACCGCCGTGGCCGCCCTGACCGCCGTCACGGGCTGCGCCGAGAAGAGCGACGCCAAGGCCGGCGACGGTGCCGTCCAGGTCACCGCGAAGGACGACGCCTGCGAGCTCTCCAGGAACGAGTTCCCGGCGGGACATGTGGAGCTGGCCGTCGAGAACAAGGGCTCCAAGGTCACCGAGGTCTATGTCCTCTTCCCGGACGACCGCATCGTCACCGAGCGCGAGAACATCGGCCCCGGCACCAAGGCGACGGTCACCGCCGAGGTGAAGGCCGGTTCGTACGAGATCGTCTGCAAGCCCGGGATGAAGGGCGACGGCATCCGCCAGAAGGTGACCGTCACCGGCGGTACGGCCGTCAAGCGCAGCCCGGAGATGGACGCCGCGGTCGCCGGGTACCGCAAGTACGTCCAGGCACAGGCCGACGAGACGCTGCCGAAGGTCAAGGTCTTCACCGACGCCGTGCGCGCGGGCGATCTGGAGGCCGCGAAGAAGGCGTACGCGCCCTCGCGGATCGGCTGGGAGCGCACCGAGCCGGTCGCGGAGTCCTTCGGTGACATCGACCCGAAGGTCGATGTGCGCGCCGACGGTCTGGAGTCCGGCCAGGAGTGGACCGGCTGGCACCGGCTGGAGAAGGCGCTCTGGGCGGACAAGAAGCTCGGCCCGGAGACCACGGCGCTCGCCGACACGCTCGACAAGGACCTGGCCGACTGGCAGAAGCGCGTCGGCAAGGCGGAGATCACGCCGACCTCCATGGCCAACGGCGCCAAGGAACTCCTCGACGAGGTCGCCGCGGGCAAGGTCACCGGCGAGGAGGAGCGCTACAGCCACACCGACCTGGTCGACTTCAAGGCCAATGTCGAGGGCGCGCAGCAGTCCTACGAACTGCTCAAGCCGGTCGCCTCGAAGAACGACCCGGCGCTGGTGACGGAGCTGGACAAACAGTTCTCCGCGCTGAGCGCGCTGCTCGACAAGTACCGGGACGCTCCCGACTCCTACGAGTTCACCTCGTACGAGAAGGTCGGCAAGGCGCAGCGCAAGGAGCTCTCGGACGGTGTCAACGCGCTGGCCGAGCCGCTCTCCAAGCTCGCCGCCGCCGTCGTCAAGTAAGGCCCGCGCCATGACCGACGACGCCCGGAGCACGCGGGGCACACAGGACACGCAGGACGCACAGAACACACAGGACACGGAGAACACGCGGGGCGCACAGGACGCACAGGACGCACCGAGTCCCTCCCGCCGTTTGCTGCTGGGCTGGGGCGGTGCCGGGCTCGCGCTCGGCGCCGTCGCGGCCGGTGGCGCCGTGGCGGCCGTCCGCGACGGGGACTCCACCGCTCCGGCGGCCGACTCCGGTGCGGCGGTGCCCTTCCACGGCACGCACCAGGCCGGTATCGCCACCGCCGTCCAGGACCGGCTGCACTTCGCCGCGTTCGACGTGACGACCGGGGACCGGGCGGAACTGGCCCGGTTGCTCAAGGACTGGACCCGGGCGGCCGAGCGGATGACGGCCGGGCACGCGGTGGGCGAGGGCGCGTACGGCGGGCTCCCCGAGGCGCCGCCCGACGACACCGGTGAGGCGCTCGGCCTCAAGCCGTCCCGGCTCACCCTGACCATCGGCTTCGGCCCTTCGCTCTTCGCGGAGGACCGCTTCGGCCTCGCGGAGCGGCGCCCGGCCGCGCTGGTCGAGCTGCCGAAGTTCCCCGGTGACAATCTCGATCCGGCGCGCGGCGGCGGCGATCTCTGTGTGCAGGCGTGCGCGGACGACCCTCAGGTCGCCGTGCACGCGATCCGCAATCTGGCCAGGATCGGCTTCGGCAAGGTCGCGGTGCGCTGGTCGCAGCTCGGCTTCGGCAAGACGTCGTCGACCACCCCGCACGCCCAGACGCCGCGCAACCTCTTCGGCTTCAAGGACGGCACCAGCAATGTCGACGGCACCGACACGGCCGCGCTGGACGAGCACGTCTGGGTGCCGGAGAAGACCGGTCCCGCCTGGCTGGCGGGCGGTTCCTATCTGGTCGCCCGGCGGATCTCCATGCGGATCGAGTCCTGGGACCGTACCTCGCTCCAGGAGCAGGAGGACGTCTTCGGCCGGGACAAGGGCGAGGGCGCGGCGGTCGGCAGGGCGCGCGAGCACGACAAGCCGAATCTGAAGGCGATGCTGCCGACGTCACATGTACGGCTGGCGCATCCGGACTCGCATCACGGTGTACGGATGCTGCGGCGCGGCTACTCCTTCACGGACGGTACGGACGGTCTGGGCCGGCTCGACGCGGGTCTGTTCTTCCTGGCCTACCAGCGTGACGTGCGGGACGCGTTCATCCCCGTACAGCGCTCCCTGGCGCGCTCCGACGCGCTCAACGAGTACATCCAGCACGTGGGTTCAGCGGTCTTCGCGATCCCGCCGGGCGTCCGGGACAAGGACGACTGGTGGGGCCGGGCGCTGATCTCCTAATCCACCGAAGGGAGTTCCGGCGTGTTCGGAAACTATCTGATCGGGCTGCGCGAAGGGCTCGAGGCCAGTCTCGTCGTCTGCATCCTCGTCGCGTATCTGGTGAAGACCGGGCGGCGCGACGCGCTGCGTCCGATCTGGATCGGTGTCGGCGTCGCGGTGGCCCTGGCACTCGCCTTCGGCTTCGGGCTCGAATTCGGCTCGCAGGAGCTCACGTTCGAGGCGAAGGAGGCGCTCGGCGGCTCGCTGTCGGTCCTCGCCGTGGTGCTGGTGACCTGGATGGTCTTCTGGATGCGGCGTACGGCCCGGCATCTGCGCTCGGAGCTGCACGACAGGCTCGACGCGGCGCTCCGGATGGGCACGGGCGCGCTGGTGGCCACGGCCTTTCTGGCGGTGGGCCGCGAGGGCCTGGAGACGGCCCTGTTCGTCTGGGCGTCGGTCCGTGCCTCCTCGGACGGTACGCACGCGCCGCTGGTCGGTGTGCTGCTCGGCATCGCCAGCGCGGTGGTGCTCGGCTGGCTCTTCTACCGGGGCGCGCTCAGGATCAATCTGGCCAAGTTCTTCACCTGGACCGGCGGGATGCTGGTGATCGTCGCGGCGGGTGTGCTCGCGTACGGTGTCCACGATCTCCAGGAGGCGCGCTTCCTGGGCGGTCTGCCGGACAAGGCGTTCGACATCAGCACGACGATCCCCCCGGACAGTTGGTACGGCACGCTGCTGAAGGGCGTGTTCAACTTCCAGCCGGACCCGACGGTGCTTCAGGTCATTGTCTGGTGCCTGTATCTGATCCCGACGCTCGCCCTGTTCCTGGCCCCGGTAGGGTTCGGACGGTCAGTGAGGTCTCAGGAGCAGAAGCAGAAGGCGACCGATGAGCAGGCGGGGAAGGCCGATTCGGGCAGCGGCGGGGCTCGCGACGGTGATGGTGCTGTCGCTGACGGCGAGCGGATGCGTGACGGTGCACGGGGAGCTGGCGGTCGTACCGTCGGCGGAGCGAAGTGAGGCCGCGCGGGCGCTGGACGACTTCACCGACGCGTACAACAAGGCGGACAAGGCCTACGATCCGGCTCTCGACGCCCCGTACGTGACCGGTGCGCTCGGCACGATCAACCAGGCCGGTCTCAAGGCCCGCGGCATCACGAACCCGAACGGCAACGCCGGCCATCAGCCGCTGGAACTGACCGACGCGAAGTTCACGATCCCCAAGAAGGCCGGCTGGCCACGCTGGTTCGTGGCGGACACCAGGAGCAACCGCGACGCGGCCGGTGGCCCGTCCTTCCGGTGGCTGGTGGTCTTTCTGCGCGGCGGTCCCGACAAGCGCTGGGAAGCCGCCTATCTGACGATCCTCTCGCCCGACCAGGTCCCCGAGTTCAGGACGGACAAGGACGGCTGGGGCGAGGAGGTGAAGCCGGACAGCGCCTCGGTGTCGGTGGCGCCGGACGATCTGAGCGAGGAGTACTCCTCGTACCTGTCGAGCGGCAAGCCCGAGCACTTCGCGGCGGGACCGCACACCGACGGCTGGCGCAAGGAGCGCGCGGACAAGGCCCGGCTGCCCGGCCTCACCACGCAGTACGTGGACCAGCCGGTGTCCGAGGGGGACTTCGCGCCGCTGGGGCTGCGTACCGAGGACGGCGGCGCGCTGGTGTTCTTCGCCACCCGGTTCTTCGAGCGCCAGACGGCCGCGAAGGGCGTACGGCTCCAGGTGAACGACGATGTGCGGGCGCTGCTGACCGGTGAGGTGAGGAACACGATCACCAAGGAGTGGCTGTCCAGCCAGACGGTGCTGGTTCCGGGGAGCGATGCCGCCGCCCCGGAGGTGGTGGTGGCGGGCCGCCTCCAGGGGATCACGGCGGCGAAGGGATCGTAGGGCCGGGCGCCGGTGCTGGTGGGGCTGCTCCTGAGCCTGATCCCGGGGCCGGCCCGTGAGCCGGCGGCTCCCTGAGCCCGGAGGTGCGGCTCCCTGAGCCCGGAGGTCCGGGGTGGAGGTCTCGCCGTGTCAGCGGCCCAGGGGCCAGGCCACCGCGTGATGGTCCAGTTCCTCGTTCTCCCCCGCGTACCGCGCACACGCGTCGGTGAGGGTCTCCAACAGGGTCAGCGGATCGGGCAGCGGATGCTCGGGACCGCGCAGCCACCGTACGGACAGCTCGCCCGGGAGCCGGGCCGGCGGGACGAGGACATAGCTGCCCCGGCAGTGCCAGCGCAGCCCGGGATGCTCGTCCATGGTCTCGGGATGGCAGTCCAGTTCACAGGGCCACCACTCGTCCTCGTCCTCCGGGGTGCCCCGGGTGGCGGTGAAGAAGAGCATCCGGTCCTCGCCGGAGTCGGCCACCGGGCCCACCTCGACGGACTGCTCCAGCAGCCGTTCCAGCGCGCGGCTGCCGGCTTCCAGCGGCACGTCCAGCACATCGTGGACCGTGCCGGTCGCGGTGATGAAGTTGGCCTCGGGCTGATTGCGCGCCCAGCGCTCGATCTGGGCCCGGTCGGTCGTGGACTGGGTGTGCCAGGCGAAGGAAAGAGGGTGTCTGGCCGGCGTCGGACAGCCGATCCGCTCGCAGGAACATCGGAAGCCGACCGGATGCGCGGCCGGTGAGACGGGCATACCGGCGTGGGCCACGGCGAGGAGCAGCGCCTCCCGGGCCGCCGCGTCCCCGGCGTCGAGCGCGGAGCCGCCGGCGCTCTTCCTGGGACGCCTGCGCAGCCACTGGGGAATCCTGCTCTCCGTGCCGCGGTAGCGGCCGAAATCGTCGCCCATCTATCCCCTCACACCTCGTGCTCGCCCCTGCGGACATTTCCATGGTCCCACCATCCTGCTCCTCGGTTGGACGTGCTTCCCCACCGGGGTATGCGCGGGAGGGCCGCGGCACGGGACTCATCGCGGTGTATGTGCGGGTATGGGACGGCGGACCGACGCGGCGGAGCCGACGGAATCCGGACCGCCCGCCCCGTATGCCTCCACGCGCCCCCGCCGCGCCCCCCGCTCCAGGGCACGGAACCGGACCGGCCGGTTCTCGGCGCCGGTTCTCAGCCCCGTGGCGCCAGACCGTACAGCGCGTGCTCGACCACCGCGTCCGCGTACTCGTGCGTCAGCGGGAGCGTACGGAGCAGCCAGCGGTGGGCGACGGGCCCCACCAGCAGCTCCAGTGCGACCCGGAGGTCGATGTCCCGCCGTACGTCGCCGGCCTCCTGGGCGGCGCTCAGCCGCCGCGCGTAGAGCTGGAGCGACGGTTCGAGCAGTTTGCGCGTGAACTCCACGCCCAGTTCCGCGTCGGCGATCCCCTCGGCGGCGAGCGCCCGGGACGGCGCCTCGAACACCGGATCGTTCATCTCGTCGACCGTGGCCCGCAGGACCGCCTTCAGATCGGCCTCCAGATCGCCGGTGTCCGGGATCTCGTACGCCGCTTCCCCGCCGCCCGCCGCCCGCGCAGCCCGGTCGCCGAGATCGAGGAAGGCGTCCAGGAGCACGGCGCCCTTGGAGGGCCACCAGCGGTAGATGGTCTGCTTGCCGACCCCCGCGCGGGCCGCGATGCCCTCGATGGTCGTACGCGCGTAGCCGACCTCGCCCACCAGCGCGAGCGCCGCGTCATGGATCGCCCTGCGCGACCGCTCGCTGCGCCGGGCGGAGTCGGGGCTCCTGGTGTCCGCGCCCTTGGTGTCCCTGGTCTCGGCCATGACGTCAATCTATCAACGGGGGAATCGAGACGTTTCGTCTCTGATCACTGAGGAGAATCGATGCGCCTCACGGAGCGGAACCACCCGAACGGATCACAGCACACAGGCCCCCCGAAGCGGAACATGACTCTTGCGCGCCTATCCCGTGCACATCCCGCTCGTCGCCCGACGCTCGTGAGGAGCCTCCGTTGCCTCGTGATGCCTCACCCCGCCGCTATCTCATGTGCCCGCCGCACTACTTCCGGGTCACGTACTCGATCAATCCCTGGATGGACCCGGCCAAGCCCGTCGATCTGCCGCTGGCCCTCACCCAGTGGGAGGACCTCCGGGACCGCTATGTCGCGCTCGGGCACACCGTCGCGCTGCTGGCCCCCCTGCCCGATCTGCCCGACATGGTCTTCGCCGCGAACGGCGCCACGGTGATCGACGGCCGGGTGCTCGGGGCGCGCTTCGCCCATCAGGAACGTCATCGCGAGGCCGAGGCGCATCTGGAGTGGTTCCGCGGCCACGGCTTCATCGACATCCGCGAGCCCGCGCACATCAACGAGGGCGAGGGCGATTTCGCCGTCACGGCCTCCTGGCTGCTGGCCGGGCGCGGCTTCCGGTCCAGTCCGCTCTCCCACGGCGAGGCGCAGGAGTTCTTCGGGCGCCCGGTGATCGGTCTGGATCTGGTCGATCCGCGCTACTACCACCTGGACACGGCGCTCTGCGTACTGGACGACAGGACCGACGAGATCATGTACTACCCGGGTGCCTTCTCGCCCGGCAGCAGGGCCGTGCTCGCCCGGCTCTTCCCGGACGCGCTCGTCGCCGACGGGACGGACGCGGGAGCGTTCGGCTTGAACGCGGTGAGCGACGGCCGGCATGTGCTGCTGCCTCAGGCGGCGGCCGGGCTGTTCGCGCCGCTGCGCGAGCGCGGCTTCGAGCCCATCGGGCTGGACCTCGGGGAGCTGCTCAAGGGCGGCGGCAGTGTGAAGTGCTGCACGCAGGAGCTACGCCTCTGAGCCGCCGGCGGACTCGGCGGTGCCGTCCGTGGCCTCCGTGCCGTCCGTGCCGTGGGTGACCCCCGTGGCCTCCGTGCCGTCCGTGGCCTCCATGGCGTCTGTGGTCCGGTGCGGCGGCCAGATGTCGCCCCAGTCCGTGTCCCGCGCCGCCCGGTAGAGCGGGCCGTGCCGCTTCGTGACCGTTTCCCGCCGCAGTCCGTCGTCCTCGGTGCACAGGTCGAGCAGAACCTGTCCCTTACGGATCTGCGGTTTACGGACGACACGGGCGCGGTCCGCCCCCTCGGCACGGCCCGGGAGCGGCGCCTCGAAACGCACCGCCGCGACATAGCTGAACTTCTCGTCCTCGTACGGCAGCGAGCCGCCCTTCACCTGCCGGTGCAGCGAGGACCTGCTGACACGCGCCGCGAAGTGGCACCAGTCCGCGCCTCGTTCGATCGGGCAGGCGCCACCGTGCGGGCAGGGCGCGGCGATCCGCAGCCCGGCCGCGATCAGCCGGTCGCGGGCCTCGATGATCCGCAGATAACCGTCGGGCGTCCCGGGCTCGACGATCACCACGGCCTGGGCGGCCCGTGCGGCTTCGGTCACGAGCGCGGCCCGGTCCCCCTCGGTGAGTTCCTTCAGTACGTACGAGACCGTCACCAGTTCGCTCTCCGGCAGCCTCAGCGCCGTACCGATCCTCGTCCGCCGCCAGTCGGCGGCGCGTACCGCGCGGGCGCCGGAGACGGCGGCCAGTTCACGGCCGAGCGCGAGGGCGGGCTCGGCCCAGTCCAGGACGGTGGTGGTGCGGACGGCGGCGGCACGGCCGTCACCCGTCCCCGGGCCGTCCGCCCAGACCGCCTCCGCCGCCCAGAGCGCCGCGCCCGTGCCGCCGCCCACATCCACATGGCTGCCCGGCGCCCAGTCGGGCGCGGTGTCCGCGAGCGCCTCCAGCGCCGCCCGTACGGCCTCGAAGGTCGCCGGCATCCGGTACGCGGCGTACGCGGCCACATCGGACCGGTCGCGCAGCACCGGCGCGTCCGTCGGTGTCGCGCCCCGGTAGTTGGCGATGAGCCGCTCGACGGCCTGAGCGGCCTGCCGGGGCGGCAGTCCGTCGAGCAGACCGGCGAGCGCGGCGCGCAGGGCCTCGGCGGTGGGAAGAGTGGCGTTCACCGCCGAGATTCTAGGGCGTGTGCGGGGCGACCGCTGACCGTACGCGGGCCGGCCGCCGACCGTATCGCGGCAGGCCAGTGACCGTACAGGGACCGAACTGTGCCCGTATCCGCGCGACCCGTGCCCGTATCGGAGCCGCCCGTGCCCGTATCCATGGCCGCCCGCGGCTCCAAGGGTGGTGTGAACTGCGAGCCGCCCGACGTGTGTTGCTACGCTGACGCCCGTTGTCCGGCAGCCGCTCGCACGGGGGGACCATGAGACAGAGGGTCGTACGTCTGGCCCTGGTGTCCGGGGTGATCGTGCTGGCGCTGCTGCTCCTGCTCGCCACCTGCGGCGGCAAGCAGAGCCCGAAGGACGACGGACGGCCCGCGAAGCCTCCGAGGAGCACGTCCTTCGCCGCGCACCAGCTCACCGTTCCCCCGGCGTACGACACCACGCGCGGCTGGGAGATCGACGACGCCTCGCCCGACTACGCGGTCGCCGAGGCCACGAGCCGGATCGCCTATCTGGAACGGGTCGGAGACACCCGGTTCCGGATCCGTACGCTCGACCCCGCGACCGGGAGGCACGGCTGGGACGGCGCGCCCTGGCGCCCGCTCTTCGCGCCGGACCGCTTCCCGCGGCTGCTCTCCGTCGCCAAGGACGATGTGGAGTACTTCGTCACGTGGTCGTACGGAAAGCTCGAACCGGAGGCGATGCGTCCGTCGGACTCCATCGTCTCCCTCGACGTGTACAACGCGGCCGACGGCTCCCGTAAGCGCGTCGAGGTCCCGTGGGCGGACGCGCCGACCGTGAGCGCCGCGGGACCGGGCATTCTGATCAGTGACGGCAAGGCGGTCAGCGCGGTCGTCGATCCGGCGAACGGGGACGTCGTCCAGGTCCCGCCGGGATCGCTCGGCTACCCCAAGGGCTGCCCCAACTGCCGCAAGCTGACAGAGGTCCGGGCCGTCACCGACCGGGGTCTGCTGGTCAGCGGCGCCAAGGAGTTCTGGGTACGCGGGGGCTGGTTCAGCCGCAAGGTCGCGCCGAAGGGCACCGATCCCGCCTCCGGCGTGCCGGCCTCCGTGGCGCGCGACCACATCCTCGCCAAGTGGCGCAAGAAGAAGGGCGCCAAGGACGCCGGCACGCACGACGTCTGGGCGGTGCACGACGCGGCGACCGGTAAGGCCGTGGCCCAGGTGCGGTGCCGCAGACCGGCCATCGCGCCGGTCGAGGACCCGCAGCTCATCTCCTCACCGGACGGCCGCTTCCTGATCGCCGGGCGGCTCGCCTTCGACCTGGAGGAGAAGACCGCGTACTGCTTCGAGGAGCCGGACGGTACGCAGCCGTTGACCCTGACCACCGTGAGCGACGACGGCACGGCGTACGGCGCGTCGAGCGCCCGCGACACGACGGACGCCCTCGCGGGCGGCGGCACGCCCGTCGTCGTGGACCTCACCACCGCGGCACCGGAGGATCTGGCCCCCAATGTGCGGCTGCCCGGCGGAGAGACGGCCGGGGCCGGTCTCTTCCGCTGGACCGACGGCAAGGACACACCGCATCTGATCGGCTATCCGCACCGCGACGAGTGACACGTCGGCGCCCTCACGGCCGTGCTCCCACGGCCGTGCCCTCGCGGCCCCTGCTCTCGCGGCGGTGCTCTCTCAGGCCTCGGCGGGACGCTCGATCGGCGACTGGTACCTCCAGGGCCGTACGAGACCCGCGAAGCAGCCCAGCGCGCCGACCGCGCACACGAGTTGGACGAGGGCCATCGGCACCGCGGTCTCCTCGCCCGCGATCCCGACGAGCGGCGAGGCGACGGCACCGATCAGGAACGACGACGTACCGATCAGGGCCGAGGCGGAACCGGCCGCGTGCGGAGTGCGCATCAGCGCCGAGGCGTTGGTGTTGGGCATCGCCAGACCCATCGCGGACATCAGCACGAACAGGCCCGCCGCGACCGGGAAAAGCCCCACGTCCCCGAACGCGCCGGACGTCATCAGCAGCAGCGCCCCGGCGGCGAAGGTGATGACCACCAGCCCGAAGCCCAGCACCCGGTCCATGCTGACGCGCCCGACCAGCACCTTGCCGTTGATCTGGCCGACGGTGATCAGACCGATGGAGTTGACGCCGAAGAGCAGACTGAACGTCTGCGGCGAGGCACCGTAGATCTCCTGCACCACGAACGGCGAGGCCGCGACATACGCGAACAGCGCGGCGAAGGCGAGACCGCCCGCGAGCATGTAGCCGGTGAAGACCCGGTCGGCGAGCAGCCCGCGCATCGTACGCAGCGCCGCGCCGACACCGCCGCTGTGCCGCCGCTCCGGTGGCAGCGTCTCGTGCAGCCACTTCCACACGACGAGGGTGAGGACGGTGCCGACCACCGTGAGGACGACGAAGATGCCGCGCCAGTCCGTCAGGCGCAGCACCTGCCCGCCGATCACGGGCGCGACCACCGGCGCGACCCCGGAGATCAGCATCAGGGTGGAGAAGAAGCGGGCCATCTCCTCGCCGTCGTAGAGATCACGCACCACCGCGCGGGCGATCACGATGCCCGCCGCGCCCGCGAGTCCTTGCAGCAGACGGAAGGCGATGAGGAGTTCGGTGGTCGGCGCGAGGGCGCAGATCGCGGTGGCGAGGACATAGACGACCATGCCGAGCAGCAGCGGCCTGCGCCGTCCCCATTTGTCGCTCATGGGTCCGACGACGATCTGGCCGAGGGCCATGCCCGCCAGACAGGCGGTGAGGGTGATCTGGACGGTGGCGGCGGGCGAGCCGAGCGAGCGGGTGACCTCCGGCAGGGCCGGAAGGTACATGTCCATGGAGAGCGGGGGCAACGCGGTGAGCCCGCCGAGGACCAGGGTGACGAGCAGCCCGGCGCGGCGCGCGGCGGGTACGGATGTGTGGCCGGGCGTGTGGGCGAGTGTGTGGGCCGGTGCGGGAACGGTCACCTGTTCCTGTGCGGGCGTGGGAACGATCACCTGTTCCTGCGAGGGAACGGCCCGCTGTTCCGGGATCGGTGCCGAGCGACGCTGCTCGGGCGGTATGTGGCCTTTACGTCCTTCGGTGGTCTGACCGCCGTCCGGCATCGTCTCTCCATGTCGTTGAATCCTTACCTATGCTCTCAGCTCAAGCGGAGCGGTCGAGACCTTTTTTGGGGCAGGTATGACAACGGGACAGACGTCACAGACGCCGCGGACAGCACCGGCGGCACAGGAGCCGCGGCGGGACACCGTGCGCTGGGGTGTGCTGGCGACGGGCGGGATCGCCGCGCGGTTCACCGCGGAGGTACGGGAACTGCCGGACGCCGAGGTCGTCGCGGTGGCCTCGCGCGGTGAAGCGCGGGCGAAGGAGTTCGCGGCCCGGTTCGGTGTCCCGCGCGCGTACGGCGAGTGGGCCGCGCTCGTCGCCGACCCGGACGTGGACGTCGTCTATGTGGCGACTCCGCACTCCGCGCACCGGGCCGCGGCCGGGCTCGCGCTGGCGGCCGGAAAGCCGGTGCTGTGCGAGAAGCCGTTCACGCTCAATGTCCGGGAGGCCGGCGAACTGGTCTCCCTGGCCCGGGAGCGCGGCCTCTTCCTCATGGAGGCGATGTGGACGTACTGCAACCCCGTGATCCGACGCCTGGTCGAGCTGGTACGGGACGGGGCGATCGGTGAGATCCAGACCGTCCAGGCCGACTTCGGCTTCCCGGGCCCGGCCGATCCCGGCCACCGGCTGCGCGATCCCGCCCTCGGCGGCGGCGCCCTGCTCGACCTCGGCGTCTATCCGATCTCGTTCGCCCAGCTCCTGCTCGGCGAGCCCGACCGCGTCCAGGCCGACGCGCTGCTCTCGCCCGAGGGCGTCGACCTCAACACCGGGATGCTGCTGGGCTGGGAGTCGGGGGCGACGGCGCTGCTGTCCTGCTCGCTGACCGGAGGCACGCCGGTGACGGCGACGGTGACCGGCACGAGGGGGCGTATCGAGCTGCCGTCCGGCTTCTTCTCCGCGGAGCGCTTCGTCCTGCACAGGAACGACGCCGGGCCCGGCACCGGGCCCGAGGAGTTCACGGCGGACGGCGGGCTGTACGGCCTCCAGTACGAGGCGGCCGAGGTGATGCGCTGTCTCCGCGCGGGCGAGACGGAGTCCCCGCTGGTACCCCTGGACGGCACGCTCGCGGTGATGCGGACGCTCGACGCGGTGCGCGACCGTATCGGCGTCCGCTTCCCGGCGGACGGCTG
>NZ_MAUD01000308.1 GCF_001700515.1 Streptomyces lushanensis
GCCCTTGGGCTGAGGGGGGTCGAACCCGGTGGCCGCGCACAGCACAGCCGCCGGGTTCCGAAGACCCGGCGGCTGTGAGAAGTCGACGGGTCAGCTCGCTACTCGTACGGCGAGCGCGTCACCGATCTCGTCGGTCGTACGCGCGGGAGCCGTCGTGCCGCGCTCGGCGAGATCGGCCGCGACGGCCTCCTCGACCCGTACGGCTTCGGCGTCGAGGCCGAGATGACGCAGCAGCAGCGCGACGGAGAGGACCGTGGCCGTGGGGTCGGCCTTGCCCTGGCCCGCGATGTCCGGCGCCGAGCCGTGGACCGGCTCGAACATGGACGGGAACGCACGGTCCGGATTGATGTTCGCGGACGCGGCCAGGCCGATGCCGCCGGTCACGGCGGCGGCCAGGTCGGTGAGGATGTCACCGAAGAGGTTGTCGGTGACGATCACGTCGAAGCGCTCCGGCTGGGTGACGAAGAAGATCGTCGCGGCGTCGACATGCAGATAGTCGGTGGTGACCTCGGGATACTCGCGGCCGACGCGGTCGAAGATGTTCTTCCACAGATGACCGGCGTAGACGAGGACGTTGTTCTTGTGGACCAGGGTCAGCTTCTTGCGCGGACGGGCGGCGGCCCGCCGGTACGCGTCACGGACGACCCGCTCCACGCCGTACGCCGTATTGAGGCTCACTTCCGTGGCCACCTCGGCGGGCGTACCGGTGCGCAGCGAACCTCCGTTGCCCGTGTACGGGCCCTCCGTGCCCTCGCGGACGACGACGAAGTCGATGTCCGGCCGGCCCGCCAGCGGTGTGGCGGTGTGCGGGAAGAGCTTCGACGGGCGCAGGTTCACGTAGTGGTCGAAGGCGAACCGCAGCCTGAGCAGCAGCCCGCGCTCCAGCACACCGGAGGGCACGGACGGATCGCCGATCGCGCCGAGCAGGATCGCGTCATGGCCCTTGAGGGACTCCAGCTCCGCGTCCGGGAGGGTCTCCCCGGTACGGTGCCAGCGGGCGGCGCCGAGGTCGTACTCCTTGGTCTCCAGCTTCACACCCTGAGGAAGGACGGCCCTCAGGACCTTCAGGCCCTGGGCCACGACTTCCTGGCCGATGCCGTCACCGGGGATCACTGCGAGATCGATGCTGCGAGACATGGCGGCACCCTACTCCGCGTCCCAGCCCATGACATGGCACGTCCATTCCGTGGACAGATCGCGTCTCGTCGCCGCGCGCGGGCCGTGTCCGGCACCGGGCGGAGGCCGCGTCCGCCGCCGCTGGGCCGACCGCCCGCCGCGGCGCCCGACGCGCTCCGCCCGCCCCGCGCCGGCCCGCTCCGCCCCGGTCCGTCACCGACTCGATGCCCAGGATCCACACGAACGCCACCCACCGGTGTCACGGTCTGTCCATGGATACCCCTCGTGTCGGGATTCCCGACCGTCTCGCCTCCCGTATGACCATGCCGGAACAGCATGAGTATCTGCGTGGCCGGATCGGCCGGCGCGGGCTGCTCAGAGGCGGCACCCTGCTCGCGGGCACGGTGGCCGGCGCCGGGCTGCTCGGCTCCAGCGCGGGGCCAGCCGGGGCCTTGGCGGACGGCGCGCTCACCGGCCCGGCCCTTCTGACCTCGCCGGCCGCCGCCCGGGTGGACGGATCGCTGGTGGCGCCCTTCGGCCGGCATCTCGCCTTCGGCTCGGACCCGAAGACCCGGATGACGGTCTCCTGGCAGGTGCCGTTCCCGGTCGGGAGGCCGTTCCTGCGGGTGGGGCGGAAGCCCTGGGAGCTGAGCCGGCGCATCGAGGCGGAGGTTCGGGCGCTGCACACCCCGCCCCTGTCGGCCGCGCTGCCCGCGGTGGACCAGTACTACCTGCATGTGGCGCTGGAGCGGCTGCGCCCTGGCACCACGTACTACTACGGCGTGGGGCACGAGGGCTTCGACCCGGCCGATCCGCGTCACTTCGCCACCATCGGCACCTTCCGTACCGCGCCCGCCGCCGCCCGTGGCGAGTCCTTCGTCTTCACCGCCTTCGGCGACCAGGGTGTCTCGTACGACGCGCTCGCCAACGACCAGGTGATCCTGGGCCAGAACCCGGCCTTCCATCTGCACGCGGGCGACATCTGCTACGCGGACGCCGGCGGCCGGGGCTCCTCGTCCGACACGTACGACGCCCGGGTCTGGGACCAGTTCCTCGCCCAGACCGAGACCGTGGCCTCGCGCGTGCCCTGGATGGTGACCATGGGCAACCACGACATGGAGGCGTGGTACTCGCCCGACGGCTACGGCGGCCAGAACGCGCGCTGGACCCTGCCGGACAGCGGCCCCGATCCCGTGAAGTCGCCGGGCGCGTACTCCTTCACTTACGGCAACGTGGGCGTGGTGGCCCTGGACGCCAACGACGTCTCGCACGAGATCCGCGCCAACACCGGCTTCACGGACGGCGCCCAGACGCGCTGGCTGGACCGGCGCCTCGGCGAACTGCGCGCGGACCGGGACATCGACTTCGTCGTGGTCTTCTTCCACCACTGCGCGTTCTCGACGACCAGCGCGCACGCCTCCGACGGCGGGGTACGCGAGGCGTGGGTGCCGCTCTTCGACAGGCACCGCGTCGATCTGGTCGTCAACGGCCACAACCACGTCTACGAACGCACCGACGCGCTGCGCGGCGGCGCGGTCGGCCGCCGGGTGGAGATCGGCGGATCCGTCAGCTCCACACGGGACGGCATCGTGTACGTCACGGCGGGCGGAGCGGGCAAGACGCTGTACGGCTTTCCGGTGCCGGACAGCTACGAGGGCCGCCCCGCCGAGGTGGAGAGCGTGCCGTCCTACCGCTGGGAGGCCGGCGGCGCGAAGGCCGCCGAGACCGTGGAGTGGTCACGGGTGCGCTACACCGGATTCTCCTTCCTCGCCGTCGAGGTGACGACGGGGCACCGCCCGGAGCTGAAGGTCACCGCGCTCGCGGAGAGCGGGGCGCGGGTGGACCACTTCACGGTCACGCGGGAGTGACGGACGGGACGGCGGCGCCCGGTTCCGGCTTCCCGACAGCTTTCCTCGTCTTGACAACTTTATTTGTCGGATGGATTCTGGAACGGCGCCGGACGTCGCCGTGACCGCACACCGCACATCAGAAATCCGAGGAAACCGCCATGCGTACCCTGGTCAGCACTGCCTTCATCTCGCTCGACGGCGTCGTGGAGGGCCCGGGCGGCGAACCCGGCTACCGCAATTCCGGATGGACCTTCAAGGACGTCGAGTTCGATCCCGAGGCGTTCGACATCAAGGGGCGGGAGCAGCAGGAGTCCACCGCGATCCTGATGGGCCGGGTCAGCTACGAGGCGTTCAGCCCGGTGTGGCCGGACATGGACGAGTTCGCCGACTACAAAGCCATGCCGAAGTACGTCGTCTCGACCACCCTCACCGAGGACAGGCTCGTGTCGAACTGGGGCGAGAGCACCATCCTGCGCTCCCTCGACGAGGTCGCCGCACTGAAGGAGACCGAGGGCGGCCCGATCATCGTCCACGGCAGCGTCGCCCTGAACCACGGTCTCGCCGACGCCGGACTGATCGACCGCTACCACCTGCTCGTCTTCCCGCTGCTGCTCGGCGCGGGCAAGCGTCTGTTCCCCGCCACCGACAAGGACACCCAGAAGCTGAAGCTGGTCGAACACGCCGTGTACGCCAACGGCCTCCAGATGAACGTCCTCGACGTCGTCCGCTGACCGGGTCGGTGGCGCCACGGGAACGCCACGGCGTCAACCGCGGCGCCACCGACGGGCACACCCGGCACACGTCGGGCACACCCGCCGCGCGGCGGGCGCACCCGGTACGCGACCGCGCGGCGGCGGACCGGCCGGTGGCCCGTCGAGCGGGTCAGTGGCCCGTCGAGCCGCCGTTGTCCCGGCGGTCCAGGGCGCGCTGGAGGGCCGCCGCGGCGTTCTTGCGGTCGGACTCGCTCGTACGGCGAGCGTGACGGACGCGGCGGACTGTCGTCTCGGCCATGATGATCGACTCCTTGAGATAGCTGTGCCACGCGGTGGGGTCGCATGATGCATCTACGAGGCGCCGGAAGGGGCGGGGGGCGTGCGCCACAGGGGTTGCCTGATGGGGGCGTCGGCCCGCGACCGCCATTCGCTGGATGGAGCGAGACGTTCGGCCCTTCCACGCTAAGCGAGGCGCGCCGCTCTGTCTCCATATTTACTCGGACTTCCTACCATCTGAGACGGCACCGCCTCCGACCTGCGGTTGTCCGATCGGCCGATCTCAGAGCACATCGCCCTCGCGCCAGTCGAACACCAGCACGCCCGAGGGGCCCCCGCCACCCGGCAGAGGCCGCCCGGCAACGGGACGCAGATACGTGGAGTCCTCCTCGTCCGGCAGCCGGACCACTCCCCCGGGCCCCAGCGTCCCGATCGTGCCCTCCCACAGCCGCCAGCCGCGCGCCCGGTAGAGCGGCGCGCCGTCGTCGGAGGCGGAGAGGGCACCGAGGTCGTACGCGCCGTCGATGACCCGCTCCAGCGCCGCCATCACCCTGCCGCCCAGCCCTTGCCGCCGCAGGCCGGGCCGTACCGCCACCGCCTCCACGTACCCGACGCGGTACGAGCGGCCCCGGTGCAGCACCCGGCGCTGGATCACACTGCCGTGCGCCAGGAACGTGCCGTCCGCCGCCCGTACGAAGGCGTGCACACCGCCGAGCCCGTGGTCCCAGTCCTCGTCGGAGAAGTCGCCGTCGAAGGCCGCGTCCATCAGGGCGCGTGCGCCGGCGCGTTCGGCCGGACGCAGTTCGAAGGTGTGGGCGATGCGCAGAGGCGGGGCGGCAGCCACGGTGTCCGTCGGGTCCGTCATGGAGTCCACTCTTCCAGGCGCGGCGCGCCTGGAAGCCGGAGCGGCTGTCCCGGCGCCGCCGTTTCCGGCCCGGCCGCGGGGGCACCCGACCATCGGAGGTCAAACATGAACGCACGGACAGTGTCGGTCGGCGGGCGGGGCAAGGCACGGCGGGCGGCGAACAGTTCGGCCATGGACATGGCGGCCCGCTGGGGTTTCGCGGCGCGCGGGGTGCTGTATCTGCTCATCGGCGTACTCGCTCTTCGGATCGCGCTCGGTGCCGACGAGGGCGAACAGGCGGACCGGGGAGGCGCGCTGGCGGAGGTGGCGCAGCAGCCGATGGGCTCCGTCCTGCTCTGGGCCCTGGGACTCGGACTGACCGGCATGGCGCTGTGGCGGCTCTCCGAGGCGCTCTTCGGCGCGGCCGGCCCTGACGGGCACAAGACGCACAAGCGGCTGCTGTCGGCGGGGCGGGCCGTCTTCTACGGGTTCGTGGCCTATTCGGTGCTGGCCTTCGCCGCCGGGGACACCGGCAGCGGCAGCGGCTCCAGCGACCGGCAGTCCCGGGACATCACGGCCAGGGCCCTGGAGCTGCCGGGCGGCCGGTGGATCGTGGGGATCGCCGGGGCCGGGATCGCGGTCGCGGGGGCGTGGATCGGCACCCGCGCGGCTCTGCGGAAGTACCGCGACCATCTCAAGCTGAGCCGGATGTCGCGCCGGGAGAAGCGCTTCGTCGATGTCACCGGGGTGGCCGGCGGTGTCGCCCGGGGTGTGCTCTTCGCCGCGGTGGGGGTGTTCGTGGTGCGGGCGGCGGTCGCGTACGAGCCGGACGAGGCCAAGGGCGTGGACGACACGCTGCGTTCCTTCGCCGGGACCCCGGCGGGCCCGTGGCTGCTGGGCACGGTCGCCGTCGGTCTGGCGCTGTTCGGGATCTTCTCCTTCATGATGGCGCGGCGTCGCAAGGTGTGAGCCGCGGGTGTGGCGCGAGACGCGGGGAGGGTGAGGGGTGCCGTGTCCCCCTCACCCGCCTCGTCATGGAACCGCCCCCGTACCGGCGAGGGGGCGCCGGTACGGGGGCGGTTCC
>NZ_MAUD01000031.1 GCF_001700515.1 Streptomyces lushanensis
ACTCGGCCGGCTGGCCGGCCGGGTGGGCTTCTCCGCGATCCCGCTCTACCTGCTCGCCGGACTCGCCTTCGGCCACGGCGGTCTGCTGCCGCTCAACGCCAGTGAGGAGTTCATCGCCACCGGCGCGGAGATCGGCGTCATCCTGCTGCTGCTCCTGCTCGGCCTCGAGTACAGCGCCTCCGAACTCGTCAGCAATCTGAAGACCCAATACCCCTCGGGGATCGTCGATCTCGTACTGAACGCCGTGCCCGGCGCGCTCGCCGCGCTGATCCTGGGCTGGGGCCCGGTCGCCGCGGTCGCCCTGGCCGGTGTGACATGGATCTCCTCCTCCGGAGTCATCGCCAAGGTGCTCGGTGATCTCGGCAGGCTCGGCAACCGCGAGACTCCCGTGATCCTCGGCGTCCTGGTGATAGAAGACCTCGCCATGGCGGTCTATCTGCCGCTGCTCACGGCCCTGCTCGCCGGACTCGGCCTCGCCAGTGGCAGCCTCACGCTGCTGATCTCACTCGGCACGGTCGGCGCGGTCCTCTATATGGCGCTGCGCCACGGCCGGCTGATCAGCCGTGCCGTCTCCAGCGACAACCCCGAGATGCTGCTGCTGGTCGTTCTCGGGCTGACGGTCCTGGTCGCCGGAGTGGCTCAGGAACTCCAGGTCTCGGCCGCCGTCGGCGCGTTCCTCGTCGGTATCGCACTCTCCGGCGAGGTCGCCGAGGGCGCCCACAATCTGCTCGCGCCGCTGCGCGACCTGTTCGCCGCGGTCTTCTTCGTCTTCTTCGGGCTGAACACCGATCCGGCCGCCATCCCGCCGGTGCTGGTCCCGGCCCTGATCCTGGCGACGGTCACCACCCTGACGAAGATCGGCACCGGCTGGTACGCGGCGAGGCGCGCCGGAGTCAGGACGGCGGGCCGCTGGCGGACCGGCGGCACACTCGTGGCGCGCGGCGAGTTCTCCATCGTCATCGCCGGACTCGCGGTCGGGGTCGAGCCCCGGATCGGGCCGCTGGCCACCGCGTACGTCCTGATTCTGGTGATCCTCGGCCCGCCGGCCGCGCGCTGGACGGAGCCGCTGGCACGGCGTATCAGCCGCAAGGTGAGGCGTGCCGCGCCAGCGGCGTCCGCCGAGCCTGCCGCGCCTGCCGCACCCGCAGGGCCCGCGCCGGAAGCGACGGACGCGGCGCCCAGCCACGGCTGACCGGCCCCGGCCCCTGGCCCCGCCCGGCCGGTGCCGCGCGGTCCTGAGGTCCTGTCCGGGCGCCGAGGCACGTCAAGGCGGGGCACAGAACGCGCGCCCCGCGTCCTGTGCCCCTGTCGCGGCCGTGCCCGTCCTCACGTCCGGTCGAGGCGGGCTGCGGCCGTCATAGAATCTACAGCAGTGTAGAAGGACATGGGAGGGGCGTCCGTGGGAGCGCGCGGGCGCACGGATCAGTAGCATGAACGGCTGCCACGTGGCGCGGTCGCGTGGCTGGAGGGAGACATCGTGAGGGTGCACGGCGGTCCGGACGGCCGGGACGGTCCGGACGAGCGCCCACGCCGGCGCGGCCAGGGCGAGCTGGAGTCCCTGGTACTCGCCGCGCTGCGGCAGGCGCCGGGGCCCGTCACCGCCGCCTGGGTGCAGGAACGGCTCGGCGGGGATCTCGCGTACACGACGGTGATGACCATCCTGACCCGGCTCCAGGCCAAACGGGCGGTCACCCGGGAGCGGGCCGGGCGCTCCTTCGAATGGCGTGCCGCCTCGGACGAGGCGGGGCTCGCCGCCCTGCGGATGCGCAAGGTGCTCGACGCGGAGGCGGACCGCGAGGCGGTCCTGGCCCGGTTCGTCACCGCGCTCTCCGCCGACGACGAACGGCTGCTGCGCGATCTGCTCGGCCTGCCCGAGGACCCCGAGGACGGGGCGGAGGGCTGACGGGGTGGGGGTGTTCGTCTTTCTGCCGCTCGTCCTGCCGCTGACCGCGCTGCCCATCGCGCGCCTGGCCGAACTCCATCTCCATCCGCGTGTCGCGACCCGGCTGCTGTCCGGGCTGGCCGTGGTGCTCGCCCTGTGCAGCACGCTCTGTCTGGTGCTGCTGGTGGTGGTCGGTACGGCGCAGCTGCCCGGCAATCCACTGCCGGACGCCTGGTCCGATCCCGAGGTCCGCGAGGCCGTCCCGTACGACGAGATCGCGGGCAAGGCGGCCATCGCCGCCCTCGCCGCGGTCGCCGTCGGCTGCGCGGCGGCGGCCGGGCGCCACCGCCGGGTGCGACGCCACGCGCACCGCGCCCTGACCGGGCTGCCCGAGGGCGAACTCGCCGTGCTGACCGACGAGGCGCCGTACGCCTACGCACTGCCCGGTTCCACCACGGCTCCGCTGCCGGACGGGCACGGAGGTGCGGACGGGGGCGCGGGCGCCGGTCGTCGGCGAGGACGGGCACGGGGACGGGGACGACATGGGCACCGCCGGGGGCGGGTCGTCGTGTCCACGGCCATGCTCGACTGCCTGGACGACCGGGAGAGTGCCGCGCTGGTCGCCCATGAGCGGGCTCATCTCCACGGAGGCCACCACCGGTATCTGCTGGCCGTACGGCTGGCCGCGCGCGCCAATCCGCTGCTGCGCCCGCTGCGCGCGGCGGTCGCCTACACGACCGAGCGATGGGCGGACGAGGAAGCGGCCCGGGTGACCGGCGAGCGTACGGTCGTGGCACGGGCCATCGGCAAGGCCGCGCTGGTCTCCCGGGGCACACCCACACCGACGCTGGCCGGTTTCGCCGCGCCGGGCCCGGTGCCGCGCCGGGTGGCGGCCCTGCTGGAGCCCGCGCCCTCGGCGGTGAACTGGCCGTCGATGTCGACCGCCGTGGGTCTGGCCGTATGGACGGCCGCGGCCGGAACGCTCGGCTCCGCCCTCTCCTCCGCGAACGCGACGGTCACTCTCTTCCTCCTGCTGAAGACCGCCACCCCCCTGTGACATCTACCGTGACATCTGGTCATCCGATGTCAGGCCCGGGCGGTTTCCCCCGGTGGCGATGCCGTTCGCCGTGGCGCCCGCCGTGGACTCGGCGGACTCGGCCGCGTGGGCGATATTGCGGGCCATGCCGCTGAACACCAGGGCGTGGAACGGCGAGACACTCCACCAGTACGCCTGCCCGAGCAGCCCCCGGGGATGGAACAGCGCCCGCTGGCGGAAGACCGTGAGGCCCGTGTCGTTCCGGTCCGCCCGCAGCTCCAGCCAGGCGAGTCCCGGCAGCCGCATCTCCGCGCGCAGCCGCAGCAGTCTGCCCGGTTCGATCTCCTCCACCCGCCAGAAGTCCAGTGAGTCGCCGACCCGCAGCCGCTGCGCGTCCCGTCGGCCGCGCCGCAGCCCGACCCCGCCGACGAACCGGTCGAGCCAGCCCCGTACCGCCCAGGCCAGGGGCAGTGAGTACCAGCCGTTGTCACCGCCGATCCCCTCGATCACTCGCCAGAGCGACTCGCGTGAGGCGTTCACGGTCAGCTCACGACGGTCGGTGTAGAGGCTGCCGCCCGCCCAGTCGGGATCGGTCGGCAGCGGATCGCTGGGAGCGCCGGGCACCGAGGCCGACGACCAGCGTGTGGCCACCTGGGCGTCCTGGACGCGTCGCAGCGCCAGCGCCACCGCGCGGTCGAAGGTGATCGGGCCGCCCGGCGGGTCGGGAACGTAGCGGGCGATGTTCCGTTCGTGGCAGATGACCTCGTGCCGCAGGGACTCCGCCAGCGGCCGGGCGATCGAACGGGGCACCGGGGTGACCAGACCGATCCAGTGACTCGACAGCCGCGGTGTCAGGACGGGTACCGGGACGATGAGCCGCCGGGGCAGCCCGGCCACCGCCGCGTACCGCTGCATCATGTCCCGGTAGGTCAGGACCTCGGGGCCGCCGATGTCGAAGGACCGGCAGATCTCGGCGCGCAGCCGCGCGCAGCCGACCAGATACCGCAGGACGTCGCGTACGGCGATCGGCTGGATCGACGTACGCACCCAGCTCGGTGTCACCATCACCGGCAGCCGCTCCGTGAGATAGCGCAGCATCTCGAAGGAGGCGGATCCGGAACCGATGATCACCGCGGCCCGCAGTGCCACGGTCGGCACCCCCGAGCCGAGGAGGATACGAGCGACCTCGGCGCGCGAGCGCAGATGCGCCGACAGTTCGCGCTCCGGGACCCGGGCCGGGGTGAGAGCGCCCAGATAGACGATGCGCCGGACACCCGAGGCCTTCGCCCGTTCGGCGAAGATCCGGGCGGCCCGGCGGTCCGTGGCGGCGAAGTCCGGTCCGGTGCCGAGCGCGTGCACCAGGTAGTACGCCACATCGATGCCGTCCATGGCCGCCCCGACCGACGCGGCGTCGGTGACATCGCCGCGCACGATCCCGGTACGCACCGCCCAGGGATGATCGCGCAGCTTGTCCGGTGTGCGGGCCAGGCAGCGCACCGTATGGCCCGCGTCGAGCAGTTCGGGCACCAGCCGGCCGCCGATGTACCCCGTCGCCCCCGTCACCAGACAGCGCAGCCCGCCGCCGGCCTCCCTGTCCGCGTTCATGTCCTCTCCCTTCGAGGCTCCCTGGCGAGGCCCCTCACCGTGAGCCTGGGCCCGCGGCGGGCGATCGGCAACGTGAGGGGCCGCCCCGGCCGGACGGCCCACCGCCCGCGTGGACGGACCGCCGCCTGCCCGCGGAACGTGCGGCACCGGGGTCACACGCGGTCAGCCGGTCCCGCGCTCCTTCCACAACGGCGGCTCGGTGGGGGCCGGCCGCACGCGGCCGAACAACGCCGCGCGTACGACACGCGGCGCGAACAGCACCGAGACCGGTGCCATCAGGGAGGTGGCGGCGCGGAAGGCCTCTCCGACGACCGGATCGCCGGGCGCGCGCTGCACCACCCGGGCGAGATACCAGGCGGCGGGCCGGTCCGCCAGCTGTGCCCGGGCCGCGTCACCGCGCGCGCCCGGCAACACCCTGTCCGCCCCCGACGCGATGTCCCACGCCTGCCGCGAGGCCTTGAGCAGCGCGAGCTGCACCCGGCGTGTCGTGGGGGTACGGACGGGATCGGCCAGCGTGTCGCGCAGCGCGATCGCGCCGAGCGCGGCGACCGCCATGCCCTGCCCGTACACCGGGTTGAAGGCGCACAGCGCGTCACCCACGGCGAGGAAACCGGCCGGGCGGCGGCCGGGGCGGTCGTACCGGCGCCGCACGTTCGCCGTCGAGCGGAAGGCGTGCACCCCGGACTCCGGCCGGGCCCTCAAGAGCCAGTCGCGCAGTACCGGATGGGCGAGTCGGGCCGCGAAGTCGGTGAACTCCTCCTCGTCGGAGGACGGTTCGCTCCCGCGCAGACCGGAGAGCGTGACCAGATGGAGGCCGCCCTCGATGGGCAGGGCGACACCGCCACGGGCCTGGCCGCGCCCGGGGACGAAGTAGTAACCGACGGAGTCCGTCGTCCCGACGGCGCTCCCGGAGGCATTCCCGCCGGTCCTGTCGCTCCCGCCGCCGGTCTCGTCGTGGTGAGGATCGGGCCGGCGGTAGAGCCTGGTCGCGTAGGCGAGCCCGGTGTCGAGCGTCTCCTCGTGCGGCGGTTCCGCGCCGATCGCGGCCAGCCAGTCGGGAGCGCGGGAGCCGCGCCCCGAGGCGTCCACGACCAGATCGGCGGTGAGCCGCCGTACGTCCTGACGGGTCCGAGGACCGCGCTCCCGCACCTGTACCCCGCGGACACGGCGGGAGTCGCCCAGCAGTCCCACCACCTCCGAGCCCTCCAGCACCGTGATCCGCGGCTCGGCCAGCACCCGGCGCCGTACCAGCCACTCCAGCAACGGCCTGGTACCGGTGAGGAGATGGGCGGTGGCCGCGGTGCGCCGGTAGTAGCGGTGGTTCTGCCACTGCACGATGTCGCTGGGCATGCCCACCCGGGGCGCGCCGTGCTCGCGCAGTTCGGCGACGATGCCGGGGAGCAGCTCGTCCAGCGCCCGCTGCCCGCCCTCCAGCAGTACATGGGTGTGGCGGCTCTGCGGGACACCCGCCCGCGGCTCGGGTCCCCCGGGAAGGCGGTCACGCTCGACGACGGTCACCCGGTCGGCATGGGCGCTCAGCACATGGGCCGTCAGCAGAGCCGCGACGCTGCCGCCGATGATCACGGCATGGCGGGTCCGGCGGCCGGGGGAGCGGTACGGACCGTCCCCCTCCGCCCCAGCGGTGTCCACCTCTGCCGCGTTCGCCATGCCTGTCCCTCCGGGGGTCCTGTAACGACAACGGACCTGCCGCCGTGGCCGTTCCGTGAGGATTCAGTATTCCCGGGTGGCGATACGCGGATCACGACGACTGCGCGCCGTTCTCACCGCGTTCCCTGTGTGCCGAGCCGTGCTCGGCCGGTATTTCCCGCTCACTCCTTGTGGTATTGGTACGCCTCCGTCGCCGCCGCCGCGACCGCGTTCAGATCCCCGCCCGCCGAGGCGGTGACGAGCGCGGCGACCGCTCCCTCGACGAACGGGGCGTCCACCAGCCGTGCCCCGTCCGGGAGTTCGTCGCCCTCGGCGAGCAGTGTCTTCACCGTCAACACGGCACTGCCGAGATCCACCAGAATCGCTACGCCCGCGCCCCGGTCCACCCGCGCGGCGGCGGCCGAGATCAGCTCGGAGCTGGTGCCGAGTCCGCCGTCCGGTGTGCCTCCTGCCGCCGCCACCGGCGCCGTCGCCCCGCCTCCCGCCAGCCCCCGGGCCATCGCGGCGACGGCCTCCGCCACCGGTCCGCTGTGTGACACGAGCACGATGCCGACCGGCTTCTCGATGCTCACGGTGTCGCCTCCGCCGTGTCGGCGAGCGCGGCGACCAGCAGGGCGGAGGAGGTCGCGCCCGGATCCTGGTGCCCGATGCTCCGCTCGCCCAGGTAGCTCGCCCTGCCCTTGCGCGCCTGGAGGGGTACGGTGGCCAGGGCGCCCTTCTCCGCCGCCTCCGCCGCCGCCCCGAACGACGTACCGAGCGCCTCGGCCGCCGGTTCCAGCGCGTCGAGCATGGTCTTGTCCCCGGCCTTCGCTCCGCCGAGCTGGGCCACGGCCGCCACACCGGCGCGGAACGCCTCCGTGAACTGCTCGGCCGTGACCTCGGGAGCGTCACCGAGCGCCTTGCCCGTACGCCGCAGCAGCGTCCCGTAGAGCGGCCCGGACGCGCCGCCCACCGTCGAGATGAGCTGCCGTCCCGCCATGACCAGGACGGCTCCGGGGCCGTCCGGTGACTCCCTGCCCAGCTCCGTCATGACGGACCGGAAACCGCGCTGGAGATTGCTGCCGTGGTCGGCGTCGCCGATCGCGGAGTCCAGCTCGGTGAGCCGGCCGGCCTCACGCTCCACCATGGCGGTGGCGGCCGTCAGCCAGCGGCGGAAGAAGTCGGTGTCGAGCGTCCGGTCGGGTTTCTGATCGGTCACGTGAACTCCCTCGCCCGTGGGTCGTGCCCTGCCGTCCCAAGTCTCTGTGCCTGCCCTGCCGTCCCGGCCTGCCTTGCCTCTTCTTTGCCGTATTCAGCGGCCCCAGCGGAGCGCGGCCGTTTGCACCGGCGCGTCCCACAGGCGCAGCAGCTCCTCGTCCACCTGGCAGAGCGTCACCGAGCAGCCCGCCATGTCGAGCGACGTCACATAGTTGCCGACGAGCGTACGGGCCACCGGGACACGCTGCTCGGTCAGCACCCGCTGCACCTCGGCGTTGAATCCGTACAGCTCCAGCAGCGGTGTCCCGCCCATGCCGTTCACCAGGACGATCACCGGGCCGGAGGGCAGCAGATCCTCCACCACCGTGTGCACCGCGAAATCGGCGATCTCGCGTGAGGTCATCATCGCGCGCCGCTCGCGGCCGGGCTCGCCATGGATACCGATGCCCAGCTCCAGCTCTCCCTCGGGCAGATCGAAGGTCGGGCTGCCCTTGGCGGGCGTGGTGACGGCGCTCAGGGCGACACCGAAACTCCGCGAGCGGTCGTTCACCCGCCGGGCGATCGCCTCGACGTGCTCCAGCGGCGCTCCCTCCTCGGCCGCCGCGCCCGCCAGCTTCTCCACGAACAGTGTCGCGCCCGTACCGCGCCGGCCCGCGGTGTAAAGACTGTCCGTCACCGCCACATCGTCGTTGACCAGCACCTTCGCGACCTGGATGCCTTCGTCCTCGGCCAGCTCGGCGGCCATGTCGAAGTTCAGGACGTCGCCGGTGTAGTTCTTGACGACGAACAGCACCCCGGCCCCGCTGTCGACGGCGGCGGCGGCCCGCACCATCTGGTCGGGCACGGGCGAGGTGAACACCTCTCCGGGACAGGCCGCGGAGAGCATCCCGGGCCCGACGAAACCTCCGTGCAGCGGCTCGTGCCCGGACCCACCCCCGGAGACGACCCCGACCTGCCCGGCGACGGGCGCGTCCCGGCGTACCACCACACGGTTGGCCACATCGACGGAGAGCTCCGGATGCGCCGCGGCCATCCCCCGAAGGGCATCCGCCACCACGGTCTCCGGCACATTGATCAGCATCTTCATGGCGTGTCTCCCTGGTAGGTGGGCCGCTCTGCCTCTGACCATGGTTTTCGCAGGTCACATGGGCTGTGGCCGCTCTGTGATCTTGGCGGTCCCAGGCGTTCCGAAGCGGCCTTCGGCGGTGCTGACGCCGCCCGTACGCCAACTTTCCTGACACATGGTCAGCTCCTTGGGGCGCGGTGGAAGACGCTCCGCGACGCTCTGCCGCTCGATTCAGTATCGATCCAACTCCGCCACCCGGCACGGCCTACGGGAAACGAGTTTGTTCCCGGGGGACACGTACATCCGTTCGGGTGATCCGGCCGGCGCGAGCGCGCTGACCCGGTTCTCGTGCTCGCGGCGGCCCTTGCGTCGGGCCGCGGGACCACAGGGGCGCCCTGGTCGCCGTCGAGCGGCCGGCAGCGGTCGAGGAGCCGGCGGTGCATGGTGGGGACGGCGGTGAGGAGCAAGGGCACCGATGACGGCCTCAACTGGACGGTGTCGGTGAACTCCACCGTCGTCCGCGCTCGTGCCGCGCTCTGAGGGAGCCGGCCCCACCCGGGGGCCTGCCGGACGTGGCGCAGGCCTCGGGAAGAGGGTTTCCTTATGCTTGACTCCACCACGCGCCACAGCGCGGCCCATGTGTCAGGGCGCGCAAGGTGCTGGCGGCGGTGGTCGCCGGTCTGCTCGCGATCGTCGGTCTCGGCGCGGTCGCGGTGACCGCCACCATCGCGGTCGGCGTCGCTCCGGGGGCCATCGCGTTCAGCCCCAGCGGGGCCACCGCCTACGTCGCAAACAACGGCACCAACACGGTGACCGTCGTGGACACCGCCACCAGCACCGCCACCGGAACTTTCACCGTCGGCTCCCGTCCGAGCGGCCTGGCCGTGGTAACAGCAACGACACCGTCTACGCGGGCGGCGACGACACCATCGACGGTAGCGACGGCAACGACATCATCCGCGGCGACGACGGCACCGACGACATGAGCGGCAACCTCGGCAACGACACCATCGACGTCCAGGACGGCGTCGTCGGCGACACCGCCAACGGCGGCCTGGGTAAAGACACCTGCGCCGCCGACGCCGGCGACACCACCATCAGCTGCTGACCCCACCACACCAACCCGGGGCCGGGCCACCACCAAGCGGCCCGACCCCACCCACGCCCTCGATACGAGGACCGCAGTGGCCAGAGCCACACCGCGCAAAGAACGTGTCAATCCGCCCGCATTCCGCGAAGGCGGTGCCCAGCGGGGTCGGGCGCCCCTCGCGGCCGAACATCCGCAGCGAACTGCACCAGGGCGTGGTACACCTCGGGGCCCCCGAACTGGCCGCGCACGGCGTGGCGATCGGCCTCGACGCGACTCCGGCCGGCTCACGGTGCGGATCCCGCCGCCCGGCGCGATGCCGCGCGCGAACCCAAGCCCGGCGGTGGCCGTCGTCACAGGCCGTTTGATCATCGTTTTGACGTGGATGAGGGTGGCGATGTTGAGCCCAATGGTGACCGGGGCCTCGCCCGCCGTCCCTCGCCGAACTCATTGACAGCGGACTGACCCCCTGTCACCGTCTCGTCTGACAGCGGCAGTTCTCCGAGGGAGCCCCCGAGAGGGACCGCCGCTCGATCCTCCCCCCACCCGCGTCTCCCACACGGCTGAGTCATCGCCGATGTGGGAGCGCTCCCAGAGAGGGCTGCACATGAGAAAGATGATGCGTACGCTCGTCACATCGGCATTCGCGTGCCTGCTCCTGACCCTCGGCAGCGGGCAGGCCGACGCCCGCGTCCTGGCCGATCCGATCGGCATGACCAGCGGGTTCTACACGGACCCGAACTCGACTCCTGCCGCATGGGTTGCGGCGAACCCCGGCGACGGACGGGCGCCGGCGATCCGGAACAACATCGCCTCGCGCCCCATGGCCCGGTGGTTCGGTTCCTGGAGCGGTGACATCGGGGCCGCAGTGGGCTCCTACGTGGGAGCCGCGGACGCCGCCGACAAGCTTCCCGTGCTGATCGCCTACAACATCCCCGGCCGCGACGCCTGTGGCGGCCACTCCGGCGGCGGGGCGGGTTCTCCGGCGGCGTACCGCACCTGGATCTCCGCCTTCGCCTCGGCCATCGGCGGGCGGCCGGCACTGGTGGTGATCGAGCCCGACGCCCTCGGTGACTACAGCTGCATGTCCCAGCAGCAGATCGATGAGCGCAACGCCATGCTCAGAGACGCCCTGGCGCGGTTCTCCGCGCACGCGCCCAACACGTGGACGTACCTGGATGCCGGAAACCCCGCCTGGATCGACGCGGGCACCATGGCCCGGCGTCTCGACGGCGCCGGGGCCCGACAGGCGCACGGCTTCGCGTCGAACATCTCGAACTACTACGGCAACGGCCGCAACATCAGCTACGGCAACGCCATCAACTCGGTGCTGTCGGCGTCCTACGGTTACACGAAGCCTTTCGTCATCGACACCAGCCGCAACGGCAACGATTCCAACGGCGAGTGGTGCAACCCCGCCGGTCGCAGGATCGGGGCCGTCAGCCAGACGGGCGGCGGAGCCGAGATGCTGCTGTGGCTGAAGACCCCGGGTGAGTCCGACGGCAACTGCGGAGTCGGCGCCGGCTCCGTGGCCGGCCAGTTCCTCCCGGAAGTCGCGTACAAGATGATCTACGGATACTGAACCGCCCGATTCGTCACTGTGGAGACCGGCTCATTCGATGTGGTGGCCGTGTTCTGGTGGCGCCCGCGTTGCCCGGGGTGCCGTGGGGCTCGCGCTGTGGCCGACACTGGACCGAACTCCCGGCGGTCCCGGCCCGGGCGGCGAGGCCGGACATGTGGTGGTGTCCGGCACGGCGCGTGGGATCAGCGCCCGCCCATGACGGCGATGTTGCCGCAGTGGGGGATCGTGTCGAAGCCGTAGTTCTGGATGAGGACCGTCTGGGCGCAGGCCTTCGAGGTGGAGCTCTGGAAGGCGCTGATCAGGTCGGCGTCGGGGGTGGCGCCGCCGCTCAACTTGGCGGCCGGGACGACGTTGCGGACGTCACCGTTGTACGGGAACGCGATGTTCAGCTTGCCGTTGGCGATGCGCGGCGCGACACCGTTCACTCGGGTCAGGACCGTGACACCGCGGTTGTTGGTCACGACACCACCGATTTGGGCGATGTACTGGGCGACGGAGTACGGGGCGATGTCACCTTCGGTGTCCAGCGCCACTCCGTCGTTTCTCCTGCGTCCACGGATAGACGCAGGGGCCGACCCGGGCCTCGGCGAGGCCGATTTTGTCCAGGAAGATGGTCCGGGTGCCGGAGCCCGAGTGCGGCAGCAGCGGCGTCAGGGCGACACCGTTGTGCGTGGTCTCGGCACAGCTGCAGATGTCGCCGAGCTGAGCTGTTGTGAAGCTCACCCCGTCGTTGAGGAGGCTGTCCGAACGGACCGCGACGGTCACCGTGTCCTTGGCGAACGGGATCCACACCAGCTTCGCGGAGGTACAGGTGTCTACCGGCCCTCGGGTGGACCGGGCGAAGTCGCGGCCCACCACGACGATCAGGCAGGTGTCCGCGTCGATGAGGACCTGGTGGTTGGTCGAGTACCGGTGTGCTTGGACTGTGCCGCCACTGTGCGATTCCGTGTCGGAACGAGGGTGCCGTCCACGATGAGCACTGTGCCCCTTGCGAACCGCTTACGGGGCCGGAGCGCAAGCATGGGCCCGAGGTGGTCGATGATGCGGCCCGCCGGGGACTTGGACACGCCGAAGAGCGGGGCGAGCCGGCGCATCGTCAAGTTCGTTCGTCAGTAGGCCGCAACCACCAGGGCCCTCTCCTCCAGCGGAAGACTCCACGGATGGCCCCTGCGGACCGTATCCGCCCCCTCGCGCCGCAATACAGTCACCAGCCGGCCGAACAGGCGAGGGCTCAACCCGGAGAACGGGGCTGTCCAAGACGGCTCCGACGCCGTCATCACACCCGCCACGGAAAAGATCGTCCCTCGACGACGCTGCCGCGGGGTGAGCGTCAGTCGATCAGCAGCTCATCAAGACGCTGGACAGACCTCGGGCTGTCCAGCTCGTCCGCCACTGCCACCAGTCGAGCGTGGTACTGCCGGTTGATGGGCAGGGCGTCCTCATAGATCCACGAGCACATCGTGTCGAAGGCCAAGGCCTCCTCACCGTGCGAGAGCAGATGGCGAACGTCCGTGATGACAGCTTCCGCGGTGAGCGGCGACTCCTCCAGAAGCGCGATCACACGTGCTCGATGCGACAGGCTCACGAGCTGTTCCCCCTGCCAGAGCTCAACGGACCGATGACATTGAGCATCCTCGCCTCCAGCAAGGGAGCTGTCGACTCACCCGCCCATAGCGGGACAACGCTTAGCTTGATCTTTTGTTTCGGTCGTTGAAAGGCTTCTCGTACTTGATCATCTCGTAGAGCTGCCCGGCATCATCGCGGCGATTCGCGCGGTCCTGGACACCGACCGGTCGGCCGAGTTCGACCGCGAGTTCGAGCACGTTCCCGCCGCCGAGCTTCCCCTCACGCTCGTGCGCCGGACCTGGTCGGCACCGGCACCGGTGCCGACGAGGAGGACGAGGCCCTCTTTGAGATCCTGTCCCGCGGTGAGAACATCGGCGCCACCCGTCCCGGCGACCGTGGCCACGGCTCGGAGGTGGCGTGAGGCGCTCCGCCTCCATTACGCGTCCCCGGCCGACAAGGCCCGCGCCGCCATGCGCACCTGCTTCGACGCCGGTGTGCGCGGCATCGCCGCCGCCCGTACGGTGAGGGATCCTCACCGATCGACAAGGACTGCGTCAGCCGGTCCGTCCGAGAACGCCCGACGCGCGGCGGCCCGGTGCGCGGGTGCGTCCGTCCGGGTGCCCATGCGGGGCCGCCAGGTATGCGTGACGACCCCGCATGATGCCCCGGTTCCAGGCGCGCCCGTCGCAACGGGCAGTCGACCGTCGGCAGTTGTCCCGTTTGCGTCCGGTGGCCGGCTGCTCGACCACGGAGCCGCACCACAGGCATGGCCGGTCGCCGTGCTCGACTTCGATCGGGACAGCCCTCAGCGGCTGGGCCTCGTTCTTGCCGTCCGTGGGGGGACCGTGCGTAGCCGTGCCGGCGGGAGGACGGACGAGCGCCAGACCCTTACCACCAGCGCCACACCTGGTTCGCGCGGTTCCATTCCGTGCCCGAGGTGATGCAGTTCCACACCTGCAGAACCGACTGTTCACCCGGCTGGCCGGAGGGGGAGTTGACCTCCATGCATCGTCCGCTCAAACGGTTCCTGATGATCATGTAAGTAATGGGGAAGCACATGCACGGCCCCTGCGGCGGACGGATCTCCTGCGTGTACCACTCATTCGAACTGCCGCCACGGTCGCAGTACGGGTCCTGAACGATCGGTACACCGTTTGCGGGGCTGCCGCCGAGGACGGCCAGGCACAGGCCGGAGTGACGTGCCTTGAGGCGGAAGAATCCATTTCCGCTGTCGAGCCGTTCGAACTCCTGTGACCAGCTGGCATTGTCAGGCCAGAGGAAGACCCCAGTGCCCGGGTTGGGGGAGGCCCACATGACGTCCGCGTGGAGCCCGGTCCACTGATTCACGATCTCCACGAACGGGGGATCCGCGGCCGGCGCGGCTTCCCGGGCAGTGGCTGACGGGATGGCCACGAGGCCTGCCAGTGTGATCATCACTGCTACCAGCGTCGTTTGCCTCAGTCTTCTTTTCCGTAAGAAATGCAACCCATTCCCTTTCTCTGGCGTTCACCGGTGAGATGCGGTGGCAAGCGGATGAAATCGGGGTGTTTCCGGTTTTCGGAGCTGGGTGCGAATCAGTCCTGACCGGAACCCAGCGCAAGAACAATCGCCCTGTGGCGCAACTGTCGCGCGGGCAGGATCGAGCGCGTCGGACATTTCTCGCCCCCGCGTCCATCGTGGAGAGGGCGGCTTGCGGGCGACAGGTGCCTGTTCCGCCATCTTGACGGCAAAGATGGCCTGTGCATGACATGATCCTCGACTTATCCTCGCTACGGAGAGCCGACAGGGGGACCGCTGTGAACGAGGCACGTCTGTTACGGCACGCGTTGCACGCCGCCGACCGCATCGTCAACAACGAGCCCTTTGTGGAGGACTTGGCTGAAGGGCTGCTTCGCGTTGTTGGCGCAGACTGTGTATGTATCGACATATGCCCGGCCTGGCGGACGCAGACGCCATCGGTGACGATGGCCGGAGAACCCAACGCCCTGTCCGCAGGCGAGATCGACCAGTGGATGGCCCTGTCGGCTGACGACCCGTACATGGGGAACCTTCTCGCCACCAGCGACCCACGGCCGTACCGCATAAGTGACTTCATGACGTTCAACCGTTTCCGGCAGACTCTCGTCTACCAGGAAGTGTTTTCCCGGTACGGCATGCGCCACCTCCTGGTGATGGCACCCCGCATCACCGACGAGAACCTGGTGCTCATCGGTCTGACGCGCAGGCTCCACGACTTCTCCGACCGCGAGACTCAAGCTCTCCACCCCATTCGCGACCTCATTGCCACAGCGCTGGACTATCAAGCCCAGATCGCTGCGATCCAGGCCAAGATCGATGCCGGCCCGCCTGGCGTCCCACGACACCGGCGCACCCTCACCGAACGCGAAACCCAGGTGCTCGCACTTGTCGCCACAGGCCACACCAACGACCAGGCCGCCCGCGAACTCGGTATCAGCCCACGAACCATCCGCAAACACCTCGAAGGCGTCTTCACCAAAGCCAACGTCCCCAGCCGCGCCGCCGCCGTTGCCTGGTGGCTCCGCCAACCCAAAAATGACGCCCTGTGATGACCTGGCACTCGCGCGATCCAAGTCGGCCGACGTCGGGCCATGAAGGAAGGGCCTTTTGGTAGCTCGCGGTTGTCGCTTCCAGCGAGTGACAAGAGGCCCTGTTGTCGAAGTGTCGCGTGGTCGTGGTTGCCGGGTCCAGGTCCGTCGAGCGCGGCGCGTCCGAGCGGAGCCACGGCGACACATCGGCCGCCAGGACCAGGCACCCGCCATCGAAACGCGGCAGTAGCAGCCCGGCCAGCACCGTCCGCAGCCGGCCGACACTGATTCTCACGCGATGCTGTCGCTCAGTCGGCTTCGCCCCAGCTCTGCGCTCGGGGGGCTCCCTTTACTGGCCGTCGGGTCCAGCGGAACCCCTTCGCATCCGACTTGTTCGTCGTGTAGGCGCCGGTCCCCCGGCACAGGACCTGGCAGGTCCACCTCCAGCGCCGTGCCCAGGGCAGGTGACCCGACAACACTGCTGCGGGAACGGTTTGTGACGGATCTTGTGAGCCATCGCCGCATTTCAGAGGCACTCCCGCGCTGTTCTGCCGGCGGAGAACACCGGCCCGACCGGGCTCGGCGATCACTACGGTCCAGTCTCATGACGACGACAACAACGCGCACGGTCGCGTACCCGGCCGACGGCCTGACGATGATCGGGCACCTCGCGCTCCCGGCCGGTGTCGACCGTCGGCCCGCGGTGCTGCTCGGCCCAGAGGGCCCGGGGCTCAGCGACGTCGAGCGCCGCCGGGCCGATGCGCTCGCCGAACTGGGATACGTAGCGCTGGCCTTCGACGTCCACGGCGGGCGCTATTTGGACGACCCGGACGAGATGCTGGCCCGTTGCCTGCCGCTGCTCGCCGACCCCGACCGGATGCGGGGCATCGGCCACGCGGCGCTCGACGTGTTGCGCGCCGAACCGCGGACCGACCCCGACCGGATCGCCGCCGTCGGCTACGGCACCGGCGGCGCCATCGGGCTGGAACTCGGGCGCGACGGCGTCGACCTACGCGCGATCGGCACAGTCAACGCACTGACCACAGGCCGACCGGGCGAGACGGCGCGCATCCGCTGCCCCGTGTGGGCCGGGGTCGGGTCGGAAGACCCGATCATGCCGCCCGCGCAACGGGACGCGTTCACCGCCGAGATGCAGGCCGCGGGCGTCGACTGGCGTCTCGTGGTCTACGGCGGCGCCTTGCACGCCTTCCACCACCCGCCGGTCGACCACCCCGTGGTTCCCGGCGTCGGCTACCACGCACAGCACGCGCAGCGCGCCTGGCACGACGTCATCGACCTGCTCACCGAGTGCCTGCCCGTAACCGAGTGATCTGGTCAGCAACCGCGATTCCGGGCCGCGAACCAGGCCGGTGGACCGCCACCGGCTCCGGTTTGTGGGACATCACCGCAGCCCGGAGAAACGGTGACGAGGTGCTCTGCGAGGGCGTTCCCACTCGGCGGGGGGAACGGCTCCGCCCAGTGCCCCGGCTCGTTCTCTGCCATAACGTTCCTGACCTGGCCAGACCCGGACCGCCGTCTCAGCCGGAGTTGCCGCTGACCATGCTTCGTCTCAGGTGCTGTTCCCTCTCACAGGTGTTTGAGGCCGCATCGCCGGCGGAGGTGTCTGCCGGCGACCTCGCCTGGATCGATTCAGTGTGATCGATCCGAGGGCTGGGCGATGGATGTCGAAAGGAGGGGGCAGGCTGCGTTCGAGGTGGTGTACGTCGATGAGGACTGTGGTGGCACCGGCACATGAGTGAAGTGCTCAACGGCCTGCTGCCGGACGCCGCGGCGGGAGTGATGCCGCGGCCCGAGTACGACCCGGCGACCCGGAACCCGGCCGAGCGCGAGGCGGCCAAGGCCGCCGAACTCAGCGCAGAGACCGGCAGGTTCGTCAGCCCTCACACCATCCGCCGGCGTCGGCGCCGCCATCAAAAGCGCGGGGTGATGGGCATGGCCGACGGCCGGCAGGCCCCGCGCCGCCCGGTCCTGGGTCAAGTCGACCCGCAGGTCGTGGAGGTCCTGCGGCGGCTCATGGACCAGGCCGTCGACGGCTCCACCCTCACGATCAGCTACTACTTCGAACTCGTCGGCCAAGCGATGAAGAAGCTGGAGGGACCGCCGGTCGAGATGCCCTCACGGGCGACCTTCTACCGTGCCCGGGTATCCGGGTCGGAGATGGAGTTGGAGCATGGACCGCTCGCACACGGCTGGGCCGACCAGCGATGGGCCCTGGCACGGGCGCCGCGTGGGTGCCCATCCCACGGGTGAGTTTGGTCGCCAAGGTGCGGGTCTCCGCTTCATGCCGGGTCTTTGCTGACCTCCCTGGCCTCAGCATGGCTCTGGCCTGTGGCCGCACCAAGCTCAGTCACGAAGATCAGCACCTTCATGGGGTGTCACCTGGTAGGTGGGCCGCTGTGCCTCTGGCCATGGTTTTCGCACGTCACATGGGCTGTGGCCGCTTTGCAACCTTGACGGTCCCCGGCGCTCCGGAGCGGCTTTCGGTGGTACCGACGCCGACCGGACGCCGACAGTGCTGACGCACGGTCAGCTCTCCGGGACGCGGTGGAAGACGCTCCGCGACGGCCCGGCCGCTCGATGCGGTATCGATCCAACTTCGCCACCCGGCACCGCCTACTGGACCGATCCGCTATCAGCCGGTGCGGCGGTTTTCTCTGCCCGGCGCACCCGCGGCCGACGCCGTGGTGTCCGACAACGGCACTGGGGGCGAGCACATGCGTGCTCGCCCCCAGCCCGGCCACCCCGCGTGTCAAACCGTTCGCGGGTTGATTCCCGGCGGCTGCCCGCCGGTGCGGGTGACGGTTACTTGTCGCTGTGCTCGGCCGGCACGACCTGGATGGTCTTCGAGGTCGTGATCGGCGCGAGCGAGCTGTCGTCGGTGTAGGGACGCATCGAGTCGTTCGTCACGGTCACGGTCACCGAGCCGGGCCGCAGCGCGGTGAGTACCCGGGTCCGCGGGTCGAGGATCGCGACCTTGCCCTGGCGGCGGGCGTCGTCGACGGCGTTCTCACCGCTGCCGATCGCCAGGTTGGACGAGCCGCTCCAGTCGACCGACATCGGGTACCGCAGCGGCACCACACGCGAGCCCGTCGACACTCCCTGCGGCTGCACGATGCTGCCCGAGAGCTGCGCCGTGTCGTCGGTCGCGACCGTGGCCGGGGTGTTGAGCGTGATCGACTGCGCGAAGGCACGCACATCGGCCTTGACCCACTGCTGTGTCGCGTCCCGGCCCGCGTCGACGGACCAGTCGACCCAGCCGGTGAAACCGCCGCGGTCCGGCGTGCCGTACGGGTCCTTGCCCGAGGACGGCAGCACCGTGTACGGAACACCTTCGAGGCGGTGGACATTCGCTATCTGGGCGTGGGAGCCGACCATCGCGGCACCCTTGCGTGAGGAGTCACGGAAGTCCGTGAGCATGTCCTCGATGAGCGCGACCTCGTCGCGGTCGCCGAGCTGGCTGGACTTGGCGTCGGCGGGGTCGTCCACCGGGTGGTGGGCGAACACCATGACATTGCGCACCGACCGGTCCTTCTCGGCGTCGGCGAGCGCCTCCCGCATCATCGGGAGCTGGTCCCACGCCGTCCCGCGCAGCGATCCGAGGGAGCTGGCGAGCAGGATGAACCGTGTGCCCTTGTGGTCGAACGTCCGGTACGGCCGGCCGAACTCGGTGGTGAAGTTCGTCAGGTCGCTCTGGACGTTGTTGAGACCGTAGGACTCGTGGTTGCCCGGTACGTAGTAGCACGGGATCGAGCCGGCCTTCGGGTCCGGCGTGCTGTCCGGTGCGGGCTCCTGGCCGACCGGGATGAGGTCGCACCCGGCGTCGGTCAGCACCTTGCGGGCGAGCGCGAGGTCCTGCGGCAGGCCCCGGTCGGTGATGTCACCGTTGAGGACGAGCAGGTCCGGGTCGGTCTTGCGGATGCGCTGGATGGCGGCCGTCGCGACCTGGGTCAGCGCCGGGTTGTCGGCCGTGAACTGCACGTCCGACAGTGTGGCGAACTGCCATGTCTTGCGGCCGACGAGCAGCGAGCCGTCGTCGGAGATGAGCGGGTCGGCCTGGAGGTCGGGCTGGGCGGGCAGGTCGATCGACGTCGGGACGTCGGCCTCGACGCGGTCCAGGACGAACGTGCCCGCCTTCTGCTGGGCGACGTTGGTGTTGATCCCCTGGAAGCTGGAGATCGTGATCGGGAACGCCGTGGTCGCCGGTACCGTGAACGTGGCGTTCTGCCAGTCGCTGCTCGCGGCCAGGCCGGTGCCGTAGACGCCGAAGCTCTTGCCGGTCGCGTCGATGTAGCCCAGGTAGGTCAGACCGCTCGGCACGCTGATGCTCGACTTGATCCGTACCCGCACGCGCAGCGGCTGGCCGGGAACCGGGATGCGCTGGGCCGCCGATGCCGCCGAGATGCCCACGTTGCGCATCGCGTTGAAGTCGATCCGCAGGCCGTCGGGGTCCGCCGAGAACTTCGTCGCCGCGGTGCTGTTGTTGCGCCAGCGGGCGAGCACGTCGTCCTCGAAGTCGTAGACCGTCCTGGTCTGCACGCCGATCGTGATCGGGAGCTGGACCGACTTGCCGGCGACCGAGACCTTGAGGACCGTGCTCGCGTTGGCGAGCGGGACGACCTTGAGCTTGCCGTTCACGGGCCGGATGTCGACGACGCTGTGGTCGTAGTCCAGCGCGAGGTCCCTCGGGTCGATCGGGGCGGTGTAGCCCTGGGCGTCGCGGCCGGTCACGGAGACGGTGGCCGCCTGCTCGGGCGTCGCGTCGGCCATCGACAGGAGCTGGGACGACAGCTCCACGCTGTCGACCGGGCCGAGGACGGTGACCTTCGCGTCCTCGTGCTCCCCGGCCACCCGCGCCTCGACCTTGACCGTGCCCGCCTCGGCCGGGGCCGTGAGCGTGCCGTCCTGGACGGACGCCTCGTCCGCGGACCACTGCACGGACTCCTGGTCGACCTTCACCGGGGTCTCGTGCTTGTCGACGCCCCGCGCGACGAGCGCGCGGCGCAGGCCCGGGAAGACCTTCACGCCGCCGTCGGCCGACGCCGCACCCGGCGCGGGCTTGACGAGGAGCTCGTGCAGCTTGCCGTCACCCTTGGCGACGAACACCCCGACACCGTTCGGGTCGTTGCGCTCGTGGCCGTCGGACGGGACGTTGCGGATGGTCGCGTCGTCCTCGCCGAGCGCGCGGGCGACCATCGTGGTCGAGCCGCCGCCGTCGAGGTTGACCGCCGTCTCCACGCCCATCGCGGCGAGGTCGCGCGCCTCCTTGTCGATTCCGACGCCGCCCTTGCCGGTGCCGCCCGGGCCGTCCCAGGTGGCGAGTACGAGCGTCTTGCCGCCGTCCTTGAAGCCGAGCGCGGTGCGCGGGGCGATCGAGGTGTCGAGGCCCTTGACGACCTGGCCGCCGGAGACGATGGTGCCGCCGTGGCCGATCGCGAACCGCATCGTCCTGGCGGCGCTGTCGGCGAGCGAGTAGCTGAGCTTCGCCGGGGCGCCGGGCTGCAGCGCGCGGATCGCGGTCGCCGCGGCGCCGCGTCCGACGAGCACGAAGGCGCCCTCCGGGATCGTCCCCGAGCCCGCGGGACCGTTCGGCGTGACCGACACGACCGAACCGTCCTTGACCAGGACCTCGGCGATCTGGTCGTTGGCCACACCGGTCAGACCCCCGTTGCGGCTGTAGTCGCCCCACGCGGATGTGAACGCGACCATGCCGTCCGCGGGGATCCCGCCGCCGTTCGCGGCGTTGACCGACAGGACTTTGTGGCCCGCGCCCGCGAAGTCCGCCGTCGCGTCGACCGAGAGGTCCACGAGCTGGGCGATGCCGTCCTTGCTGACGCCGACGTGCTTGCGACCGCCGGTGACGTCGGCGGTCTTGAGGAGTTCGCCGTCCTGGATCTCGCCACCGAGCGCCGCGTTGGAGTTGCCGATGTCGAAGAAGTCGCCGTTGACGCCCGCGACGGCGCCGGCCTTCTTGGCGGCCTCGGTGAGCGGCCCGCCGGAGGCGACCGGTCCGGAGGTGAGCAGGTCGGTGCTGATGTCCTTGTCGGACAGGTTCACGGTCAGGAACTGCGCGTCGTACCAGCCCTTCTGGTCGAGCGCCTTCACATGCTGGAGGTTGATCCCCGGACCGACCTTCTCGGTCGTGTTGATCAAGGGGATCCCGCCGGTGACCGGCGTGGGTCGGCTGTCGTCCGCGTACGCGACGGCAGGTGCGGCCGCCAGGGCGGTCGCCGTGGCGAGCACCACCAGCAGTGGTCTCGTGTACCGATGGTTCAAGACCATCAATTTCATTGCAACCTCGGGTCAAAAGATGACGCGGAGGCAGAACAACCCCCGCCACGTCCAGTTCGAAGGGCGCGCACCCGATTAGAAAGATCAACTGAGAAGTACGGATGACGCCATCACGAGCCCGCAATGAACCCTCCCTGTGAAGTCGCTTCTTGACGACCGGGCGGATTCCTGGCGATGGCGGATTTTGTTCGGGACGCGACACTGTCGAAGTTCCGGCGTAACGGGCCTTCTTCGTAAGGGAGTTGAGGGATTTCACGGATAGTGCAAAGTCTTGCGGTGTGAATTCGCCGAGTCATTTGTACCTGTGGACGGTGACGGCAAGTCAACTGCTCGGCGAAGAAACGCTTCGGTGAAGACGCTCCTCGCGCCCCCGACCACCGCCCGCTCGACAGGGGTACCGAATCAAGCTGGGCGGTGGTCAGGGACGCGAGGGCATCGCGGGTGCCCGAACAGGAAATCGACCTTGCCGTATCGGGCACTCACGGAGGACAGCCGCCGGGCCGCGCCGTTTCGGCGGCCCGCCGCGGTTCCACGGTCCCGCGGTCAGGACGGTCCCGCGGATTTGCTGTCAGGCCCAGGGGTCGAAGGGGATGCCCGACGGCCTGGAGGCATTCAGGAGGTTCCGGAAGCGGTCGTCCTTGTCCGTGGTCTTGATGGTGGCCGACCCGAAGTCCGCGTTGTTCAGGCGGTCACGCAGAGAAGTGCTGGGCCACCCGTTCCAGTCCACGATGGGAGGCTGGCGCCAGTTGCGGTAGTGGTTCTCGGCCGGCTCGTCGTTACCGTTGGCAAGCCGGAAGAAGTGGGTGCCCAGACCCTCCTTGTGATACACGACCTTGGGGTGGGAACCGTCGAAGCGCACCTGCGAACGCGGATACGTCACCTGGCTGGAATGCTGAGTGGTCGTGACGAATTCGACCTGGTTGGACGCCTGGTTGATCCACGAGATCACGTGCTCGAAGTCGTGGCGGTGGCCACCGAGTCCGCTGCCGGGAAGGGCCTGGTCCTTCTCGAAGTAGCTGGCGTACACGACCGCGCACCAACCGTTGTTGCACTTCGAGCGGGCGTAGGTCTGGGTCCGGTCCAGGTCGGACTGGTCGCGGCAGCTGCCGTTGACCGCGCCCGAGGTGTTCAGACCGGGGTTGAGCGCTCCGTCGGGTGCGATGGCGGCAACGGGGTAGCAGCCATCACCGTCGTAGTCGTACGCGGGCGAGAACGATGCCTCGTAACCCCCGGCCTTCTGCGGCAGGTTCGGCAGGTTGTCGGCGTGAGCCACGGACGTCGGCAACATCACACTCAGGACCGTGGCGCCGACCAGCGCCCCCAGCCAGGACTGCTTCCGCTTGAAATACGCCAGAGCCGACCTACCCGCTCCACGCGATGGCAGATTATCCATGTGCGTCCTCTCGGATGACTCGGCGAGCGGTCGACGTGATGTCGGCACGGCCGAGTGATGGCTGCTGCCGACAGGATCTCCCGGCGGGAGTGTCCATGACAGGTTCCCCTGAAGGCCACTCCGGTGAACCGCTCCTGAACAAGATCGACCCCGGTCGTGCCGGAGGGGCCGCGGGCGACGGTACGGGGCGGCGGACCGAGCGGTCGGCGAAGCCCGCCATCGGGCCGCCTCGACGCCCATGTGCCCCGTGCCGGTGGCCGCCGGCGGTATGCGTGGTGTGCGCTCAGCCACCGCAGCCGAGTACGGCTGGATACGTTCCTCGTTCTCACTGTTCGCGTACGCGCTGGAAGGCGGGTACCCCCTGACGCTGGTTCGAGGAGTCCCGCCTGCCGAATTGCTCAGGGCTGCTGGGGGCCGAGCCGCGAGGTGTGTGCCAAGGACTCGGCGAACTGATCGAGCAGCACCTGGAGTTCCTGCACGAGTCCGACAACTGGCCCGAGCATGCCTGCGCGTCATCGGCCTCGCCCCGGACGAACTGCCGCCGCACGCCATGCTGTTTC
>NZ_MAUD01000309.1:0-6224 GCF_001700515.1 Streptomyces lushanensis
GCCGGGTACGGGGGCCGGGCCGGGCGCGGGGCTCTGTGTCCGTGGAGCGGGCGTACGGGCGGGAGCGCCCGCGTCACAGCTCGCGCAGCGCGTACCGCCGAGCCATCCGCGCGCAGGACCGGTGATCGGATGCCCGGCCGGACAGGCGTCCCGCCATGGCTGGTCCGGCTCGACCGAGAGCCGGTACGCGGCACGCGGCAGCAGCAGGCCGGTGGCTCCGCCCCAGACAACGGCGACGACGATCAGCGTGGCGTACACGGCACGACCCTAAAGGCGTCCGCCGGGCCCGGTCATGGGTCCAGGGGCCCACTGCGGGACGCGTCAGGACCCAGAGGCGTCGGCCCCGGGACACGGCCCGCCCGGCGGGCGCTACGGTCTACGGCCATGGGCACTTGGCGGAACGGCACTGGACAGTTGACGATCGCGGGCCAGGACGGCCCGGTGAATCTGGAGATCGCCGCGTCGTACGGGACGCGGCGGCGCGGTCTGCTCGGGCGCGACGGGATCGACGGCGCGCTGCTGATCACGCCGTGCAACAGCGTGCACACCTTCCGGATGCGCTTCGCCATCGATGTGGCGTATCTGGACAAGGAGTTGACGGTCGTGGACGTCCATACGCTGCGGCCGGGGCGGCTCGCCATGCCGCGCTGGAAGGCCCGTCACGTACTGGAGGCGGAGGCCGGTGCGATGGCGCGCTGGGGCCTGCGGCCGGGCACCAGGGTGAGCATGACGCCCGGGGCGTGAGCGGACCGCCGGGCGCGATGGGGCCGCCGGGCACGAACGGGCGGCCGGGCACGAAGAGGCGGCCGGCGGCGTCTACTTGAGCTTGCTCACCTGGGCCTGGAGCAGCGCGGCGGGCATCCGGGGAGTGCTGGGGCCTTCGAGGTTCGCCGTGTAGAAGGTGGCCACGGTGCCGCCGACCCGTACGACATGGAACACCAGCGGGACCGGCCGGCCCTCGAAGTCGCCCGTCACCTGGTAGGCGAGCGCGTCGTCGCCCGCCTCGACCGCCGGCAGCGGCCTCACACCGGTGTACTTCGACGGACTGTCACCGCCGGTCGCCGTGAAGCCGTCGGCGCAGGCCGTGACGGCGGTTCGGAGCCTGCTGAGGACGGTCCCGGCCGCCTGGGCACCATGGGCGGTCAGAATCTCCGAGACGGCGGGACGGCTGTTCCGCGCGCCGGCGAGCTGCCGGTACGCGACGGCCTTGGCCCGCGGCTCCGGCCTGCCGTTGAGCACGGCGGTCAGCGGCAGGCACTCGGCCTGCTCGGCGCTCTCGCCACGCGGCGGCGGCGCGGCCATCTGCTCGACGGTGAAGCCGGAGACATCGCCGTCTGCGAGCACCGCCCGGTCCAGCCCGTCCTGGCCGAGCACCCTGCCGTCGCTCGCGCCGACACCGGTCAGACCGGGCCGGGGCGTCGGTGCCGGGGACGGTTCGCCGGTCGGGGCCATGGGGGCGGTGGTCGTCGCCGTGGCGTGGGCCTGCGCGCCGGCGCTCTTCTTCGACGCCCCGCCGTCGTTCCGTTCGGCGCCTCCGCAGGCGCCGGTGAGCCCCAGTGCGAGCGCGGCGGCCGTCGCGGCCAGGACGACCCGCCGTGACATGACCGGCGTACCCGCGGTGCGCGTCTGCATGACGGTTCCCCCATCTCGCTGGACTCCCGCTGGACCTGCGGCTCGCCGGCCCGTCGCGAGCCGGCGCGTCCCGGCACGCTAGCAACGGCTCTCACCAGCACGCATGGGCCTACGGACCCAATCCGCGCCCGCGTGCCTGCCCCGGTCCGCCGTGCCCGTAGGCCTCGCCCGGCGGCTCCTCGCGCCTGACGCCCCGCGCCCCGCGCCCTGCTCCGGGCTTCTGGCTCCCGGCTCCCCGTTCACTCCGGGCGTCGTACCGGTACAGGACCCAGCCGGGGCCAGCGGGCCCGTATCCGCGCGGCCATCTCCGTGGCGAGCCGTCCCAGAGCGCCCAGCCCGGAACGAGCGCCGGCGCCGGCGCTCGTTCCGTCCTCGGTCATCCGGGCGACGACATCGAGACGGTGCAGCAGCCGCCCGCGGGCGGAGGCCGTGCCCCAAGTCCAGTCCCGGTGCGGGAGCCTGGCGAGATGGTCGGTCCCGTCCCGGTGGTCCCGCCGCACGAGCGCGTCGCCACGGATCAGCCAGCCGGCGCACGCGTCGGCGAGATCTCCCTCCTGTTCGGTGCCCGTCGCGTCACGCCAGGCCGAGCGGTAGGCGGCCTCGGCCGCGTCGAGCAGCGGCGCGGGCGCGGCGGTGACGCACCAGCAGGTCGGGAAGCCGATCCGTACATAGGCCAGTTCCATCAGTCCGCTGCCGAGGGACGCCTGCTCGAAGTCGACGAAGCGGATCCCGTCCGGGGTGTGCAGATCGTTGCCGGGACACGGATCGCCGTGCAGCAGCGCCGGGCGGAGCGGCGGCCGGCCCAGCCGCTCGACCAGTCCGTCCAACTCCTCGCGCACGGCGGCCGGGACGGTGGCTTCGAGTGCGTGGGCGAGCGCGAGGAAGGAGTCGATGTCGCAATCGCGCGGGCCCGACCACGACGGCAGCGCGGCGAGTTCGCCGGCGGGCGCGGTGAGGGCGCAGGCGTGCAGCCGGGCCAGGGCCTGCGCGTAGGCGACCTGCCAGCCCTCGGTGGGCGGCCGGTGGTCCAGCAGCTCCATGACCAGCAGCCGCGCGTCGTCGTCCGTACCGAGCAGCCTCGGTGCGACGGGAAGCGCGGCCCTGCCCGCGAGCTTCAGCGCGGCGGTCTCCCGGGCGTATCTCCCGGCGGCCTCGGGCCCGTCGACCAGCTGTTTGACGACGGCGGGCCCGGCATCGGGCAGTTCGACGCGCCACACCCGTGAGCGCGGACTGCTGTCGAGCACGCGCGCCCGGCTCGGGGCGCCCAGTGCTGCGCGCAGTTCCTCGCCGAAGGGCACGTCCGTCCGCTCGTTCACTCGTCCACCCGCTCGCTCGTCCGTACCGCGGCCCGCCGGTCCACCCGCTCATCCAATTCCGCGAGGGCGGCGATCGGCAACCGCCTTTCCCGCCCGGCGCCTTCGCCGAGAGGCGCGGCGGTGTCGCAGGGCAGACCCTAGGGGCGCGGGGTCTCGGCCAGTGGTGTCACGCGGGCGCCCGGGAAGGCGTCCACGGGCCTTTCCACGGCGTCGACGGTGTAGGTCGACGGCTCGTCGTCCGAGGCCAGCAGACGGGCCCTGGTCACCCTGCCCGCCGGCTCCGTGAGCCAGTACGTCTCGGGATCGATGCGGTCGTCGGGATGGAGCACCGTGACCCCGGTCCCGCGCGCGAAGGCCACGGCGAGCTCGGGCTCGGTCACGGGCGCGCCGTGGACGGCGGTCGACGGCTGGACCTGGATGTCGAGGCTCATCACCACATCGCCGCGCGCGGGACGGTACGTACAGAGGACGAACGCCTCCCAGTCGCGTTCGCCGAAGTCGTCCCGTCCGGCGCAGACGTCCACCTGGCCGCGCGGCACCCGCACCACCTCGGCCAGCGCCTCGGTCAGCTCGGCCGGCTCCAGCCGTCCGCTGAGCAGGAAGGTGCAGATCACGGTACGTACCCCCGGTCAACGGCTCCGGCGTTCGCGGGAGCGTGCGGATGCTGTTCCTGGACGTACACAACCTCGTCGGGAGCGCGACGCTACGCGCCGCGCGCGACGCGGTCATGGGCCCCAGGGCCCAGTCCGGTCCCACGCGTCCCGGTGCCGTACGCGCGGTGCGCGGCCGTTCCGGTGCGGCTCCTGGCGCGGTTCGGACGCGGTTCCGCGCCGCGTGCGGTCAGCGGAGCTTGGCGAGGTCCGTCTCGATCCCCACCGGCGAGGCGAGGCGGCCCGTGAAGCACTCGTGCCAGGCGCGCTCGACCAGCGACAGGGCCGCCCGCTCCGGGGCGCCCAGGATGTTCGCCCTGGCCCGCTCCAGATACCGTCTGGCCTTCGCGGGCTCGCCGCGTTCCGCGTGGAGCCTGCCGAGCCAGGCATTGTTCGACGTCAGCTCCGGGGCCCGTTCGACCGATTCGGTGATGAGCCGGAACGTCAGGTCCCGGTCGCTCCGGTCCACGCCGTTCCACTCGTTGACCGCCGCGAGGTGCACGGCGGCGAGCGGCCGGTACACGGACTCCCGGGGAATCCTCGCCACCAGCTCGCCCCCGCGCAGAACGGCGTCCTCGTCGAGCTGGATGTGCAACGCGCTGTGCGAGAAGAGCAGAGCGGCGCGCGGATCGTCCGGGTGCTCGCCGGCGACACGCGTGACGATGGCGACCGCCGCGCTCTCCTCGTCGAACCGTTCGAGACCGAAGACGACCTGCGCGTAGTCGAGGAGCCCCGCGGTCGGACCCCCCTCCTGGGCGAGCCGTTTGACCTCGGCGTACTCCCGGTCCCGGTGCTCCTCGTGCTTCTGCTCCTGGTCCCTGTGGTCCATGGGTCCGTTACCTGTTTCCCGGGTGTTTGGCGGGGATGAACGCGGTGCTGATACGGGCGATTCCGTTGACCATACGCCCGCGGATGGTGACGGTTTCGCCCTCGACCACCCGCCTGAGCTCGAATTCGCCCGGCCGGCCACCGGGCTTCTGGGTCATCGGACCGTCGCCGAGACTGTCCACGATCTTCTTCAGCGCCTGCTCACGGCCGCCCGATTTCCTGACCAGGTCGTCGAAGCCGTGATCCGCCTTGTCGAACACATGGTCAAGGACCTTCTGGGAGTTGTTGGCGCGGTAGGCCTCGTCGAGCTGTTCGCGTGTCAGCGGGTCGCAGATGTCCTGGTTGTGCACCAGGGCGGGGGCGGAGCCGACCAGGACGTAGTACGTGTGGATGCCCGCGACCGTGAGGTCTTGGGTGGTCCTGCGCTGGGTGTGGTGGGCGACCGCCACGACGGGCATCGCCGTCCCGGACGGGGTGCGCAGTTCGTCGCCGGGCGTGATCTCGCCGGCGTCGGCCCAGCGGTTCCGGTCGCTCAGCCAGAACGGATGGGTGTCGGTGGCCGTGATCACCGCGGGACCCGACGCCGTGGCGACCGTGAGCCGGGTGAAGTCCTTGTCGTCGTGGGTGGTGATGGTCCGTACGACGGGACGGGGCCGGGTCACACCGGTCACCGGGTCGGTGGCGAGGACGAGGGCGCCCACGGGGACCCGCTCGATGGCCGTACGGCGGCCGTCGGCGAGGAGTACCGGCGTGCCGGGCAGGAAGCTGTGGCGGACGGGACAGGTGGCGGGCTCGTTCTCGGGCTTCCGGCCGGGTTTGTCGGCGTCCTTCGCCTTCTCGGCGTCGAGCTTCCGTTTCGCGTCGGCGAGTCCGTCCTCCGCCTCGCCGACCCGTTTGCGGTTCTTGATCAGGCCCTTGATGCCGTCGTACAGGTCGTCGCCGTGCTTCTTCAGCTTTCCGACCAGCTCGACGGCCTTCTTCCACTTCCACGGCGCGCCGTACTTGGCCGCGAGTTTGCCGACGGCGCCGCCGACAAGGCTGAGCAGCACATTGACGAGCGTCTCCGTGCAGGCGCCCATGTCGCCCTTGGTGACGCAGTCGAGGGCGTCGGTGATCCCCAGCTCGTCGGCGAGGATCTTCGCCAGCTCCTCGGCGGCCTCCTTGGCCTTGTCCGAGTCGGCCCGCTCGGCGGCCTGGGCGTCCTGGAGTTCCTTGAGCGCGGTCTCGTAGTCGATCTGCGTCGGGGTCTTCTCGCCGGCGTCGAGTTCGCCCGGGTCGCCGGAGTCGCCCGTATCGGTCTCGTCCGTACCGCCGGTGCCGCCGGTGCCGTCAGCGCCTCCGATGTCGGAGGCCGGGTCGCCGGGCGGGTCGTCGGCGCCGGGATCGTCCTGTTCGCCGACGGCCTCGGTCTCCCCGCCTCCGCCACCGCCGCAGTCGCTCCCGCCGGTGATCCGGCACACCTGCGTGCCGATCCCCTCGGCGAGCGTCGGCCCGACCCCGGTCGTCACGAGCGCGCCGACGATCGCGGCGACGACGACCACCAGGCCGACGTACTCGATGGTCCCCTGACCCCGCTGCGCTCCGCGCAGTCCCAGCAAGCGAGCGTCCGTACGCGGCCTGAGCCTCCGTACACGACGACGAAAACGACGCACTACCCCCAGTGGCGACATGAAAGCGAGGTTATGTGCCCATTCCCGTACGGTCTTGGGCCCTGGGACCCAAGTCGGGACTCAAATCCCCTTCCGCACAAGGACCATGGGCAGGGCCACGCCCCGGCACATGACACGGAGGGGCCCGG
>NZ_MAUD01000309.1:6252-12906 GCF_001700515.1 Streptomyces lushanensis
GGCCCGGATGCGCGTACGCGTGCCTGCGCGTACGCCCGTGGCGTCAGCTCTGCGAACCGCCGTTCTCCCCGCGCGGGAAGGAGACCTCCACGCGGCGGTTCTTCTTGCGGCCCTCCTCGGTGCTGTTGTCGGCGATCGGGTACTGCTCGCCGTAGCCCCGGATCTCATAGGTGATCCCGGCCGACGCCAGCTCCCTGTCCAGCACGCCGTGCACGGCCTCGGCCCGCTGCTTGGAGAGCACATCGCCGTGCGCGGCCGAGCCGAGGTCGTCGGTGAAGCCGAAGACCCGGACCTTCGACGCGCCCTGCTTCTTGATCTCGTCGGCGATGGCGGCGATACGGGAGTTCGCGGCCGACGACAGCTTGGCGCTGTCCTTGCCGAAGAGGACCTCGGCCTGGAGCGCGAACTTCACGGTCTCGTTGGTGTCCTCACGACGCTCCTCACCGCCCTCGGACTCGACCACCGAGATGATGTCCAGCACCTTGGCCGGAGCGAGCGTGGCACCGCTGCGGAGCTTGAGACCGGACGCGTTGCCGTCCACCTCGGGTGGCGGCGAGGTCGACTCCGTGCCCGGCGGGGTACTGGGAGTCTCGTCGGCGCGCGCGCCGGCGGCCATGGTGAACTGCACACTGGTGAAGAGCACGGCGGCGGCGACAGCCGTGACCGCCGGGCGCCTGGAGCCCCTGCGTACGCGGGAGGTCGTGGCACCCATCAGGAGATCTCAATCGTGGCGGTGGGCATCAGCGGGAGCTGGATGTCGACCTGGGTCGTGGAGTCCGGAGGCGCCGGGAACTGGGCGAAGACGGCGACCTTCTCGTCGGGCTTGACCGCCACGACGCCGGTGGTGGTCAGCGGATAGCCGTCCGTGTCGCGCAGCACGTAGTACCGCTTCTTCTCCGCCTTGTCCACGAGTGTGAAGCCCGCGAACGACCTGCCCGTGCGCTGTACCTGGGTTTCCTTGCCGTTCCACGCGACCGGCGCGTACTCCTGCTTGGAGCTCGTGTTCGTGAGCGTGCCGGTCACGGTGAGAAAGCCGCCCTCGTCGCGCTTGGCCGAGTGAAAGGCGATCTCCAGCCCGTTCCCGTTGCTCATGGTCGCCAGCACCTGGCTCGCGTCCGGCGTCTCGCCACCGGCGCCGTCGTCGTTCGGCGTCCCGGCGCTCGGTTCGGCGGACGTGGAACTCCCGCCGTTCTCCTTGGCATCGTCCCCCCCACCACTGCCGCAGGCCGTCAGTGAGACGGTCAGCGCCGTGGCCGCGAGGGCCACCGCCGCAGCTCTGCGCGCCTTCGCTCCGTGCCACATACTCATGAGTGCCATTCCTTTGCGTTCGCTCGCGGTCAGTCCTGGGCCAGTCGGACGGAGAATAGATCGGCCATGTCCGGGAGAAGGTCAAGTTGCTCCGGATCGATGTCCCAGATCAGGCCGCCGTCGCAGGCGAGCGTGCCCGGTGACGCCGGCTCCGCGTCGTCCGGGTTCTCCGGCTCGTCCCCGTCCGCAGGGGGCGGCGGCTCGTCCTCGGCGGGCGTGAAGCCGCACCGGGGTTCGACGATCGCCGTGGCCCGGGCCTCGGCGTATTCGTCCTCGGTTCCCGGCAGGACGCTGTCGCCCATCGGCTCCTGGCTGCGAGCGCCGACCCTGAAGCCCCAACGGCCGTCGCTCAGCTGCTGGCATTCCCCCGGCAGCACGTCGGCGCCGTTCTGATCGGCGAACCGGGCCGCCGCCTGGCAGCCGTTCCCGGTGCCGACCGGCTGGCCGTTGAAGACGTCATCCAGGAATTCGGGGTCCAGCAGACCCCCCAGCAGACCGTCACGGAAGAGATCACGTGACTCCTGGGCCGCCGCCAGAGCGGCGGCGTCCGCCGCCGCCTGGGCGTCATTGCGTGTCGCACCGGCCTGACCGACCGCGAAGAACGCGAGCGCGAGAAAGAGCAGGCCCGCCACCATCGTGATGTAGATGGGAGCGGCCTGCCCTGACTCACTGGACGTACGGTGTGTCACTCCCCGCCGCCACCGAGGATGTTCCCGACCTGCTCGGTCAGGCCATCGGCGATGGTCGTCGCCACGTCCGTGCCGACGATGGCCGCGATGATCAGCGCCACCAGCACGATCACACCCACGTACTCGACGGCGCCCTGACCCTTGTCGCGACGGGCCTTCATCGCCGTGACGGCCGTGTTCGCCCAGGTACCGACGTAGACCTTGGTCGCGGCGGCGGCCTTCAGCGTGATGTTCGACATGGTGTTCTCCTCCGGTGTCGGCCGGCCGTCCACCGGCCGACTCGTACGAGTCTTTGATGTCGTTCGCGCTTCCGGCTTCCTCCTGGCCGGTGCGGCTGGCGACATGAGAAAAGTACGCCGGGGAAGTCCCCTCCGCCATGGGCCTCAGGGCCCAACCGCGGGCCCAATACGGGGATTGGGCCCCGCCGTCCGGTGTCATCGCGGCCCCGGGAACGCCTGTGCGCTCAGCCATGACCGTCCGGCCTTCCCCGGGTGATCCCGTGCCAGAGGGCGATGGCCTCACCGCGGCTGCCCGCGTTCAGCTTGGCGAAGATGCGGTTGATGTGGTTCTTCACGGTCTTCTGGCTGATGAAGCAGGCGGCGGCGATCTGCTGATTGGTCATGCCCGACGCGATCAGATCCATGATCTCCACCTCCCGCTGGCTCAGTTCGGAGTACAGGCCCTCAGGGAGCCCGGCCGGCTGCCCCGGAGAAGAATGTCCCACATTCCCTTGCGAAAGCAAAGACCCTGAAGGAGATTGTTGCGGATTCAACCCTTGGTCAACATGCCCCGTCTGGGGCCGGGTTGCCGGGAACGGCGGAAGCTGGTCCGTCGGCATCACATGTGCAGATGCAGATGGTTGAACCGGTAGCGCGGGCAGATAGCCGGAGCCCGTGAACGCCGTCCCCAGGCCCTCCGGCAGACGCGCCGGCCCGCCGTCGGGTCCCGCGCCGTTGCGCACCGTCGCCAGCAGGGCGCTGGACGCCGAGTAGGTGAAGTGGGCGCGGCCCTGCTTGATGTCCCGTACCGCGTGGACCAGTTGGTCGGCCGTGAACTCGCCGTGGACGAGATAGCCGCCCGCGCCCAGCCTCAGCGCCTCGTGGACGATCTCGCTCTCGCGGCTGTACGTCATCATCAGGACCGGTGCCAGCCGTACCAGATGCGGGAGCGCGGAGATCCCGTCGACACCCGGCATCCGTACGTCCAGCAGGATCACATCGGGACGGTGCTGTACGGCCTTCTCGTAGGCCTGGCGGCCGTCCGAGGCCTCCGCGACGACCTCGATGTCGTCACGTCCGGAGAGCAGGACGGTGAGACCCGCCCGTACCACCGGGTTGTCGTCGGCGACCACGACACGCATCGACGGCGCGGCAGGCAACGTCGGGGGAAAGTCGGGGAGTTGTCCGGATGCCGCGGGCGGCCCGGCGGTGGGGACTCCCGCGGTGTGTTCCGAGCTGAGCGGTGTGGCGTGCGAGGACGTGTGCTGGGACACATGGGACTGCTGTGTCCAGTGCTGCCCGGAGGTTCTGGAGATGTCGTCCGGCATGGCTGCGGCCTCCTCTCAAGGTGTGGGGACGGTGGATGGGACGGGATCGGTGCGGGTGGACGGGCCCTTCGGTGTCAGTTCGGTTGTGGTGCCGGGACGGGGACGGGCGCGGGTCGGCCGGCCCACTGGTCCTCATGGGCGGGCCGCAGTGCCGTGAGCGGCAGTTCCAGGCGTACCTCCGTGCCCTTCGAGGCACGGCCCTTTCCGATCCGGATCCGTGCCCCGATGGACGCCGCCCGCTCGACCATGCCGACGAGGCCGAAGTGGCCCGCCCGGCGCAGGTCGTTGAGGGTCGTACCGGGCGGCAGACCGTGTCCGTCGTCGTACACGCTGATCCGCAGAAGATCGTGGACGACGCCGGCCGAGACATTCACATAGGTCGGGTTCGCGTGACGGTGCGCGTTCTCCATCGCCTCACCGGCGATCGTCAGGGCATGCCGGGCGACGGCGTGCGGAACGGGCGGTACGGGCATCTCGCCGATCCGTCCGAAGGTCGCCTCGACGCTGTGGCGGCGGGCGAAGTCCTCGGTGCGGGTGCGCAGTTCGGTCAGCACGTCGACGCCACCGTCCAGTCCCGACTCCCGCCGCAGATCGGAGAGCAGTTCCCGGGACTCGGCGGCGGCGCGCCGGGCGGAGCGCGCCACCAGCTCCGCCTGGTGCTTGACGGTGAGGGGATCCATCCGGTCCGCCGAGTGCGCCAGACCGTCGGCCGCCAGGGCCAGACCGTGGAGCGTCTTGGCGACCGAGTCATGCATCTCCCGGGCCAGCCGCGCCCGTTCCTCCTCGACGGCGCCGTGCACCGCGAGCCGGGCGCGGGCCTCGGTCAGCGCATGGCTGGCGGTGCCGAAGCCCAGCATCAGACCGCGCAGCGTACTGCCGACGGCGCCCGCGATCACGCAGAGGCCCGGCAGGAGAAGGGCGTTGAAGCCCGCTTCCGCCTCGCTGTTGACGGCGTACACGGCGGCCACGATCAGCGACTGGAGTACGGCGAACAGCGCGGCGCCGCGCCAGCCGTAGACCAGTCCGGCCAGCAGCGGCGTGCAGATGGTCACATACGCGAGAGTCGAATCCGGTGACGCCGTCGCCAGCAGCAGGGCGCCGAAGGACATGTCCACGGCCAGCAGCAGGGGGTGGCGCAGCAGGAAGGGCCCGAAGCGCTCCCAGTCGCGCAGCAGTACGTAGGAGACCATGAAGGTCACGAGCACGGCCGAGCCCACCAGCCAGGTTCCCAGGCCCGGCGCGGTACGGGCCAGGGCGAAGGGCGCGGCGAGCGCGATCATGGCCAGCCGGAAGCCGAACACCTGACGGCACAGCGCCTGGAGGGCGTTGACCTGGATCGGGAGCGAGGGCACATGACTCGGGGCCGCGGTGGCCGAACGCGGCATCTCATTGGTGTTCCCGCCCGTGAGCGTGAGCGTCTTCTGACCCATGGAGATCACCTCCCTTTCGGACGAGTGCGGTCGGATGTCTGGACGGATGGGCGGACGGCGACGGGGGGACGGCTCCCCGGGGCCTGCCGGACTACCCGGAGAGAATGCTTCCGAAGTCGACGTTGGAGCCGTAGTAGAAGCTCAGCACGATCAGGATCATGGTGGCGGGCAGCATCACCATGGTCACCACGAGCGTGCTCTTCGGTACGGCTTGGGCCGCGCTGCGCCGGGAGTTCTGGGCGTCCGCGCGGCGCATGTCGTTGGCGATCTGGATCAGTGTGTCGACGATGGGGGCACCCAGTTCCTCGCCCTGCTGGAGCGCGGTGACGAACATCGACACCTGCTCCGACGCGTTGCGCTTGCGCAACTGCTCGAAGGCCTCCCGGCGGCTGACGCCCATGTCCATCTGGCGCAGGGTGATGCTGAGTTCGTCAGCCCAGGGGCCGGTGTACTTGTCCGCCACACGCTCCAGCGCCTGGCGGAAGCCGAGCCCGGCCGAGACGACGACGGCGAGTACGTCCAGGAAGTCGGGCAGCGTGCGCTCGATGTCCGACTTGCGCCTGCGGATCGCCACTCGGATGATCACATCGGGCCAGATCAGACCGTACGCCAGGGCGACCAGGGCGACGACCGTCTGTCCCCTGGCCATCAGCGCGAGTGCCGCGAACACGCCCAGGGCACCGTAGACGGCCCTGCGGGCGGCGAAGCGGTCGACGGTCATACCGCCCGGGTTGCCCGCCATGTCCAGCCTGCGGCGCAGGGCCTCGACCCGCTTCGGGCCCATCATGCCGAGCACACTGGGCGCCCAGCGCATACCGAGCCGGTCGATGCCGGATCCCACGGCGGTCGTACGGGTGGCACCGACCTCGAGGGCGAGCGCCAGATCCCCCGGGAGCTTGGCGTCCGCGCGGTACATACGGACGCCGTGGAAGACGCCGTACACGGTGAGCCCCACGGCGATTGCGAGCAGAAGTCCTGTCATCTCTCTCTTCTCCCGCCTCAGACCTGGACCCGGGACAGACGCCCGATCAGGAGATAGCCGACGGCGTACATGGCGAACGCGATGCCCGTGCCCAGCTGGCCCACCACCGAGCCCGTCATCTTGTCCAGCGCGCCGGGTGTGGTGGCGTTGATCATCAGCAGGAAGCCGAGGCCGAGCAGCGGGACCGCGAGCGCGGTGACCTTGACCTGGGACAGCATCGTCGTGACCTCACGACGGGTCTCCTTGCGCTCCTCCAGCGTCTCCGTGAGGTTGCGCAGCGAGGTGACGACCTGGCCGCCGGCGCGGCTGGAGAGGACCAGGGTGGTGACCAGGACGACCAGTTCGCGGGACGGGAGGCGGTCGGCGAGTTCGCCGAGGGCGTCGTCCAGGGAGTGGCCGATGGCGAGCTGGTCGGCGACACGGCGCAGTTCCTCGCCCGCGGGGTCGTCGAGTTCCTCCGCCGCCATCGCCAGTGCCGTACGCATCGCCAGGCCCGCCTGGGTGGCGTTGGCGAGGACGCGGGTCAGTTCGGGGAGCTGGCCGATGAAGGCTTCCGTACGTTTGGTCCGCTGCCAGTTGAGGAAGGCGTTGCCGCCCCAGATACCGATCAGCGCCGCCAGTACGCCGAAGAACGGCGCGAACACCGCGCCGACGACGAAGTACAGGGCGAGCAGGCCGGCCGCCACATAGACGACGTAC
>NZ_MAUD01000310.1 GCF_001700515.1 Streptomyces lushanensis
GCCGCCGACGACGCCGCCTCCCGCGGACACGGGCAACCTCGCCCAGGGACGCCCGGTGACCGAGTCGGGACACGTGGACGTGTACGGCGCGGGCAACGCGGTCGACGGCAACGCCGGCACCTACTGGGAGAGCACCAACAACGCCTTCCCGCAGTCGATCACGGTGGACCTCGGCGCCGCGAAGGCGGTCAAGCGCCTGGTCCTGAAGCTTCCTCCGGCGTCCGCGTGGGCGACCCGTACGCAGACACTGAGCGTGCTGGGCAGCACCACCGGCCCGTACAACACGCTGAAGGCATCGGCGAACTACACCTTCAACCCGTCGAGCGGCAACACCGCGACGGTCAGTCTCGACGGAACGGCGGTCCGCTATCTGCGGCTGACGTTCACGGCGAACACCGGCTGGCCGGCCGCTCAGCTCTCCGAGCTGGAGGCCTACACCAGCTAGCACGGGACGCCCAGCGGACCGCGCACGACGCGTACGTACGACGACAACGGCACGACAACAGACGGAACGCCCGGCCGGTGACATCCCCGGCCGGGCGTTCTCGTATTCGGGAGCGCTCACCCGAATGGCCGATACGGCCCTGTACGGCCTCCGTGAATAGCCGTCAGCCGGTGAACACGACTCGCCGGGCGCGTTCCACCGGACGGTCCTACACTCGCGTATCAAGGCCCGCTCCTGGGCACCTCCGTGGGATTCAGCATACGAACAGCACGCCGAACCCATCGCAAGCAGGAGGCGTCATGACAGCCACCAGTACGAAGCGTCGCGGCTACCGAGAAGGGCTCGGCGGCGAACTGCTCGCGGAATTCCTGGGAACATTCGTACTGATTCTGTTCGGCTGCGGATCGGTGGCCGTCGCCGTCGCCGGTCTTCCCGGTTCCGGCCGCCAGTCCACCCCCTTCGACGCCGCGAACTGGCTGATCATCTCCTTCGGCTGGGGCCTGGGCGTCGTCTTCGGCGTCTACGTGGCGGGAGGCGTCAGCGGCGCCCATCTCAATCCCGCGGTGACGCTCGCCTTCGCCGCACGCAGGAATTTCGCCGGAAAGAAGATCCTCCCCTACTGGGGCGCGCAGTTCCTGGGTGCCTTCCTCGGGGCCGCGGTGGTGTTCAGCATGTACAGCTGGGCCATCAACGCGTTCAACAACAAAGCCGGGCTCGCCCGGGATCAGTCGCTCTCCACCTTTTCGATTTTCGCCACCTTTCCGGCCGCCTATTTCGGAAATTCCTGGTGGGGTCCGCTGCTGGACCAGATCATCGGTACCGGCATCCTCGTCATGCTCATCTTCGCTCTCATCGATACGCGCAACACCGCTCCCGCGTCCAATCTCGGTCCTTTTCTGACGGGCTTCATCGTCGTCGCGATCGGCCTCGGCATCGGCACGAACGCGGGATACGCGATCAATCCGGCCCGTGACTTCGGACCACGGCTGTGGACGTACGTCGTGGGCTGGGGCGACATCGCCATTCCCGGGACTTTCCAGTGGTTCAGCCACTACATGTGGATTCCCATCGTGGGCCCGCTGATCGGAGGCCTTGTCGGAGCAGTTGTCTACGACTTCTTCATCGGACGAGTGCTCGACGCCCGCAGCAAGGTCTCGGAAGGACGGGAGGGCGGAAGGGCCGGAGACGCCGCCCCCGGCCCGGCCGCCGACGTCTAGGCCCTGTCCGGTCGATCTTCGTGGATCGGCCCGGGGCGGCTGGTGGAGGGGGTACCTCCCGTGCCGTTCAGGCCACGGGGGAGCATCGCAAGGCGGAGGACCGGCGTCGTCGACGGCCCGGCCGTACTCGGGCGACTCCGACAACGCGGCGAGGTGCCGTGCCAGGCGTTCCGGGCCCGCGAAGACCGGCCGGACAGGGCCTAGAGCACCACCGACGGCTGGACCACGGCCGGCCTCTCGACGTGGACGTCGTAGGTGTCGAGCCGCCCGCACATGCCGAATCTGCCGTACGCCGCGGGGAGCCGGGCGTGCAGCCGGGCCTCGCCGAGATACGAGGCGTCGCCCTCGGCGAGCCGGTCGAGCTGAACACCGGTCTGTCGGGCGGCCTCCGCCGCGCCCGCCTCCCAGCGCTCGCGCCAGCGCGCCACCCGGGGCCGTACGAGCGCGGCGGCGGCCCGCTGGAAGTCGAGCAGCGGCCGTGTGTCGCCGGCCTCCCATGCCGTACGCAGCGCCGTGAAGCCCTCGACGGCGAGATCGCGCCGCCGGCGCGCGACGGCGGCCTGCTCCTCCTCGGACGCCTCCGCCGCGTCGGGGACACGGACGGCCCGCGCGTATGTCTCCGGATCGGCCAGATACTCCGGCGGGAGCGTGAGCACCGCGTCCCCGGCCTCCGGCAGACCGCTGTTCTGCATCAGGACCACGATGCGCAGCCGGTCGTCGTTGACCAGCCGGTGGATGGTGCCCGGCGTGAACCAGACGAGCGCTCCGGGCGCCAGCGGTGTGACGGCGAAACCCCCGGGACCGAGCGTCTGGACGGCTCCCCGTCCCTCCGTCACCACATAGCCCTCGGAGCAGGTGAGATGAAGGTGCGGCGTGCCACCGCGCAGTCCGTCGGCGGCCTCCCAGTCGTACACCCGAAGATGCGATACGGCGACGGCTCCGGGCAGCCCGGCGAAGCCCGCCGCCCCGGTCACCATGTGTGTTCCCACCGGCTCCTCGCCTTCACAGTGGTGCGGGACACCTGCAGCAAGCGCTTTCTCGGCAGAACGTAAGGTCATGGCGGAGCACTGTCAACGGCGCGGCCCCGGGACCTCCGTCAGACCGGAGGCCGGTCGCCGCGCGTGTCCCGGTCGCCGCCCGCGCCGAGGAGCTCGAACACGGCCTGGACGCGCTTGCCCACCGGGACCCGTTCGGCGACCAGCCGGTCGCTCAGCGCGTCGACGATCTCCATACCGTGCCCGCCCGGCCGGCCGGGATCGCGCTCATAGCGGCGCGGCAGCGTCGAACTGCTGTCGTACACGGTCACGACCAGCCGGCGGTCGGTGCCCTCCAGCTCCAGCAGAAACGGTCCATGGCTGTGCCGCTCGGCATTGGTGACCAGTTCGTTGACGACGAGCAGCACATCGCCGCTCCTGCGGTCCCCGAGCTCGGCGCACCACTCCGCCTCCAGCCGCTGGAGGAAACGGACGGTGAGCCCACGGGCCTCCGCCGGGCATCCCGGCGCGCCCAGGAACTCCTGTGCCAGACGCAGCGGCCCGACGGGGTCCGCCAGGGACGCCAGAGCCGTGCCGATTACGGTCTGTCCGTTCAATACGTTCATACGCTCCTGCCCCCCATCGTGAGGGCGATGCGGGGGACCCCCTATCTCCGTTCTTCCTTGTGCCCCGGCACTCCGTCGGTATGCACTGCGGGCCTGGCGAAAAAACACCGGTGGCGGGCCCCGACGGGCGGGGTTTTCATGGAAGACAAAGCGTCAGCATCAGGGGCGATCCGGACGGCACGACCGGTGCCGAGTGCCGCGCGGGACCGGGCGACGCCGTGGATACCCCCTGCCGAGCAGAGAAAGCGGGCACACCCATGCCGTTCGTCACCGTCGGGCAGGAAAACACCGGCTCCATAGACATCTACTACGAGGATCACGGCATGGGACAGCCCGTGATCCTCATCCATGGCTACCCGCTCGACGGGCACTCCTGGGAGAAGCAGGAACGCGTCCTGCTGGCCACCGGCTACCGTGTCATCACCTACGACCGGCGCGGCTCGGGCAAGTCCGGCCGCCCCACGTTCGGTTACGACTACGACACCTTCGCCGCGGACCTCAAGGTCCTCATCGACCATCTCGGCATCTCCGACGCGGTGCTGGTCGGCTTCTCCATGGGCACGGGCGAGGTCACGCGCTATCTCGGCAAGTACGGCTCGGGACGCGTCAGCAGGGCCGTACTGATGGGCGCCATACCGCCGTTCCTCCTCAAGACCGACGACAACCCCGAGGGGCTCGACCGGTCGATCTTCGAGGACATCAAGTCCGCCGTCGTCGCCGACCGCCCGGCCTATATGAAGGAGTTCGTCAACAACCTCTACAACGTCGATCGCTACCGCGGAACCAGGATCAGCGACGAGGCGTGGACCTTCAGCTTCAACACGGCCCTGGCCGTCTCGGCCTACGCCGCCCACGCCTGCGTCGACACCTGGCTGACCGACTTCCGAGCGGACCTGCCGAACATCGACGTACCCGTGCTGCTCCTGCACGGGACCGACGACCGGGTCCTTCCGTACGCGAACACGGCGAAGCGGCTTCCGGGACTGATCAAGGACCTGACCTTCGTCACCGTCGACGGCGGCCCGCACAACATCGCCTGGACCCACTCCGAGATCGTCAACCCGGCCCTGATGGACTTCCTCAAGGCATAGGCGTCCTCAGGGCCTGGCCGTCCTCAAGGCATCGGGCCGTTCTCAGGCTCAGGACACAGGGGTGTCCTCAGGGCTTGAGCAGGGAGCGCGCGCGGGCGGCGCGCACCGCCGCGGTGAGACCTTCGATGTCGTACGCGCCGTGGTGGCGCCGTCCGTTGACGAAGAAGGTCGGTGTGCCCGAGACACCGCTCTTGTCGGCGGTCTCCACATCCTCGGCGACCCGGGCGGCGCCCCTGTGATGCCGCAGATCCCGGTGGAAACGGTCGGTGTCCAGCCCGGTCTCGGCCGCGTAGCGGAGCAGATCGGCCAGGCGCAGATCGCCCTGGTGGCCGAGCAGGAGGTCGTACATCTCCCAGAACGCGCCCTGTTCCGCCGCCGCCTCCGACGCCTCGGCGGCGAGCTGGGCGTTGGGGTGGACATCGGTGAGCGGGAGATGGCGCCACACGTACCGGACGTCTCCGGAGTCCGCGAGCAGTTCACGGATGACGGGCTCCGCCAGTCCGCAGTAGGGGCATTCGAAGTCGCCGTACTCGACGACGACCACCGATGCCTGTCCCGGACCGCGTACATGGTCACGGTCCGGGTCCACAGGCGTCGACAGATCGACGATGGACTCCCCCGTGCCCAGCAGGGCGCTGATCCGGCGGCGCCGGGGCAGCAGCCGGATCACCCAGGTGACCACCCAGGTGGCGGCGAAGGAGCAGAGCACGGCGGCGAGAATGCCGATCTTCGCCTGGTCGAGCCGGGTGCCGTGGAAGGCGAGGGTGGCGATCAGCAGCGAGACGGTGAAGCCGACGCCCGCGATGGTGCCGCCGGCCGCGGTGGCGCCCCAGCCGACGGGCGGGCGCAGCCCTCCGCGGCTCAGTCCGGTGGTCAGCAGGGAGGCGCCGAGGATACCGACGGGCTTGCCGAGCAGATAGCCGAACAGGATGCCCAGGGTGACCGGTGAGCCGAAGGCGTCCGCCAGCCGGTCGCCGCTGATGGTGATACCGGCGTTGGCGAGGGCGAAGACCGGCACGATCACATAGCTCGTCCAGGGGTGGTACATGCGCTGGAGCCGCTCGTTGGGCGAGAGCGCCGTGGCCAGCCCGGCCCGCACCGAGCGCTCCAGGTCCGGTGTGGGCTGCTCGCGGAAGAGCCGGAACAGCCCGGACGCACGCTCCAGATCGGTGCGCGCCGCCGGATAGGCGGAGGTGATCAGCCCCATGGCGAGGCCCGTGACGATCGGGTCCACACCGGATTCCAGTACGGCCAGCCACAGCCCCGCCGCGAGCACCGCGTACACCGCGCCCCGGCGCACTCCGGCGGCCCGTACGAGCAGGATCACGCCGAAGATCACCAGGGCCACGACCAGCGCGATCGCATCGACATGGCCGCTGTAGGCGATCGCGATGACGCCGAGCGCCACGAAGTCGTCCACGACGGCGACGGTCAGGATGAAGGCCCGCAGGCCCCTGGGCAGCCGGGTGCCGAAGACGGCGAGGATGCCGAGCGCGAACGCCGTGTCGGTGGACATGGCGGTGCCCCAGCCGTGCACCGACGGGTCGCCGGCGGTGAGGGCGAGATAGATCCCGACCGGTACGACCATGCCGCTGAGGCCGGCGATCACCGGCAGGGCGACCCGTTTCCGCTCGCGCAGTTCGCCCATGTCGAACTCACGGCGCGCCTCCAGACCGACGACGAAGAAGAACAGCGTCATCAGTCCGCTGTTCACCCACTCGCGCAGTCCCAGGGAGACTCCCGCGGAGCCGGCACGGACCGAGAGATCCGTCGTCCAGAACGAGGCGTACGTACCGGGCCCGGCGTTGGCCCACACCAGGGCGGCCAGGGCGGCGGCCAGCAGTACGGAGGCACTGCCGGTCTCCGTGCGCAGGAAGTCACGGAGCGGGGTCCGGATCTCCTCGCTGTACGCGGTCTGGCCGGAGAGGCGCGGGGTCGCCGGGTCGACAGTCACCTGGCCATTCTGCTGCGAGCCCCGCCGTGGCCGCCTGACGAGGCCTGCGGGACCGAGCGCCACGACCGGTCCGGCCCGCCGTCTCCAGCGGTACGGCTCGGGCTGTACGGCTCAGGCGGACTTCTCGCGGCGCTCGCGCCCTCGGCGCGGTACGAGCGTCGGATTGACGTTGTCGAGCACGGTGGCGCGGTCGACCACGACCCGGGCGACATCGTCCCGGCTCGGGACCTCGTACATCACATTCAGCAGGACCTCTTCGAGGATCGTGCGCGCCGCGCGGGCGCCGGTGCGGCGCAGCAGGGCCTGTTCGGCGACGGCGGCGACGGCGTCCTCGGTGAACTCCAGTTCCACCCCGTCGAGGTCGAAAAGCTTCTGGTACTGCTTGAGCAGCGCGTTGCGCGGCTCGGTGAGGATCCGCGTCAGCGCGGTCCTGTCCAGCGGCTGGACGGTCGCGAGCTTCGGCAGCCGGCCGACCAGTTCCGGGATCAGCCCGAACTTCAGCAGATCCTCGGGCAGCACATCGGCGAAGGCGCTCCGTCCCTCCCGCTCGTCCCGCTCCTCCTTGGTACGGATCGAGGCGCCGAAGCCGATGCCCTTGCGTTCGACGCGCTGCTCGACGATCTGCTCCAGTCCCGCGAAGGCACCGCCGACGATGAACAGCACATTGGCCGTGTCGATCTGGATGAACTCCTGCTGCGCGTGCTTACGGCCGCCCTGCGGCGGCACGCTCGCGACCGTGCCCTCCAGGATCTTCAGCAGCGCCTGCTGGACGCCCTCGCCGGAGACGTCGCGGGTGAGCGAGCGGTTCTCCCCCTTGCGGGCGACCTTGTCGATCTCGTCGATGTAGATGATCCCCGTCTCGGCCTTCCTGACGTCGTAGTCGGCCGCCTGGATCAGCTTGAGCAGGATGTTCTCGACGTCCTCGCCCACATAGCCGGCCTCGGTGAGCGCGGTGGCGTCGGCGATCGCGAAGGGGACGTCGAGCATCCGGGCGAGCGTCTGGACGAGATAGGTCTTGCCGCAGCCGGTCGGGCCGACCAGCAGGATGTTGGACTTGCCGAGCTCGACCTGTTCCTCGTGGGCGCCGTGATGCCCGCTCCGGCTCGCCATCGACCCGATGCGTTTGTAGTGGTTGTAGACCGCCACCGCGAGCGTTCTTCTGGCGCTCTCCTGCCCGATCACGTACTGCCCGAGGAAGTCGAAGATCTCGCGCGGCTTCGGCAGATCCGCCAGTACGTCGCCGGAGGGCGCGCCGAGGTCCTCGGCGATCAGCTCGTTGCAGAGCCCCACGCACTCGTCGCAGATACAGACCGGGCTCGGGCCCGCGATCAGCTTCTGGACCTGCTTCTGGTTCTTCCCGCAGAACGTGCACTTCAGCAGGGTGCCGCCGTCACCGATGCCTGCCACGCGGAAATATCTCCTCAAGCGTTGAACGGCCCGACTCTCGGTCGGCGTATCTCTCGGTCGGGTCGGCGTATCCGGATGCTCCGACCATATGACGCGAACATCTGAATGCCTCACGGTATCTTGAAGCGCGATGGACGGCAACGCGGGGACGTGTGAGGACGATGGGCCGGCTCAACAGGGCACAGGCGCAGGAGCGCAACCGCGCCAAGGTGCTGGCGGCGGCCAGAGGTGAGTTCGCCGAACACGGCTTCCGGGACGCCAAGGTGGACGGGATCGCCCGGCGTGCCGGGCTGACCCGCGGCGCGGTCTACTCCAACTTTCCCGGCAAACGGGCGCTGTACTTCGCGGTGCTGGCCGATCTCGCCGAGCGCGCGCCGGAACCGCCGCACCCGGAGCCCGGCCGTACGGCCCGTGAGGCCCTCGGCGTACTCGCGCGTGCCTGGGTGGCCCGGCTGCCGCTCGCCGATGTCGACGAACAGCACGGCATGCCACGGCTCGGTATGCATCTGCTGCCCGAGGTGCTCGCCGAGGAGCGGACCCGGCGGCCGTTCGCGCAGCTCATGAAGGTGGACGCGATCCTGCTCGGGCTCGCCCTGGAAGGGCTGCGGCCCTCCGGCGCACCGGCCGGCAGTCTGGTGCGGGTCGCGGAGGCGGTGCTCACGACCCTGCACGGCGCGAACCAGATGGCCGCCGCCGCGCCGGGATTCATCGAGCCGTTCAATGTCGTCAGCGCCTGTGAGCAGCTCGCGGGTCTCGGTCTCCACGACTGGTGGCCGCCCACGCATGTGATCACACAGGTGCGGGAGGCCGATGAGCCGTGGTCGCCGCCGAGCGCGCTGGACGCGGTGCGCGGCGAGCCCGCCCTGCTCACGGGCGACGGGGTGGTGGCCGTCCTGGGACTGCACCGGCTGGAGGCCGTCGAGGAGGCCGTACGGGCCGCTCCGCCCGGCACCCGGGTCACCGCGGTCCTGGTCACGGGGGATCCGGACGAACTGGCGCCGCTGGCGCGGCTGGCCGTCGCCGAGCTCTGCCGCTGTCTGCGTCAGGCGTTCCCGCCCTCGGCGTGGCCGCGCGTACAGGTCGTGTTCGACGAGTCCGGCGCCCTGGCCGCGGCGGCCGGTCTGCCCGCCGTCGGCGACGGGACCGAGGCGGCCGTCCGGATCGAGGCGGACAGGATCGTCGCGTGCGCCGACGGCCGTGGCGCGTGCCACGCGGTCACCTCGGCCCTGGCGACCGCCTCCGGGTGGGGCCCGTAGCGGAACTGTGTCGCGAGGGCCGTCACGCCGTACCCTGCCGGATGGCCGCCTTCCACTCCCTCCGGCCCGTTCTCAGAGGAGCGATCCACGTGAGTGCAGCACCCGTACGCTTCGGCCTGGTCGGCACCGGCTGGCGGTCCGAGTTCTTCGTCCGGCTGGCACAGAGGCTGCCCGGCCGGCTCACGGTGAGCGGTGTGGTGAGCCGGTCGCCGGAGCGCGCCGCCGAGGTGGAGGCCGCATGGGGAGTGCGCGCCTGCCTCGGTGTCGACGAACTGCGGGCGGGCCCGGAGGCACCGGAGTTCGTGATCCCGTCCGTGCCGTGGACCGTCACTCCGGAGGTGACGAAGGATCTCGTGCGCCGCGAGGTACCGGTACTGGCGGAGACGCCTCCCGCGGCG
>NZ_MAUD01000311.1 GCF_001700515.1 Streptomyces lushanensis
AGTTGACGACGCGCGCGTCGTACGAGTCGAACGCGTCGTCCCACTCCGCCGGGTCGGTGGAACGGCCGTCGGAGGGCTCGACCACACAGCGCATCGGGAGCTCGAAGGCGCGCGCGAACGCGAAGTCGCGGCTGTCGTGCGCCGGTACGGCCATGATCGCGCCCGTGCCGTATCCCATCAGCACATAGTCGGCGATGAAGACGGGTACCCGCTCGCCGCTGACCGGGTTGGTGGCGAACGCGCCGGTGAAGACGCCGGTCTTGTCCTTGGCCTCGGCCTGGCGCTCGACGTCGGACTTCGACGCGGCCTGCTTGCGGTACGCGCCGACGGCGTCGGCCGGAGTCGCGTGTCCGCCCGTCCACACGTCTGGGGTGCCCTCGGGCCAGACGGCCGGGACGATCTCCTCGACCAGGTCGTGCTCCGGCGCCAGCACCATGTACGTGGCACCGAACAGGGTGTCCTGACGCGTCGTGAAGACGGTGATCGCGCCCGCGTCACCGACGGGGAAGTCGACGCGCGCGCCCTCGCTCCTGCCGATCCAGTTGCGCTGCTGGAGCTTGATGGCCTCGGGCCAGTCCAGCGCGTCCAGATCGGTCAGCAGCCGGTCGGCGTACGCGGTGATCCGCATGTTCCACTGACGCAGCTTCGCCTTGAACACCGGGAAGTTGCCGCGCTCGGAGCGCCCGTCCGCGGTGACCTCCTCGTTGGCCAGCACGGTGCCCAGTCCGGGAGACCAGTTGACGGGCGCGTCGGAGGCGTAGGCCAGCCGGTACCCGCCCAGGACATCGGCGCGCTCGACGGCGCTCAGCGCGCTCCAGGGGCGCCCGTCGGGCGTGTCGCGCGACCCGCTCTCGAACTGCGCCACCAGCGTGTCGATCGGACGGGCCTTGTCGGCGTCCTTGTCGTACCAGGAGTTGAAGATCTGTACGAAGATCCACTGGGTCCACTTGTAGTAGTCCGGGTCGATCGTGGCCACGGACCGGCGCTTGTCGTGTCCCAGACCCAGCCGGCGCAGCTGCGCCTTCATGTTGTCCATGGCGGCCTCGGTGGAGACCCGCGGGTGCGTGCCGGTGGCGACCGCGTGCTGCTCGGCGGGCAGGCCGAACGCGTCGAAGCCCAGCGTGTGCAGCACGTTGTGCCCGGTCATGCGCTGGTGGCGGGCGAACACGTCGGTGGCGATGTAGCCCAGCGGATGCCCGACATGCAGTCCGGTGCCGGACGGGTACGGGAACATGTCCATGATGAACTTCTTGGGCTCGGCCACCCGCGCCGGGTCCCCGGCCAGATCACCCGTGGGGTTCGGTGCCTCGTACGTGCCCTCGGCGTCCCAGAAGTCCTGCCAGCGCGCCTCGATGTCGGCGGCCATGGCGGCCGTGTAGCGGTGCGGCGCTGTCTGCTCGGCGGCAGCGGAATTCGTCTCGCTCATGATCCTCTGAAGCTCCATCGATCGTCTCTGCCGGCGGGGTTCGGCCGTGCCGTGCCACTCGGCGAGTGACTGCGCCGGCCGGTGAACGAAAAAGACCCCTCACACAGGAGGGGACGCCGCGCCGATTCCGACCGGATTTCTCATCCGTCGGGACTGATCAGCGCGGCCCGCTAAGCAGAAGGCGTACGGCTCGCATGGCGTCAGGGTACCGCAGGGCCCCGACAGCCCGCACAGAGAGCACCGGACGGGCACACGAGAAGCACGGGAGAGCCACGGGAGGGGCACGAAACGATCGTGGAACGACCGGAGACGTAAGCCGTTACCCCGCGTATCCCCCCGTTCCGGGGCATCTCTCGGGCCGCCAAGAGTCGGGTAACTCACCTTCCCCCGGTTAAACCTGCAAACCGGGTACTGCCTGGTATGGCTCCACTTAGCATGCGGCAACGGGACCGCTTTCCCGAGCCCTTCGGAGTTGCCCCCTCATGAACCCTCAACGCAAGTTCAGCTCGTCGCTCTCCCTGGACCACGGCATGAGCCGGCAGGTCCAGGGCGGACTCACTGTCGCCGCGCTGGTACTGGTACCACTGCTCGCCGTCGCGGGAGGCGACGCCTTCCGTGCCGCACTCGACTTCACCACCGGAGTGCTGTCCCTGCTGTCGCTCACCGGGGCCGTCGCCTGGGGTCTGATAGCCACCGACCGGCTGCTGCTCTCCCCGCGCCACCGGCTGCTGGCCCAGGGCGTCCACCGCGCGACGGCGATCGCCTCGCTCGGTTTCCTGCTGCTGCACGTCACGGTCAAGGTCACCCTCGGGCATGTGGCGCTGCTCGGCGCGCTGGTGCCCTTCGGCCTCGGTGTCAGCGGGACGAACGGTCTCATCGGCTTCGGTTCGCTCGCCGGACTGCTGATGGTCGTGGCCGCCACGACCGGCGCGATGCGCAGTGCCTTCGCCGTGCCCGGCCGCTTCGCGGGACGCTGGCGCGCGATGCACATGCTGGCCTACCCGGCCTGGTGCTTCGCGCTCGTGCACGGGCTCTACACCGGCCGCCCGGCCGCGACCTGGGTCGTCACCATGTACTGCCTGGCCCTCCTCGGAGTCGCCGGTGCCGTGTCGGTACGGCTGCTGCCACCCCCGCTCAGACGCCGGCTCGCCGACCGGATCCTCACCCTGACCGGCGGCGTGCGCGAAACGCTCGCCGAGCCCGAGCAGAGCCGCCGCGATCTCGTGTCGGACCCGCTCCCCGGTGCGTCGGGCATCCCGTCGCAGCCCGGCTACCAGCAGCGGACACAGCGCGAGCCCGCCGTCTCGGCGCAGCCGCTCGGATCGGCGCTGGGGCGGCCGCGTACACCGCCGCGGCTCACCGCCCCGGCGCCGCCGCTGTACGAGGCGACGCGATCGGGCGCGGAGCCCTACCCCGCGTCGGATCCGTTCAGCACCAGCACCGGTGTCACGGAGCCGTTTCCACGGACGGAGTCCGGTACGGGCCTGTCGGCCGGCTATCGCGCGGTCTCGCAAGGAGGTGAGCCGACCGCGCGCATACCGACCGGCGAGATACCTCTCGCCGAACGCGTTCCTCTGACCGAGGAACTCCCGATCATCCCGGAAGAGTCCTCGGGCAGGCCCGGTTCCTGGCCCGCGCCCTCCCCGCCACGCCCGGCGGAGGCCTTCGCACCGCCCGCGTCGACCCCGTACGACACCGGCGCGGTCCCCACCTACGGGCCGAACGGGGCCTCTCCGTACGACACCGGCGCAAACGCCTCGTATCCGGCGAGCGGCACGACGTCGTCCCCGTACGACACGAGTGGCGCCGCCGCCCCGGTCTACGGGCCCGACGCGCCGTCCCCGTACGACACGGGCGCGATCCCGACGTACGACACCGGCTCCGTCCCGGCCTACGAGACCGGCTCGATCCCGACGTACGACACCG
>NZ_MAUD01000312.1 GCF_001700515.1 Streptomyces lushanensis
ACCCACTCGAATTCGAGGCCGCACCGCGGTTCGGCCTCGAATTCGAGTGGGTCAACGACGAGTCCCTGTGCCTCGGGGCCACGCACACCTCCGTGCTGGAGGGCTACGACGCGCTGCTGGTGCGCAGCCGCAGCTACACGCGGGGCGGACTGATCGCCACCCTGGCCGAGGCGAGTGGCACCTCGGTCCTCAATTCCGCCGCCGCGATCCACGCGTGTGAGAACAAGCTGGTGCTGCGGGCCGTACTGCGCGCGGCCGGGATTCCCGTGCCGGACTTCCGGCTCGCGCTGTCCCGCAAGGATTTCGAGAGGGCTCTCGACGAACTGAGCGCGCCCGTGGTGCTCAAGCCCGTCTACGGGGGCATGGGCAAGCGCGTCACCCTGGTTCGTGACACCGATCTGGCGCATTCCGTCTACGACTACGTCGAGGACCTCGGTCACGCCTTCGAGCAGGCGTGCCTGGTCGAGCCGTATCTCGGCGGCGGATCGATCCGCTGTCTGGTGATCGGCCGGGAGATCGTGGCCGCCGCCGAGTTCAAGAGCGCGGGCGCCGACTGGCGCAGCAACGCGGCTCTGGGCAACCAGAGCCGGTCCCTGGCCCACGACCCCGAGATCCAGAAGGCCGTGGACGGGGTCGTGGACCGACTCGGCGCCGGCATCTACGGCGTCGACCTCTTCAGGACTCCGGCCGGCTTCGTCGTCAACGAGGTCAACCACGCGCCCGCCTGGCGTGGTGTGGCGTCGACGACGGACACGGACATCTCGGCGGCCGTCATCGGTTATGTGCGGGAGACACTCGGATGATACGTGTGGGAATTGTCGGCGCCTCCGGGTTCGCCGGCGGCGAACTCATCCGGCTGGTGAACCAGCACCCCGATCTTGAACTGACCTTCCTGGGCGGCAACTCCAGCGCGGGCCGGCGCCCGGCCGAGCTGCACCCGGGGCTCCGTCTCGATCTCGGCCTCACCGTCGAGCCCGTCGAGGCCGGCCGTGTGGCCGAGCGGTGCGATGTGGTGTTCCTCGCCACGCCCGCCCCGGTGTCCGCCCGGCTCGCCGCGGAGCTCGCCGACCGCGTGGCGTGTGTGATCGACCTGAGCGGTGCCTTCCGTATCCGCGGACGGGCGCTGCACGAGCGGTGGTACGCGAAGGCCGACCGGTCCGAGGAGCTCGCCGACCGCTTCGTCTACGGTGTACCGGAACTCGTCGGTGACGCTCTCAAGGACGCCTCGCTGATCTCGGTGCCGGGCTGCTACGCGACCGCCATCACCCTGGGGCTGGCTCCCCTGGTGCTGGAGCTCGGCCTGAACCTCAAGACCGTTCTGGTGGACGGGAAGAGCGGCTCCAGCGGAGGCGGTATCCAGCTGCGCACCGCCGATCTGCACCCGCTGCGCAACGGCGCGATCGCGCCGTACGCGCCGACCGGGCACCGGCACGCCGCCGAGGTCGGTGACTTCATGGAGCGGAGCAAGCCGGGCACCATCGGATCGCTGACCATGTCGGCGTACGGCGTCTCCCATGTACGCGGACTGCTCGCCAGTTGCTATGTGTTCACCGACGACCCGGTGGACCTGCGCGAGCTGCAACGGGCATATCTCCGGTTCTACAAGAAGCACCACTTCGTACGGGTGCGCCGTAACAACGAGACCCTGATCCCCATGCCTGATCCTCAGGCCACGCTCGGATCCAACTACTGCGACGTGACCGTGCTGCACGACCCGGACGGGGGCCGCGTCGTCGTCCTGGCCGCACTGGACAACTTGATCAAGGGCGCGGCCGGCCAGGCCGTGCAGGCCCTCAACAAGCGCTACGGGCTCCCCGAGGAGAGGGGCCTGACGATGCAGCCGGTGATGCCGGCATGAGCGGAGAGCCGACCGTACAGGCACCCATCGTGGTGAAGCTCGGCGGGAGCTGCCTGGACGACCTCGCCGGCACGTGGTGGGACGATCTCGCACGGCACGGGGAGAAGCAGCCGCTCGTCCTCGTGCACGGCTGGTCCAAGCCGCTCAGAAAGCTCAGCCCCCGCTACAGCGAGCCCTCGGCGCTCCTGCGCGACCGGTACGGCAACCAGAGCCGATGGACCACACCCGAGGTCATCGACGACATCAAGACCGTCAGTGCCGAGCTGGGCGAGGAGGTCCTCGCACGGCTGGAGCGACGCGGCATCACGGCCGAGCGGCTCCTCGGCAGTGCGGGTCTGGTCAGCGCGGGCGAGGGTGAGCGCTGGTGGTGGCAGGGCAAGCAGCTCGTCGAGCTCGACAATCTCGTCGGCCCGATCACGGCGGTGGATCCGTCGCCGTTGAAGAACCTCTCGCCCGGTCACGCCCACCTCGTCACACCGCTGGCCAGGAACGCGGCCGGCCAAGAGGTGAACACGGACGCCGACCGGGCCGCCGCCGCCATCGCCGGATCGGTCGGCGCGTCCGATCTGATTCTCGTCACCGATGTCGCGCATCTGCTCATCGACGGCAGACCGGTACGCGAGATCACGGCCGACGCGGCCGCGGAGTTCCGCGACAAGGGCGCCACCGGCGGGATGCGCAAGAAGCTCCGAGCCGCCGGTGAGGCACTGGAACGGGGTGTGGAGAGAGTCGTCATCGGCAGCGCTCCCGTCACCGATCTGTTGGCGGCGCGCACCGGCACCGTCATCACGCGAAACTGAGGAGCACCGTGACGAAATCCCGTGTACTGGTTGTCAACAACGGAACTCTGTCGCTGAAGCAACTCCGCAAACGTTTCGAGGAGTTGGGCTCGGACACGGACGCCGTCGACGCGCGGTCCGTGCCCGCCCGGCTCGACGGCAGGTACCAGGCGATCGTCCTGAGCGGTACGAAGGTGCGGGCTTTCGACCGCGCGTACTACAAGCCGCTTCTCGACCTGATCGGCAGCAGCGACGTCCCGGTCTTCGGCATCTGCGGCGGGATGCAGATCCTCGCGGTCTCGGCCGGTGCCCATCTGTCGGAGGGACCGCAGCGGGTCGGCGGCTTCGAGGTCCAGGTGGACAAGGAGGAGCCGCTGTTCAGCTATGTGAAGCCGAGGGTGACGGTCTTCCACCGGCACACCCTCTATCTCCGGGAAGCCCCGGAGGGTTTTCGTTCCATCGGCCGCTCCGAGCACGCGCCCGTGGAGTTTCTGCGGTCCGACGACGGGCGGATATTCGGCGCGCAAGCGCATCTGGAGTTCCGCAGTGACGGTTTGGAGATCCTGCGCGGCTTCGCGCAGCTCTACCAGTGACGGGCCCGGTCCCGTCGCGGCAGCCCCGCACCCACCCTCTCCTCGTCTCACTCACCGAAGGACTTGGCAATGACTGTTCTGGAAGGCTCGCAGGAACCGGCGTTCAGCGTTCACCTCAACGGCAGCGGCGGCACTCTGAAGGGCTGGGTGGTCGTCGACACGCTCGTCGACGGTCTGGCCATGGGCGGCACCCGTATGACCACCGGCGTCACCGAGGAGGAGGTACGCGGCCTGGCCCGGGGCATGACCGAGAAGATGACCCTGGTGGGCCTGCCCATCGGCGGCGCCAAGGCCGGCATCGTCTCCGACGGCGGCGACCGTGAGGAGACCTTCCGCACGTTCGGAAGGACCGTCAAGCCGCTGCTCCACGGCGGCATCCACCTCGGCATCGACATGGGTGTCACTCCCGCCGACCGTGCGATCTTCTTCGACGAAGCGGGCTACGACCCCCGGTACCGTCCGCACGCCATCGACATGCCCATCGACTGGCGTACCTACTACGAGCCGCTCATCGACTGCACCGGACACGGTGTGGGTGTGGCCGCGGTGACCGCCTGGGAGGCCGGTGACCGCAAGGGATCGGCACGGGTCGTCGTACAGGGCTTCGGTGCCGTGGGCCGGGCGGTCGCGCGGTTCCTGGAGGAGCGGGGACACCGTGTCGTGGGCGTCGCCGATGTGAAGGGCACCATCAGCAGCCCGGACGGTCTCCCGGTGGACGACCTCGTCGCCATCACCGATGTGTTCGGACAGATCGACCGGTCCCGGCTGCCGCAGAGCGTCACCGTCTCCGGCGCGCCGGACGCCTGGCTCGGTGTCGACGCCGACCTGCTGATCCTCGCGGCGCAGAAGGACGCGCTCAACGCCGAGAACGTCCACCAGCTGCGCGCCAAGCTCGTGGTGGAGGGCGGCAACCTGACCTCCAGCGCCGAGGCCAAGGAGAAGGTGGCGGCCTCCGGCTCCACACTGATCCCGGACGTGGTCGCCAACGTCGGTGGCGCGGCGGCGGCCGGCCTGGCGGTCACCAGGACCGTGCCCTTCGACCTGGAAGCCGGCCGGCGCAAGGAGTGGGTGTTCGACTGGGTCGGCGACCGTGTGCGTGACAACACCCGGGATCTGCTGGAGATCGCCTCGGCCACCGCCGGCGACCCGCTGCCGGAGCTGCTCGCGGCGCGCTGGAGGACCCACCGATGACCACGGCGACGGCCACGCACCCGGGCCTGACGACAGCTTCACCGGACGACCGTGCCCTTGAGTACCGCCGGCGCGGCTGGTGGCGGGACGAGACCTTCCTCGACGACCTGGGCCGTCAGGCCCGCGAGCGGCCCCACAAGCTCGCCATCGCCGGACGCCGACTGCACGAGGCCCGCACGGACACCCTGGACTATTCCGAGCTGGCGCGGCTGACGGACCGCTTCGCCGGAGCCCTGCTCGAACTGGGCGTCCAGCCGGGGGACTTCGTCGCGGTTCAGCTCCCCAACCGGTGGGAGATGGTGCCGCTGATGTTCGCCTGCATACGTGTGGGCGCCGTCATCTGCCCCATCGCTCCCGTCTGCCGCGAGAACGATCTGCGCCACCGCCTCACGCTCACCGAGGCGAAGGTGTGCGTCACCGTGGACGAGTGGGACGGGTATCCCCTCGCGAAGACACTCGTCGCTCTGCGGGCCGAACTCCCCGTCGAGCACGTCGTGGTGGTCGGCGGCCATGCCCCCGACGGCGCCGTCGACTTCCACGACCACTTCGTGGCCGTCCCCTGGGAGGAGCGGCACGCGGCGGACCTGACCGGCCGCGAGCTCGCACCCGACGATCCGTTCGTCGTGCTGTTCACCTCGGGGACGACCGGCGACTCCAAGGGGGTGCTGCACAGCCAGAACACCATCCACTCGGCCGTGCGCGGCTATGTGGACACCTTCCTGCTGGGCGACGACCTCGTCGCCGCGGTCACCACTCCGCTGATTCACTACTCCGGTTTCGGACAGGGCGTCCTGGCCGGTGTGATGCTCGGCGGCACCATCGTCTTCCAGGACTTCCAGGACAACGCCGGTCTGCCCGATCTGATCGCGCGTTACGGCGCCACGCTGCTCTACGGGCCTCCGCCCACCCTCACCGAGGTCGCCCAGTCCCAGCGTGCCGAACCACGGGACATGTCGACCCTGCGTCATGTGGTCACGGGCGCCGCGCCGGTGCTCCAGCAGCTGGTGGACGAGTTGCGGGAGACCCTCGACGCCCACACCTATTCGCTGTGGGGGATGTCGGAGTTCGGACCCGTCACCATCACACGTCTCGACTACGACCAGGACTGGGCGGCCCACAGCCACGGGCGTCCGATCGACTCGATGGAGATCCGCATCGACGACTGCCACGACCCCGACCTGCGGGCCCCGGTGGGCCGGCTCCGGGTGCGCGGCGCGTCGCAGGCGCTCGGCTACTACAAGCGCATGGACGCGTTCGCCGCCGAGCTGAACGCGGACGGCTGGTTCGACACCGGCGATGTCGCACGGGAGGACGGGCGTGGCGGCATCCGTCTCCTGGGCCGTGCCAAGGACGCCATCCTGCGCGACGGCGTCGTCGTCCCCATGGCTGAGCTGGAGGCCGTCATCTCCCGCCATCCGAAGGTGACCGAGGCCGCCGTCGTCGGCCCCACCGGCCTGCTCGACGACCTCATTCTCGCCGTGGTCGTGCCGCGGGGCGACACACCGCCGACGCTGGAGGAGGTCCGCTCCCATCTGGCGGACGCGGGCCAGGACGCCCGCTTCTGGCCCGAGCGGCTGGAAATCGTCGAGGCGCTGCCCAAGACCCTCACCGGCAAGATCCGGAAGGTCGAACTGCGGGAGCGGTACGCCGGGGGGTGACCCGCGCCTTCAGCGCTTCCTCGGCTTTCCCGGCTTTCCCGCCCTCACCCGGTGCGGCGCGGCAGAGCGCCGTGTCCGCCGCCATCTCATCCGTTGGAGGGACCATGCCCGATCTCGCGCCGGTGGCCATGTCGGCCACGCTCGCCGCCGATGAGGCGCTGACCCGCCGCCGTCTCGCCGGGGAGCAGGTCCTGTCCCTGGCCAGTGGCGAGATCGGTCTGCCGGTGCTGCCGGCGCTGAGGGAGCGGCTCGCCGCGGCGGCGGACCGCAACGCCTACGGTTCCGTGTCCGGGAATCCGGCACTGCGTACGGCGGCGGCCGGGTACTGGGGGCGGCGGGGTCTGGCCGTCGACCCCGGTCTGGTGGTCTGCGGACCGGGAAGCAAGCCGCTTCTCTTCGCCCTGATGCTGGCTGTCGGAGGCGACGTGGTGGTGCCGGTGCCGAGCTGGGTCAGTTACAGCGCGCAGGCCGACCTGGCCGGTGTGCGGTCCGTACCGGTCACCACTCGGCCCGGCGAGGGCGGGGTGCCCGATCCCGCGGCGCTCCGCGACGCGGTGGTCCTGGCCCGGGCCCGTGGACGGAACCCTCGGTGTGTGGTGGTCACCGTGCCCGACAACCCGACCGGCACCATCGCCTCACCCGACACCGTACGGCGCCTCGCGCAGACGGCCAGGGAGCTGGATCTTGTCATCGTCTCCGACGAGATCTACTGCGATCTGGTCTTCGACCCGGCGGGCAGGGCCGTCTCCCCGGCCGTCTTCGCGCCGGAGCGGACGGTGGTCACCACCGGACTGACCAAGAACCTCGCCCTCGGCGGCTGGCGGATGGGCATCGCCCGCCTGCCCGACAGCGCCCTGGGCCGCGAGGTGCACACACGGCTGGTCGGCATCGCCAGCCAGATCTGGTCGAGCACCGCGGCGCCGGTGCAGGCCGCCGCCGCCTACGCCCTGGAGGAGCCGCCCGAGGTCGTCGCCCACATCACCGCGAGCCGGCGTCTGCATGAAGTGGTGGTCCGCGCGGTGGCCCGGCAGTTCGCCGCCGTCGGCGCGGAGCTGTCGCCGGTGCGCGCCACGTGTTATCTCTACCCGGACTTCGAGCCCCTCCGGGACCGTCTCGCCCGCGTCCACGGCGTGCGGGGCAGCGAAGGGCTGGCCGCCCTGCTCTCGGCGCGGTACGGGGTGGGAGTGCTGCCGGGCACGGTTTTCGGCGAGCACGAACGGCCGCTGCGGATCCGGGCCGCCACCGGCCGGCTGTACGGCGAGAGCGAAGCCGAGCGTACCGCCGCGCTGACAGCCGCCGATCCGCTCCGGCTGCCGTGGATCAGCGCGTCCCTGAACCGTATCGCCGAGGTCCTCGACGACCTCACCGGTTGGCGCCCCGCCCCTCCCCCACCGGGCGGCCGGGCCTGATCGCGCTCCGTCCGCGCGCGTCATCGATCCGGGTTCGGCGCGGACTCCGAACCCGAACAACCAGCAGGAGGTCACTGACAGCCATGTCCATCATCTTCGAGTGCGAGTACAAGGGCCGGCGATACGCGGGGCTGGGCATTCCGGCCGACGGCGACACGCATACGCTGTACGCGGTGGAGGACGGACAGCTTCGCGCCGCCCTCCTCGCCGGAGGTGGCCCGGAGGCGACGGTGGCGGCCGTCACCGGCACCGCCGAGACCGCTTCCGTGACCATCGGCGACCCCGAGCTGCGCTACCTTCCCCCGCTGCTGCCCACGGCCACCAACAACTCCCTGATCAACGGCTTCATGGGAACGCACCGTTCCAAGTTCGACCGTGCCCCGGAGCCCGACGAGGAGTTCACACCGCCGAACTACTACATCAAGGGCTTCGGATCCTGGCTGCGCATGCCGGACGAGCCGCTGATCACCCCCGCGGATCCCATCTGGCTGCTGGAGGAGCCGGAGGTCGTGCTGGTCTACGTCAACGACGACGACGGCGACCCGCACTACGCCGGCTACAGCTTCGGCAACGACCTGAACGACATCGGGCTGCACCTGAAGAACCCGTGGGCGTGGACTCCGTACGCCAAGCTGTGTGAGACGTCCATGACGCCGTGGCTCTTCCTCGACGAGCCACCGCAGACGGTGACGGGACGCGTCACCATCGAACGGGACGGGGCCAAGGCCTGGGAGGGCGACTTCTCCTGCGGCGCCGACTCCATCTTCCACCGGTTCAAGGACATGGCGGACCATCTGTTCTCCTACCCGGCCATGCGCGCTCCCGGACTGGTCAACTACCTGTTCCTGGGCGCCGACAAGGCCAGCTACCACGACGGGTTCCGGATCGAGGACGGTGACCGCCTGGTCCTCGACGTGTCCAGTCACGGCACCGTGCTGTCCAATGTCGTCCGCTACGGCCGTCAGGCCGCCTCGGTCGTCACCGGAACGCCCACGTCGTAGGACGCCGCCGACGCCACGCCGGAGGGCTGCCCTTCACCGCGCACCGCGTCGAGGTAGCCGTTGATGGCGTCGTGACTGCGGATCAGACACCGGATGCGGTCGGCCATGCGGTCACGCTCACGCTCCAGGGTGGCGATCGTCTCCGGTGTCGCGCCGGAGACATGAATGGCCCGGGGGTTGTTGATGCACGGAAGGACCTGCTTGATGATCCGCGTCGGCAGGCCGGCTTCGAGCAAGCCCCTGATCTGGAGGACCCGGTCCACACAGCCCTCGGGGTAGTCACGGTATCCGTTCGAGGACCGGTCGGGCACCAGCAGTCCCTGCTCTTCGTAGTAGCGCAGCAGCCTGCGAGGTGTTCCTGTGCGCTCGGAGAGCTCACCAATCCGCATGTGACCCACTTCATCTCGCATCCACTTGACATTCACATCTATGTGAGGGTTCCAGGATACAGTCATGTCAACGTCACAGACAGAGGTATTCAACACCTCCCCTCCCGCAGACAACCGCAAGTTGCCGATGTCACCGCTTCTGGCTCTGGCGACGGCAGCCTTCATGGGAATTCTGACCGAGGCGCTTCCCGCCGGTGTTCTTCCCGAAATGGCCCATGACCTCTCGGTCAGCGAGTCCGCCATGGGCCAGGCGCTCACCATCTACGCCATCGCCACGGGCATCTCGGCCATTCCGCTGTCCGTGACCACGGCCGCGTGGCGGCGCAAGAGGCTGCTGCTGCTGGCCGTGACCATGTTCGCGATCGCCAACACCGTCACGGCCTTGTCGTCCAGCTACGCCCTGACCATGGCGTTCCGTCTTCTCGCCGGTGTCGCGGCGGCAGCGGTGTGGGCGGAACTCGTCGGCTACGCACGGCGCTTGGCACCTCCACATCTGCAGGGCCGAGCCATCGCCATCACCATGGCCGGCGTCCCGCTCGCCCTGTCCCTTGGCATCCCCGTCGGAACCTTCCTCGGCGGACTGTTCGGCTGGCGCCTGACGTTCGGCCTCGTGGCCGTGATCTCCGTGGTGCTGCTGGCGTGGATCTTCATCACGGTCCCCGACGCCCCCGGACAGCGACCGGGAGCACGTGAGCCGATCCTGAAGGCCCTGGCGCTTCCCGGGGTCGTGGCGGTGCTGTTCGTGGTCGCCGCCTACGTACTGGCCCACAACATCCTCTACACCTACATCGCCACCTTCCTGGACGCGAACGACATGGGCGAGGCCCGTGACGTGGTGCTGCTCGTCTTCGGTGTGGCCTCCGTGGTGAGCATCCTGATCACCGGCGCCGTGGTCGACCGCAAGCTGCGGCAACTGACCATCATCAGCAGCGCGTTGTTCCTCATCGCCGCGGTCCTGCTGGCCCTACTGGCCGGCAACGTCATCGTGGTGTACGGCGCGATGGTGCTGTGGGGCCTGGGCTGGGGAGGCGTCACCACCCTACTGCAGACCGCGGTCACCGACGCCGGAGGCGACCGGGGGCAGGCGCTGCTGGTCACCACATGGAACTCCTTCATGGCCGGCGGCGGGGCTGTCGGCGGCATCCTCCTCGGCGGCCTCGGCCCCACGTCCTTCCCGTGGAGTGTTCTCGCGCTCATGGCTCCTGTGCTGCTCGTCGTGGTCCTGGCCCGCAAGCACGCCTTCCCCGCCAAGCGGCCCGGAGCGGTCTAGGGTCTTTCGTCGGGCGTCGAGCCCGGCGAGATCCGAACAAGACGAAGTCCCCCCTGCACCCCGTGCGCCTGGCTGCCCCTTGGATCAGCTCAAGGGGAGCTCAGGGGATCCCGTCCGATCGATTGGATCGGGCGGGATCCCGGCATCTCACCCGCCAGTCGTCGGCACGTACGAGATCTCACTCCTCGACGCCGTCCACACCGCCGTCCTCCTCACCGTCGCCCTCGGCACCGTCCTCGGTGTCGTCCTCACCGTCGTCCTCGACTGACGCCGCGTCAGCTCTGAGCTCGGCCTCCGCGATGAGGCTCCTGCCCCGGTGGGCACATGTGTCGAGCATGCCGAGGACGGGCAGCACGGCGATGTTGGGCATCACATGGCCCAGCAGCACCGACACCCGCTGCGGAAGATCCTCGTAGTCGGCCAGCACCTGCGACATCTGCTGAAGTCCCGCGAAGGAGCCCACGAACAGCTCGGCGGTGCCGACGAGGTCGACGTGCGTCAGCAGTTCACCTCGCCGCTGGGCCTCCTGGAGGATCCCGAGGTTGAACTCGACCCAGTTGCGGAAAGCACTGTCCCGGTTGAGGTCACCCGCCTGCTGATCAAGGCTGAGGCGGACGCTGGCGCGCACCAGGGTGTCCGTCCGCAGCCGCTCGGCGAGGATCATGCCGGAGTCCACTATCTCCTGGAGCTTGATGCGCTGCGGGACGAGGGCCGGCTCGGCGTCCTGCTGCTGTGCCTCCAGGATGACCTGGGCCAGCTCCTCCTTCCCGCTGAAATGGAAGTACAGAGCCCCCTTGGTCGTGCCGGCCGCCGCCGCGATCTCGCTGATGGTGGTCGCCTGGTAGCCCAAACGATCGAAGACCGTTGCAGCCGCTTCCAGAAGCTTCTGCCGCGTACGCACCGATCGATCTTGTTTTGCCACCTTGCTCCTCGCCTGGTGCCGCTGATGCCGTGCTCTTTAAAAACCGAACAGTATGAATCCAGTGGCGCATCATACTCACGGACCGTCACGTTGGCGCGGTCACTGTCAGGTCTGCTTGCCCCGGCAAGGCCGGTCCGCTGCTGATGAGCGCTACACTATGGCGTCCACCTGCAACAATCCATTCAGCGTAGAAGTGAAGCAGGTCACCCAGCGGTACATTGCGAACCATACTTCGGCGTACGTATCTTGTCGGCGCTGGCCCACATGGAGGTAGCCAGTCACACAAGGGGGGTGTGCATCGTGCTGTATACGACTGCCCTGGCCGAGGGCGTGACAACCACCGTGCCCATGGAGTTGATGCATCGGACGCGCCGACAAGATGTCGTACCCACGGGGTGGGTACGCGTAGCTGAGAACCGGTTTCTCGTCAGGGGGACATGGCCCGAGGATCACAGCTTCTTCATGCCGAGAGACGGCTTACATGACGTGCTGCTGCTGGTGGAGTCCATGCGGCAGAGCACGATACTGATCGGTCATGGCGCGTACGACGTGCCCATGGATCACCACTTCCTGATGTGGGGACTGGACTTCACCAGTCACCCGGAACATCTGGGCCTGGACGGGACCCGCGACGTCGAGATGGAGGTGGCCTTCTCCGAGACGACACAGCGCGCGGGCAGGCTGTCCGGGATGCACAGCCATGTCACGGTCCGCCGGGGCGGCCGGACGGCGGGCACCGGGGTCAGCCGCATCAAACTGCTGAGCGCGCGAACCTACGCACGGATACGGGGCGACCTCCTGCGGGCGACCCACACGGCCGCGCCGGGAGCCGGCGCACCGTCACACACGGTGGGGCGCACCCGGCCCGAGGACGTCCTCCTCATCCCCACCTCTCGAAGCGACCGGTGGCAGCTCCGTGTCGACACCGGTCACAGCACTCTCTACCAGGGGCGCAAGGACCATGTCCCGGGAATGGTCCTCATCGAGGCCGCCAGGCAGGCCGCCCACGCCGTGATGGGCCCCGCGGCACTGCGTCCCCGCCAGGGGCGGAACGCGTTCAGCAGGTACGCCGAGTTCCGGAGCCCGCTGTGGATCGAGGCGAGTCCCGGACCGCGGGAGAACACGGTCACGGTGACCGGACATCAGGAAGGAGAGGAGGTCTTCTCGTCGTCGGTCACGGGAAGCGGTTACGGCGCGGGAAGTCGACCCTGATCACTTGACGCATGGTTGTGCGGGCCGCCCGCTCAACGGACGGCCCGCACGTCAACTGCGCCTCCGCTCCGCCCTGTCAGGCCGATTTCGCGAACCGGCGGTCAGCTCTCCGCGTGCAGCAGTACAGGGAGCCGGCGGTGGCCGTTCGAGATGAACGACGGCAGGAGTTCGAGGCGTTCCGTCGGCTCCGCGAGTCTGAGGCCGGGGAATCGCCGGAAGAGGGCTTCGAGCGCGACCACGGCCTCCAGCCCGGCCAGTGGCGCGCCGAGGCAGTGGTGCACTCCGAAACCGAAGGCGATGTGATCACGACGCGTCACGCGGGTGAGGTCGAATTCCGCGGCGTCGCCGCCGTGGACTTCGGGGTCCCGGCCGGCGCCGGCGAGCGAGACGAGTATGGCGTCCCCCTTGGCGATCAGGACATCGTCGATCTCGATGTCCTCGACCGCGTAGCGCATGGGGACATGGAAGCCGGACGGTTCGTACCGCAGCGTTTCTTCTATGACGTCGTCCCAGGTCGCCCCTCCGTCACGGATGAGGGCGAGCTGATCGGGATGTTTGAGAAGGCTGTGAACGGCGTGGTCGAGAAGGTTCACCGTCGTCTCGTATCCCGCGGAGATGACCAGAAGTAAGGTATCGATCAGCTCCTGTTGGGTGAGCCCCTCGTCGACCTGCTCGTCACGGACGGCTATCAAGTAGGTGATCAGATCATCACCTGGGGTGGCACGCCTGATGTCGATCAGTTCGTTGAGGGCGGAGTAGAGATCCCTGACGTTGTTTTCGACCGTCGGCGCCGAGACCGCGGTGAGGAACGTGAGGTCGATCGTTTCCCGCAGCCGCTCACGGGCTTCGAGCGGAATGCCGAGAAATTCGCAGATCACCTGCACGGGAAGGGTGGCGGCGAAACGTTCCCGCATATCGATCACCGTGCCTCTCGGAACGGAGTCGAGTTGATCGAGCAATGACTCGGTGATTTCCAGGATCCGGGGTCTCAGTGTGCCGATGTTACGCGCGGTGAACGCTTTGGTGACGAGTCTTCGCAGGCGCTTGTGATCGTCCCCGTACGCGGTGATCATGCTGCGGACGGAGACCCAGAGCGAGAGCGGCCAGGTGGCGGGGATCTCGCCGTTGATCCAGGCCGGCCAGTGCTGCTCCGCGTCCTTCGACACCCGGGGGTCGGTCAGCAACTGCTTGATGGTCCCCTGGCTGGTGACGGACCAGGCGAAGACGCCGCCAGGCAGCATGACAGGGGTTACCGGGCCCTGGCGGCGTATGCGCGCTATCTCGGCGTGCGGGTCATTTCCATTGATGTCGAGCTGAATGAGATCAGGCAAAAAGGGCGCAGGTTTGGCGTTCACTGTGTGAGCCTCTCCGGGATTTGTTTCTTCGCGGCTGGAGTGCTCACACAGTCTGCATCCTTCACATGACGGACACAGACCCATATTCCAGAATATGGACGCCTTTATTATTGTTTATATGAATGCATCATTCCGCATTTTCGGGCTCCGCGAACCGCTTGTGCGAATGGGCCGGCTCAGCCCGATCCGATCTGGAACCCGACACCGCGGACGGTGAGGATCCAGTCGTTCGACCCGAGCTTGTGGCGCAGGCTGCAGACATGTGTGTCCAGGGTCCGCCGGGACCAGGAGCCGGCCCAGACCTCCTGCATGAGCTGCTCGCGAGGGATGATGTCCCCGGGGTTCGAGACCAGCAGGTAGAGCAGGTTGAACTCCTTGGGCGTCAGGTCGAGCAGCCGCCCGCCCAGGGTGACCTTGCGCGACTCCGTGTCGATCCGCAGAGCGCCGTGGGACGCGACACCACCGGCGGACAGGGCGGACTGGGGCTTGAGGCGCCGCATGACCGCCTCCATACGGGCCATCAGCTCCCGGAACCCGTAGGGCTTCACCAGGTAGTCGTCCGCACCGGCCTGCAGACCGAGCACACGGTCCAGCTCACTGCCACGGGCGGTGACCGCGATCACCGGTATGTCGTCGACCCGGCGGATGGTTCTGCAGACCTCCAGGCCGTCCAGATCGGGGAGGTCCAGATCGAGAAGCAGCAGATCGGCTTCCTTGTAGGCGCGCAGAGCGCCGCTTCCCGTTTCCGCGCTCGCGACCCTGTGGCCCTGCCGCTGCAATCCCCGTATCAGGGGGTCCGCCTCCTCGGGGTCGCTCTCCACCACCAGAACCCGCCAACCCCTCGGTGCCTCGGAGGTCTGCGCCGTCGGTGCCTCGGAACCTGCCTGTCTCAGCTGCTGGAAGTGTCTTCCACGCCTCGCGGGAACACGGTGCGCGCGCAGGCTTGTATTGCCAGCCATGGCTTCCTTTCCCCCTTGTATGGATCCCCATGCGACCGACGGATAGATTTTAAAACCATGAAGGATGTTTTTGTCAAATAATCCCCGGGGATTCTTATTTACCTTTTACGCCGCTTTGCACCACCTAGATTCAGACAATTGGCATATTACTCGCCGGAAGATGTTCGATCCGATGCGGCAAGTCATTCGAACTAAAGGCACTTGTGGTGCATATCGGTCTTCGAGGTGGCGCCAAATCATTCTCGTAGGTACTCATATTTCATGTTGCCGCCATCATCGATGGATGACCCCGAATCGCGTGCCACCCACCGGTCCGGGGGCAAGCAGGAACGTTCCGTCCTTACCCGGAAGGCGCTCATCCGCTCGGCCGCTGAACAGTTCGAGAGGAATGGTTATGAAAAGACACGTTTGAGCGAGGTGAGTTACGGAGCCGGCGTGACAAGCGGAGCTCTGCACTTCCACTTCCACAGCAAGCCGGAACTCGCCAACGCCGTCGAGACCGCCGCCGTCCGCAGCCTGTACCACGCGGCGTGGCAGGGCCGGCAGGCACAGACCAGCGCCTTGCAAACCCTGATCGATGTTTCTCACGTCCTCGCCCGAGTGCTGCACCAGGATGTGGTCGCGCGGGCCGGTTTCCGGCTCAACTGCGACGCCTCCGAACGCACGTGCCTGAGCCTGCGTCAAGGGTGGCAGGGCTGCATCCAGCAAGCGCTGGCACGAGCCGCCGACGAGGAGGCCCTTGTCGAAGGGGCGTCTCCGGAGCGGCTGGCGCGGGTGGTGATGGCGGCGACAACGGGCGGCGAGGTTCTCGCCAGGGAGAACAGGGAGTGGCTGTCACGCCCGACGATCACGGGGCTGTGGCAACTCGTACTGCCACAGGCGGTCGCACCACGCGCCCTGGCCGAACTGCGTCTCGACGGCACGGACGAGGTACTGCGCCGGGCCGATACCGTCCCGCCGCCCTAGCGGCTGTCCGGCGGTGGGCCCGTCGGCCGGTGGGGGCGGGCCTCGGCGCAGGGCACGCAGGTGCTCGCCGCCGGGCGCGCCTCCAGGCGCTCCGCCGGGATCGGCCCGCCGCACACCCCGCACCTCCCGTAGTCGCCTCGCTCCAGCCGCTCCAGGGCCCGGTCCAGATCGGCCAGCCGCTCCTCGGCCCGTGCCAGCAGGGCGGCGACATGCGCCCGCTCGAAGGCGGTGCTGGATCCCTCCGGGTCGTGCTCGTCGTCGACCGCCACGAGCGCGTTCGCCTCGACGATCTGGGCGAAGTCGCGGCTCAGAAAGGCGATCTCCGCGATGGTGCCGGCGCGTTCGGCCGCCAGCCGCCGGTGGGCGGCCTCACGCCCCGTCGCGGGAAAAGCGGCATCACCGAAGGAATCGCCCATCCACGTGACAACGCCGTCACCCGGCCTCGCATTCCGCGGCCGGCCGGCGGCCGTGCGGGACGGACCCGGGCCCGGCGGTCGCCAGCGGCTTCGCGTAGCAGCGGCTGAGCTCGTCGAAACGGTAGAGGCCGAACTTGGCGCAGAGCTCGTAGCCGCTGGACATGTAGAGGGAGATGGCCTCCGGCTGCTTGGTGCCGGTCTCCAGGACCATCCGGGTACGCCCCGCGGCGCGGGCGTCGTCCTCCAGGGCGGCGAGCACCCGCCGGGACAGGCCGCGTCCGCGCGCCTCGGGGATCACGTACATGCGCTTGATCTCCGCGTCGCCGTCCGCGTACCCGTCGTCGTTCCGGTCCTGGCCGCGCCAGCCGCCGGTGGCGACCGGGACACCGTGGTCGTCGTAGACGATCAGGTAGAGGCCCCGCGGCGGCTCGAACATGGCAGGATCGAGGGGCGTGATGTCACCCTCGTCGCCGTACCGGTCGGCGTACTCGAGCTGCACACGGTCGTTGAGCCGGACGGCGTCGGGGTGATCGAAGGAGACGGTACGGATATTCATGCCCTATATCGTACTTCTATGCGATTTCACGGCCGTCACCGGCCGGCACATGAAGCGTCCCCTCCCCGGCGACGCCGATGCCGGGGAAGGGACGCGGTCGTACTCCACGAGCCCCTCGCGGGAAACCGCGGGAAGGACGCGCGCCGGGCCGGTGTGTCAGCGGCCGGCCGCGGCCCCCGCGCGCGCCGCGGAAGGCTCGTCGACCTTCGAGCGGGCGGTCGTCCCGCCGTTCTTCGTCACCCGGGTCGCCACGAGCGCGCCGCAGTTGGAACCGTAGGTCCACGTCTGCTGGTTGGAGATGCCACCGGCCCAGTCCACGCACAGCCCCCGCGCGTAGGCGTACACCGGTCCCGCGTACGCACGGTAGTTGTCCCCGTCGACGTCCGCCTCGCCGGTCGCCGGCACCCCGACGTAGGAGAACATGTACACCGGCGATCCGCTGGTCCTGCGGATCGTCACCACACAGTTCTTGCCGTTGCCGGAGTGGTACGTGAGGTACACCGTGCCCTGCTTGCCGATGTCCGCCCAGTTCACCACCGTGTAGCCGCTGCCGCAGACACCGTTGTACGCGGCCTGTGCCGGGGCGGCGGCCGGCGCGGCGGCGGCCGGCTGTGCCATGGCCGTGCCGGTGCTTCCCGCGGCGAGCGCGGCCAAGGCCACCACCACCGCCGCACGACGTGATTTCCGCATGTCTTTCCCCCTGTACTTCCGTGGATGCTTCTGCATCTCACCGGGTACGACCCGTGGATCACGGACACCGTTGTACGGAAGCACGGCCTCTTCTTACGGCTCGCGACGGGACGGCGCGCCGTCCCGATGCGAGCGCCGGCCGCCCCGGTTCAGGCCGGCCCGACCGGTCGGACGAAGCTGCCGGCCGAGCGCGACAGCGGGCCGTACTCCGGGTCGACATGGTCGACCGCGTTGCGGACGCTGTCCCGGTACCACTCCTCCGGAGCGTTGTCGATCAAGTGGCGTACGAGCCGCTCCTGCCGCGCGTCGGCGGTGGCCGGGTCCACTTGCTGGATCAGTACACGGCCGGTCCCGTACGCCTCCCGGAAGGCGTCGCGCACCACGGACACGGCACCCGAGCCGGAGACGACCTTGCCCGGCCGGTTGACATGCCAGCGCAGCAGGGCGGTCACCGCCCGCTCGCTGGTGAAGACCTCGCCGAAGTCCGCCACCGTGCCGTCGTCACGGAACGGGCCGGCGTCGGCCGGGCCCGCCTCGGTCTGAAAGGCCCTGCCGAGCAGGGTCTCCAGGCGCAGCAGGGTGAAGCGGTACTGGGCGTGGCGGAAGTACGCGGAGCCGCGCAGTGCCATGGTGAAGCGGAAGAGGCCGCGCCAGCTGCGGAACCAGTCCAGCAGATACCGGTCGGGGTCGGCCGTGCCGCCCTCGGAGGGCATGAAGACCAGTGCTCGGCCGGGGCGCACCACACCGAGCGCGTCGTGCAGGCCGTGCATCCTGAGCCGTCCGGTGAACTTGGCCTGGGCGGAGGCACCGCTGTCCTGGGGCCAGGGCCAGGGCTCGGCGGGCTCGATGCCGAACCGGCCGATGGTGCGGTGGTAGTCCTCCGGATAGAGGTGCTTGTAGTAGCCGAGCAGGGCGGGCAGCTCACCGGCCGCGTCGGCGGCGAGCGTCCAGTGGCAGAGTCCGATGGAGAACCGGGCCACGTCCCAGCAGTTGTGCACGTCGAAGTTGCTGTACACCTCCACATGGGCGATGGCGGCGACCGCGCGGTACTGGGAGGGCTCGACGGGCAGCCCCGGCGGCAGCGGCGGACGGTCGGGGTCGGCGCAGCGGACGGCGGTCACCTTGGCCGAGGGCCACAGGGTCGGGTAGTCCTTGCTCGGGAGCAGCACCGGGCCGCCGGAGCCGGAGGAGGTCCACTGCCCGAGCGCGAGGGGCTGTTCCCCGGTCGGGCCGAACTCCACCGGTACGGGGCCGCCGCTCTCGACGGCGTCGTGCCAGTGACGGCGCATGCTGTCGGTGGCGCAGACCAGCAGGCTCTGGTCCTGTACGTCGTCGTAGCGCCAGACGTCGTCGTGGACGACTTCGCCGAGTCCCGCGGAGGAGTGCCGGTACGCCTTGACGCGCAGCGGGTTCAGTGGCCGGGTCAGCGCCGGTTCGTCGACCTTGGCGAGGTCGACCCAGATGCTGAGCACAGCGGCGGTCTGCTCGTCCAGAACACCGTTGACCGGTCCGAAGTGACGGCGGTCGGCCGGGACGACCTCGTAGCCTTCGGCCGGTGCCGGCCGGACGGGCACGTACATCCGCGGGGACTGGGCCTCGATCTGGAACTCCCGCAGGGCCACGGCCGTGCGGGGGCCGAAGCTGCCGTCGGGAGTGCCGGTCGTGAAGCCCAGTGCGTCGAGGTCGAGTTGCAGTCTGCGCACGGGTCCGGGGCCGGACGTTTCCCCGCCGGGTGCCGCGGGGTCCACGGCGCCGATCGCCAGCTCGGCGCCGCCCCACCGGTGCAGCGGGCTGGGTTCGGTCGGCCAGTCGCCGATTCTCCAGCCGCCCTCCCCCTCCAGCCCGGTGGTCAGAAAGGCCGTGAGGCGCTCGGAGATGGCGGTGAGCATGGCCGCGCCCCACGGGCTTGCGAGTTCGTGGTAGAGCTGCGCCTGGAGCTGGGAGGGAAGGTCCCCTCCGGGGAAGGGCGCGGTCGGTGGTACGACCAGCGGGTCGATTTCGGGAAACGCGCGCCGGGCGGTGGCGTGGTGGGACGACTTCGACAGCCGCACGGTGAGCAGGGTCGATCCGATGGCGCTCTTGAGCAGCGACCGGATCCGGTCCCCCGCGTCGGGCGCCAGCCTCACCCCCGATGTCGGGTTGTCCTTGTCGACGGGCTCATGAGGGATCTCGGGCGAGGCACGCTGGACGAAGAGATGGAATCTGTTGTCGACATGTGGATGGGCGCGGTCGTCGGGCCGGTCGTTGAGGCCGTAGTAGGCGGCGAGCAGGTCCGCGATCGGGGTGCTGGTGTCTCTGCGCAGTCTGCCGAACTCCGGCATGAGGACCATGGCGTCGATGTCGCCCAGCAGGTCGTCGATGTCGCAGCGCGCGGCTCCTTCCGCCAGCCAGGCCCGGGGCCCGGCCTCCAGGGAAGCCTCGTCCATGGGTTCGGTGAAGACCGGATCGGTGACGGGCCGGCCGGCGGCCACCGCCGCGAGCCGGGCCTTGATCCGCCGGTCGTTGAACGCGATCCACCAGGACGCCAGATCCCCCATCCAGCTGAGCAGGCCGGTCACATCGGCCAGGAACAGGCCGGCCACATGGGAGAGAGTGCTCAGCCCGTTGAGCCGGCGGTCGGCCAGAACCCAGATGTGGGACACGTCGACCGGTGACCGGTCCCGTCCGCCGACCAGGACCGGTCCGGTCCTGAACAACTGGTCGAGCAGATCCTGCGGATAGCGGTCGGTGGTCATCGGGCTGTCGCGCAGACGTGGATCGGTGTCGAGCACCCTGTCGAACAGCGAGTTGCCCACCCGCTGCCCGTAGTAGAGCAGGCGCAGCCGCTGGACCGTCGTATGGGGGAACCGCTCCTGCCCGGGAACGGCCGGATCGATCTCGGCGCGCCGCAGCAGCGCCAGATAGGTGTCCAGGTCGAGGGTGTATCCCTTGTGTTCGCCCTTGTGCCGGCCGTTGTGGCCGCAGCGCAGGGCTGTCGGCCCGTAGGGCCAGCGCCTGGCGGGTTCGGGGCGTCCGATCCGTGCCGTCGCCGCGAGCAGGTCGTCGAGGTTGGCTGTCATGGGGCGTCCTCCTGCCGGACGGTGTGCTCCAGTACGTCGAAACGGACTCCGCTCGAACCCTCGCCCGAGCCGGGGCCCCTGGTCCGCCCCAGCCACAGGACGGTGGAGCCGCCGAGCCAGCGCGCAAGCTGCCAGCGCCCGCACCAGGATCCTCGACCCGGACCGCCCGATGGACGTACCCCACGAGGAGATCACCGCACCCGGAGACCGTGTCACCCGGCGCTCGCAGCTAGCGCGCTGCCCCCCCGGCTCCACCGTCCTGTGGCTGGGCCGGCCCAG
>NZ_MAUD01000313.1 GCF_001700515.1 Streptomyces lushanensis
CGGGGTACTGGCCGCGGCCCGGCCCGATCTGCTGATGGTCGTCGGGCCCGCCGAGCGGGACGGCCGGGGGCCGTACCCGCAGGGCGCCGCCGGTTCCTTCCGGGGCTTCGGCGTGGACGTCGAGGTCGTACTCGGCGGGACGGCCACCGGGGGTACGGGCATCAGCGATACGGACACGAGCGGTACCGGCACCGGCGGCACGATCGCGGGTGCAAGCGCGGGCGCGGAGGAGCGTGCCTCGCGTCCCCTGCCCTCCTCGCTCTCGGTCGCGGCCTGGCTGCTGGACCGGGTCCGCTGGACGGCCGCCCCGGTCTCCGGACTCGGAGTGGGGGAATCCCTCACCGCCGAGCGGTGCGTCCGTGCCGGAGAGGAGATCGCGGCGCGGTCCGGCCGGGTGGCGCTGCTGGTGATGGGCGACGCCAGCGCGTGCCGCTCGGTGAAGGCGCCGGGATATCTGGACGAGCGGGCGGCCGGCTTCGACCAGGAGGTGGCACGGGCTCTGGCGGCGGCCGACGCGGCGGCGCTGAAGGCACTGGACGCGAAGCTGGCGTCCGCGCTCAAGGCCGCGGGCCGTGCGCCGTGGCAGCTGCTCGCCGGGGCGGCCGGGGGAGCGGATCTGCGCGGTGAGCTGCTCTTCGACGCCGCGCCGTACGGCGTCGGCTATCTCGTCGCGACCTGGTCCTAGACGCGCGCCCGGTCCAGCGGCGGCCCGGCCGATGTGCTGCTCCGAGGGGTCCGGCGGGCGCTGAACAGGTGACGGCCGCGCGGCGCCCGAAGCGCCACGCGGCCGTCCACGGCCTTCACCGAGGATCAGGAGGCGGGTGGTGGCGGGGGAGTGGTGCCGTCGTCCTTGTGGGCGAGCCGGCCCAGGGCGTTCTTCGCCTTGCCCGTCCCCGAATCGATCTTGTCGCTGTACTTGCCCTTGGTCTTCTGATCGACCGTCCGGGCGGCCTTGTCCAGCCCGTGCTCGATCTTGCCCCCGTGCTGCTGCGCCAAGTCGGAGACCTTGTCCCTGGCCGGAGCGATCTTGGCCTTCAACGAATCCATGAAGCCCATGGCCCACCTTCCCTCGGAGGAGACAACAGACTATGTGCGGGTGCCGTCGCGGGTCGGTCGTCCGGGCGGCCTCCGCCTCGTCGGTCGACGTCACGGACGCGGCTGATGACTCCCGTCGAAGCCGTGAAAAAACACCCATATGTTCTCTTTATGATACGCGCGGAGAGGGAAAACCGCGCCGCTCGGCCAGGGTGCCGCCGCTTAACTCGTTCGGGTACGGGCCTGCGAGTTTGCAAGACTGGGGCAGTGAGAAGCGCAGCTACCGCACCGCGGGTCATCGCCGTCGTCGGTCCCACCGCGGCCGGCAAGTCCGATCTGGGCGTCCATCTCGCCCGGCAACTCGACGGTGAGGTCGTCAATGCCGACTCCATGCAGCTCTACCGGGGGATGGACATCGGGACCGCCAAGCTGACCGGCGAGGAACGCGCGGGCGTCCCACACCATCTCCTGGACATCTGGGACGTGACCGAGGCCGCCAGCGTCGCCGAGTACCAGAGGCTCGCCAGGGCGGAGATCGACCGGCTGCTGGCCGAGGGCCGTACACCTGTCCTGGTGGGCGGTTCGGGGCTGTACGTACGGGGCGCCATCGACGCCCTCGACTTCCCCGGCACCGACCCCGAGGTGCGCGCCAGGCTGGAGACGGAACTGAGCCTGCGCGGCTCCGGCGCCCTGCACGCCCGGCTGTCCGCCGCCGACCCCCAGGCCGGCCAGGCGATCCTGCCCAGCAACGGCCGCCGTATCGTCCGGGCGCTGGAGGTCATCGAGATCACAGGCAAGCCCTTCACCGCCAATCTGCCCGGTCATGACGCGGTCTACGACACGCTTCAGATCGGTGTCGACGTCGCCCGGCCCGAGCTGGACACCCGGATCGCGCAGCGCGTGGACCGGATGTGGGAGGCCGGACTCGTCGACGAGGTGCGCACGCTGGAGACCCGGGGACTGCGCCAGGGGCGCACCGCCTCGCGCGCGCTCGGCTACCAGCAGGTGCTCGCGGCGCTCGCGGGGGAGTGCAGCGACGACGAGGCGCGCGCCGAGACCGTACGCGCCACCAAACGCTTCGCGCGCCGCCAGGACTCCTGGTTCCGCCGCGACTCACGGGTGCACTGGCTCGGCGGCGGAACGGCCCAGCGGGAGGAACTGCCGCACCGGGCGCTGGCGTTGGTCGAACGAGCGGTCACAGCCTGATCACGTGATGGCATCGGGACGCTCCGCCCGTCCTTGCCGTCGCTCCGGGCGTGCCATCATCGAGCATCGATCGACCATCGGGCATCGATCGGCCAGTGGAGTCCGAATGGGGAGGGCGCGTGGCGATGGCGGCCGGCCCTCGTGACAGAGAACCAGCGGTACCGGACACGCGGGACGACGCCCCACGGCTGAGTCCCGATGGACCGGAGGAGGAGACCGCGACCCCGGAGGTCGAGGTCGAGCTCCGTCCGCAGCGCCGGCTGCGGATCTGGCAGCTCGCGCCGATCGTGGGTCTCGCGGCGATCGGCTCCCTGATGTTCGCCTTCCCTCTCGCCTTCGGCACCGGGGACGGCGGCGCGGTCGTCGCCATGCTGGGACTCCTGATCAGCTGCTGCGCGGCGGGCTGGGGCATGATGGCCGCCCGCAAGGTGGGCCACACCTGGCCGGGGCTGCCGACCCGTACCTCCGGCGAGCGTCCCGACTGGCGGGTCATCGCCCTGTACGTGACCGTGGGCGCCGCCCTGGTCGCCCTCGCCGTCTGGCGGGTCGCCCGGCTGCGCTGAGCGCCGCGCGCCCGGAAGGCCGGGACGACAGGGAGGGCCGCTGGATGGCGGCCGGTGTCGGCCCCTGCTCGTACGATGGGTCGCGTGAGCACCTCGCAGACCGCGTCCTTCGCCTTCCTCAAGGGCCACGGGACCGAGAACGACTTCGTGATCGTCCCCGACCCGGACAACACCATCGATCTGTCTCCACGCGCCGTGGCCGCCCTCTGCGACCGCAGGGCCGGCGTCGGCGGCGACGGGCTGCTGCGTGCCGTCAGGTCCGCGGCGCATCCCGAGGCGGTGGACATGGCGGCCGAGGCCGAGTGGTTCATGGACTACCGCAACGCCGACGGATCCGTCGCCGAGATGTGCGGCAACGGCGTGCGGGTCTTCGCCCGCTATCTCCAGCGCGCCGGTCACACCACGGCCGGGGATCTGGCCGTGGCCACCCGCGGCGGAGTGAAGAAGGTCCATCTCGCCAAGAGCGCGAAGGCCCCCGGCTCCGCCCGCGCGGAGCTTTCCGGCGACGGTGACATCACCGTCCACATGGGGCGCGCCGTACTCCCCGAGGACAGTGCCACGGTCACCGTCGGCGGTCGCGCCTGGCCCACCCGTAACGTCAACATGGGCAATCCGCACGCGGTCGCGTTCGTCGAGGACCTCGCACACGCCGGGAATCTCCTCACCGAGCCGCGTGTCAGCCCTCCGTCCGTCTATCCGGACGGGGTCAATGTCGAGTTCGTCGTCTCCCGGGGCCGGCGCCATGTCGCGATGCGGGTGCATGAGCGCGGCTCGGGCGAGACCCGCTCCTGCGGGACGGGCGCGTGCGCCGTGGCCGTCGCCGCGGCCCGCAGGGACGGCGCCGATCCCTCGGTGACCGGCGCTCCCGTCACTTACACCGTCGATCTGCCCGGCGGCCGGCTGGTCGTCACGGAGCGTCCGGACGGCGGGATCGAGATGACGGGCCCCGCCGTGATCGTGGCGGAAGGGCGGGTCGACCGGGCCTGGCTGGAGGCGGCCTCGGCGGGGGACATGTCCGGGGCTTCCCCGGCGCTTCACTCGAACGGGTGATCCGTTTCGCGCCGGGCCAGGCCGTGTCCGCCGGACACGGCCTGGGGCGGGAGTGCTGCCCGTGGCGGGCTCGGTAGCATCAAGCACCGGCCCGGAGGGCGTTGCCCGTTCTTCGTACCGCCGGTCGAAGCTGCCCGGAGGTGCCCATGAGTGCAGAGGCCACCAACCCTGGTGCCCACAGTCGGAGACGCGGCCTTCCCAGGATCGACCTCCGCAGACTCGGCAGGGCCGCCTTACTGGGGCCCGCCTCCAGGGACCGGCTGCCGGACGCGATGGGTCATGTCGCGGACGCGCACCGCGCCCACCACCCGTACGCCGACCTCTCCGTCCTGCGCAAGGCCTATGTCCTCGCGGAGAGTTCGCACCGCGGGCAGTTCCGCAAGAGCGGCGAGCCCTACATCACGCATCCGCTGGCCGTGACCCTGATCCTGGCCGAACTGGGCGCCGAGACCACGACCTTGACCGCCTCGCTGCTGCACGACACCGTCGAGGACACGGACGTGACGCTCGACCAGGTGCGCGCGGAGTTCGGCGACGAGGTCTGTTATCTGGTCGACGGCGTGACCAAGCTGGAGAAGGTCGACTACGGCGCCGCCGCCGAGCCCGAGACCTTCCGCAAGATGCTCGTCGCCACCGGCAACGATGTCAGGGTGATGTCGATCAAGCTGGCCGACCGGCTGCACAACATGCGCACCCTCGGCGTGATGCGTCCGGAGAAGCAGGCCCGTATCGCCAAGGTCACCCGTGACGTCCTCATCCCGCTCGCCGAACGCCTGGGCGTCCAGGCGCTCAAGACCGAGCTGGAGGATCTGGTCTTCGCCATCCTCCATCCCGAGGAGTACGCCCACACCCGGGCCCTGATCGCGGACAACGCCACCGCCGGCGACGCCCTCGCGGCGATCTCGGAGGACGTCAGAGGCGTGCTGCGCGAGGCGGACATTCCCGCCGACGTGCTCGTGCGGCCACGGCACTTCGTCTCCGTGCACCGCTCCAGGCTCAAACGCGGCGAGCTGCGCGGCACGGACTTCGGCCGGCTGCTGGTGCTGGTCGCCGAGGACGCCGACTGCTACGCGGTCCTGGGCGAGTTGCACACCTGCTTCACCCCGGTGATCTCCGAGTTCAAGGACTTCATCGCCGCGCCCAAGTTCAATCTGTACCAGTCGCTCCACACGGCCGTCGCGGGCCCGGACGGAGCGGTCGCCGAAGTCCTCATCCGTACGCATCAGATGCACAAGGTCGCCGAGGCCGGAGTCGTCGCTCTCGGCAATCCCTACGCGCCGGTCGACGGCGCGGAGCCCGCGTACGGCGCCGGACCGGCGGCGGGCGCGGAACCGTACGACGGCGAGCGCACCGATCCGACCAGGCCCGGCTGGCTCTCCCGGCTGCTGGAGTGGCAGCAGGCGGCGCCCGATCCGGACACGTTCTGGACGACGCTGCGGGCGGACCTGGCCCAGGACCGGGAGATCACCGTCTTCCGCGCCGAGGGCGGGCTGCTCGGACTGCCGGCCGGAGCGACCTGTGTGGACGCCGCGTACGCGCAGTACGGCGAGGCCGCGCACGGCTGTCTCGGAGCGCGCGTCAACGGCCGTCTGGCGCCGCTGAGCACGGTGCTGAGCGACGGTGACACGGTCCAGCTCCTGCTGGACCGGGACGCGGCCTCGGGACCTTCGCCGGAGTGGCTCGACCACGCCCGTACCGCCGCGGCCAGGATCGCGATCACCGGCTGGCTGGCGGCGCATCCCGAAGCGGTGGGGACGCCCGACGCCGCGCCCCGGGCCTCCCACGCGCTCACCGCGGACCGGCGCGGCGTCGGGCGTCCCC
>NZ_MAUD01000314.1 GCF_001700515.1 Streptomyces lushanensis
CCATCTCAGCCCGGAGAAGAACAAGCAGGTACGGGCCGAGCGGCGGCGCTACCACGAGCGGTTCCGCGCGCTGATCGAGGAGGGCCAGCGCGGCGGTGTCTTCTCCAGCGCCACTCCGGCCGATCTCGTGGTGGACTACCACTTCGGCTCGGTCCACCATCTCTCCACCTGGTACCGGCCGGACGGCAGCCTCACTCCGCAGCAGGTCGCCGACCATCTCGCGGATCTGCTGCTGCGGGCGCTTCGTCCGTAGGGCCTGTGCGCCGTACAGGCCCTACGGACGAAGCGCCCGCAGCAGCAGATCCGCGAGATGGTCGGCGACCTGCTGCGGAGTGAGGCTGCCGTCCGGCCGGTACCAGGTGGAGAGATGGTGGACCGAGCCGAAGTGGTAGTCCACCACGAGATCGGCCGGAGTGGCGCTGGAGAAGACACCGCCGCGCTGGCCCTCCTCGATCAGCGCGCGGAACCGCTCGTGGTAGCGCCGCCGCTCGGCCCGTACCTGCTTGTTCTTCTCCGGGCTGAGATGGTGCATCGAGCGGAAGAAGATCGAGGCGTCGTCCAGATTGTCGATCGTCGTCACCACGACATCGGCGGCGGCGGCCCGCAGCCGCCGCTCCACCGGCTCGTCCGCGTCGGCGAAGGCGTCGAGGCGCTCCTGCTGGAGGCGCAGGACCCGGGCGTAGACCTCCTGGAGGAGATCCTCCTTGGAGCCGAAGTAGTGGTAGAGAGCGCCCTTGGTGACACCCGCCGCCTCGACGATCTCCTGCACCGAGGTGCGGTCGTAACCGCGCTCGGCGAAGAGCCGGGTGGCGGCGGCCAGCAGCCTTTGAGGGACGGGCACTCCGCCCCCGTCCGTCGTCCTGGCCATGTGCCGCCACCTGCTTTCCGTTCCGTGCGCACTGTCCGTCCGGGGGAACGCGGCCCCCGTGGAGGATCTTCCCACCTCCGGTCGCCGACGGCTCCGGTGGGAAAGCCGGGCCGGTCAGCGGCTCGGTCCCCCGGTCGTCTCCCATTTCTGCTGGACGCGGTTCATCGTGGCCAGCCAGCGGTCGGGGTCGGCCGCGCGCGCCTGGTGGAAGCCGGCCACCTCCGGATGCGGCAGAACGAGGAAACGGTCCTCCGCCATGGCGGTGAACAGGGCGTCGGCGACCTCCTCCGGCTCCACGGCGGTGGCGGCGAGCAGCAGTTCGCCCGCGCTGCCGGAGGCGGTGAGCATGTCCGTACGGACGCCCTGCGGGCAGATGGCGTGCACCTTGAGCCCGCGGTGGCGATAGGTCAGCGAGAGCCACTCCGCGTACGCCAGCGCGCCGTGCTTGGTGACGCTGTACGGAGCCGCGCCGATCATGGTGAGCAGTCCGGCGGCGGAGACGGTGGAGACGAACCGGCCGCTGCCGCGCTCCAGCCAGTCGGGCAGCAGCGCTCTGACGGCCCGTACATGCGCCATGACATTGACGTCCCAGGCGGTCGACCAGACCTCGTCGCCGGCGAGCCCGTCGCCCGGCGAGCCGACCCCGGCGTTGGCGCAGTAGATGTCGACGGTGCCGCCGAGCGCCTCCCGGGCCTCGGCCACGATCAGGGAGGCGTCACCCGGGACCGCCAGACCGCCGATCTCCGCGGCGACGGCCCCGGCCTTCTCCGCGTCGAGGTCGTTGACCACCACCCTGGCCCCTTCGGCGGCGAACCTGCGGGCGAGCGCGGCCCCGATGCCGCCGCCGGCTCCCGTGACCACAACCGCCGCGCCGTGCACCGTACTCATCGGGTCCTGCCTCTCCCAGCTTCCGGTTCCGCGCCGGCCGCTCCGCCGACACCGGCAGACTAACCAGTCGGTATGTACGGAGGGAAGGGAGCGGCACCCGGGCGGGCGGACGGCGCCGGGCGCCGGACACGGCCCAGGACACGGAGGGTGCAGAGTGGAAGCGGAGAGGGAGAGGGGGCCGGACAGGCCGCGGGCTCCGTTCCGTAAGGCACCCACGCGCGCTAGCGTGCGTGAACATGACAGACGACTCGATCACGGAGGTAGCGCGATGAGCCTGTCCAGACGGGGTTTGCTGGCCGCGGGCGGCGCGGTGGGGGCCGCCGGCACGCTCGCCGCGGGCACCTCGCCCGCCGCCGCGCGCCCCGGCAGGGCGCCCGTGGTGCGTACGGGCTTCGACCGGCTGGCCGCCGACGGTTACCGGCCGCTGTCGGGACAGAGCGTCGGCCTGGTCACCAACCCGACCGGGATCACCCGGGACGTACGCCATGTGGTGGATGTGATGCACGGCGACGACCGGGTGGATCTGGCCGCCGTCTTCGGCCCGGAGCACGGCTTCCGGGGGACGGCCCAGGCCGGCGGCTCCGAGGGCCGCCACGACGACCCGGCCACCGGGCTGCCCGTCTACGACACGTACCTCAAGAGCGGGCAGGCGCTCGCGGACATCTTCACCGAGTCCGGGGTGGACACCGTCGTCTTCGACATCCAGGACGCGGGTGCCCGCTTCTACACGTACATCTGGACGCTCTACGACTGCATGGAGGCGGCGGCCCTCGCGGGCAAGCGCTTCGTCGTGCTGGACCGGCCCAATCCGGTCACCGGACGGGCGGCGCTCGGGCCCGTTCTCCAGCGGGAGTTCGCGACCTTCGTGGGGCGCGAGCCGATCGCGCAGGCGCACGGAATGACGGTCGCCGAACTGGCGCTGCTCTTCAACGGCGAGTTCCTGGCGCGACCGGTGGAGCTGGCGACGGTGACCATGTCGGGCTGGCGCCGCGCGGACTTCTTCGACACGACCGGACTGCCCTGGGTGCCGCCGAGCCCCAACATGCCGACGCCCGAGACGGCCCTGGTGTACGCGGGCACCTGTCTGTTCGAAGGGACGAATCTGTCCGAGGGGCGCGGCACCACCAGGCCGTTCGAGCTGCTCGGCGCCGAGGGCGTCGACCGGACCTGGGCCGAGGCGGCCAACGCGCTGGAGCTGCCCGGTGTGCGCTTCCGCGAGGCGTACTTCGCGCCGACCTTCTCCAAGTTCCAGGGGAAGACGATCGGCGGGGTGCAGCTCCATGTCCATGACCGGGCGTTGTTCGATCCGGTCCGCACCGGGATCGCGCTGCTGGTGACGGCGAAGCGCTCGTGGAGCGGGTTCGCCTGGCGCTCCGACAACTGGATCGACAAGCTGACCGGTTCCGCACAGGTCCGGACGCTGATCGACGCCGGCGCGGGAACGGACGACGTGGTCGACGCCTGGCAGAGCGGGCTGGCCGCGTTCCGCGCCGTACGGCGCGGCTATCTGCACTACCGCTGAGCGGGAGGCGCCGGGCCGGACCGTACGTGTCCGACGGATCCGCACGGATCCGCACGGATGCGTCACGGTCCGGCCCGGCGCCCGGATCACCGCGTCAGCGGTGCGACGGGAACTCCACGACCTGCTGGTAGGTCGGCCTGTTCTGCCAGCCGACCGCGGGATGGGTGATACCGCCCAGCGCCCGGTGGATGATCGCGTCCGTGCACCACTGGTCCCCGGCCGAGCAGCTCTCGTCGCCGGGGTAGACGGTGCCGGCGGGCACCGCCACCGCCGCCCTCAGGCTGCTGAGCAGCGTGTCCCGGCAGGCGCTCAGCCCACCGCCGCCGCAGTAGGTGGTCGCCGTCGGCGCCTGCACCGGATCGCCGAGCACCTGCCTGAGATCCTTGTCGACATATCCCCACCAGCCGTACTGGAACGCCGAGCCGCTGTGCGCGCCCGTCGGACCGTGGCTCGACGCCGGTGACTCGTCGATCGGGAGCGAGGCCGTGAGCGCCTGGTAGAGCCCGTCGCCGAGCGCGGGCCTGAACTGCGCCTCCACCAGCCGGGGCCACCAGGCGTCCATGATCCGTACGGCGGCGGAGTGACCGTAGGTGTGCGAGCCGGGCGCGGTCTCCTTGCGCTGGGCGCCTGCCGTGCGCCAGGCCTCCAACTGCTGTACGGCGGTGTTCAGCGCCGGATCGGTGACGGGCGCCGAGCGCACCACCCGGAGCAGTTCGGGCAGCACCTGCTCACCGCGCAGATCGGTCACGGCGGCCTCGGCCATCGCCCGGGTCAGCGAGGCACGGGTGACTCCGCCCTGCGCGACCAGCCTCTTGACCCGGCCGTCCAGCAGATCGCCGCGATGCACGGCCCCGAAGCCGAACCCGGCCGTGTCGTACTGCCTGGCCAACCGGTTGTTCCAGGAAATGTAGTAGTCCTGGCCGACGGACTGCGGATGCTCGGCGAAGGGCGTGTACGCCGCGGTGTTGTGCACCGGGTCGTAGTCCTGCCACTCGTACGCCTGCTCGGCCCGGACGGGCAGGGCGGGATCGACCCCGGCCGCCCGCACCGGATTCATCCCGCTGTTGAAGTACGCGGCGGTGCGGGAGTCCGCGTAGAACCAGTTGAAGGCGTAGTCGATGTTCGAGGCCGCCCGCTGGAAGGACGCGGCGTCCTGGGTGTACGAGGGATCGTTGAGCATCTGGAAGCCGATGATCGAGTCGGCCTCGTGCCGGTAGGTGGTGCGCAGCGAGGTGTACGCGACGGGCTTGCCGCCGATGGTCGCGCGATGGGTGACCATGCCGTACTCGGTGCGCCACACCTGGAGCCGGTAGGAGCCCGCGGCGGTGGAGTCCGCGACGCTCGGCTTCCAGGAGTTGACGCGCTCCAGCTTCTCCATCGGTGTGCAGACCGAGCGGTGGAGATAGTGGGCGGACGCCTGGGTGGGAGCCGATCCGTCGGGCTCGCACAGCTCGACGGCGTAGGTGTCGGTGATGTCCTGGCCCGAGGAGGTGGCGCTCCAGGCGTAGTCCTGGCCACGGCCCATCTGGACATACATGCCGACTCCGGCGAAGGAGACGCCCCGGGCGCTGATACCGGGCCCCTGGAGTTCCTGGAGCATCATGAGCTGCGGCGCGAAATAGCCGGTCTGCGGGCCGAAGACGGCCACGGGATTGCCGCTCGCGGTGTGCTCGCCGGAGACCAGCAGGGCGTTGGACATCCCGCGCTTCGCGGAGAGCGAGCCCCGCGGAATCACCCCGTTGTCGAAGATCCCCTGGGCGGGCCTGAGTTTCGCGGGAGCGCGGACCGGCGCCCTGGTGCCCGTGCCCGCCGATCCCGTCCTGTCGTACACGAGCTGCTCGGCGCGCACGGAGCCCGCGTCGGGCAGGGCGGTGCCCCGCGGCTGCGCGGGCTTGCGCGCGTAGGGGAAGGCGGTGCCGTCATGGACGGTGAGCACGGCCTCGGGGTCGTCGCGCTGGCGGAAGGACTCCCAGACCCGGGTGCCCTCGACGACGCCGTACTTCTGCTGCGCGGCCAGCAGCGAGAGGGCGGCCTGCACCTCGCCGCCGCCTCCGCCGCCGAACTGGCCGCCGACGACGGACGCGATGGAGATCAGGTCGGTGATCTTGAAGGGCTGGATCTCGCCGACGTTGGTGATCGAGTCGATCTTGCCGGTGAGAACGTACTCACCGGGGAAGTACCGCCCGTCCTTGGCCCGCGCGCGATAGGCGTTGATGCCGTCGACATATGCCTGGGCGTCGGCCATGGCCAGCTCGCCGCGCTCGCCCTCGGTGGTCCTGATCCGCTCGATCTGGGCCTCGTACTCGGCCTCGGTGTACGGGGCCGAGGGCCAGAACTGCTGCTCCAGGCCCTGGTTGGCGAGCGCGCCGCCCGCGAAGGACGTCAGCTCGCCGCGGCCGATGTGCCGGAAGAGATCCATCATCCAGAGCCGGTCCTGGCCCGCGGCGTAGCCGGCGCCGAACTCGGTGCCGTAGCGGGTGGTGCCCTTGATGTGCGGTACGCCGGTCCGCTTGTCGCGGGTGATCGTGACATCCGGGCGCGGAGTCGTGACGGACTCGACCTGGTCGGCGGGAACACCGAAGGAGGCGTCGTTGAAGAAGTCGTTGAGCTTCGCGTCGGTGAGCCCGCTCCGGCCCGCCACCAGCGCGTCGTACCGGCCGAGTTGGTCGGAGCTGTGCGCGGGGCGGGTGCCGAACAGCTGGTGGAGCAGGATGTCGGCGAGGGTGGCGTTGCCGTTCTGCCCTGGCGGCAGGATGTCGTCGCACTGGCTCCGGCAGTGGTCGGCGACGGGATCCGCGGCGGGCGCGGGCGCCGGTGCGCGGACCGGGCGGACCGGCTCGGCGGAGGCCCGCGCCTGCGGGATCAGCAGAGCCGCGCCCAGCGCGAACACCGCGGCGGTGGCGGGCAAGAGTCTTCCGGTGCGTCGTCGCATGGATGCTCCTCGGGGAGGCCGGTGCGCCGGAGGTTAGCGACGGTGTGACCGCCCGGTAAGATGAACATCAGTCACCTTTTCCGGATCCCCACATCCGCCTTTTCCCGGACCGTCTCCGGCCCTCCACCGGGCCCGTCTTCCGGGATCGCCTCCGCATCACCCTCGATTTAGGCTCGGAATCGACCGTGTTGTCCTGGATATCGAGGCGATCCGGAATTCGATGGAGCCAAACGGGGCAGGCGTACGTCCATTCCTCAACGCCGAAGTAACGACGGAGGTGGCATGCGATGGCCGGATTCCGGAGTCTTGCGAGACAGGTGCGCGATCCGCGGTGCGATCTGGCCTTGCGACGGTATTCACTGCGCAAGTGCCTGGAGCGGTTTGCCCCTTATGGGCACCGGGCGACCTGGGATCATCTGTGCGCACGGCACAGCATCGAACCCGAGGACAGGTCACCCGATCCGGTGCGGCTGATGGCCGCGCTGGACGAACTGGAGGAGGCGCGGGCCGTCTGGCTCGCGTACGAGGGAGAGTTCGCGGAGCGGCGCAAGCGCGAGAAGCACGACGGGCTGAGGCGGCCCGGGAGCTTCGACGACTGGCACCGGCGGACCTGGGGCGGCAACGGTGTGGCCCGCTGCGACGATCCGGCGGTCCATCCGTCCGAGTCGCTGGCCGAGGTGCTGCGCCGGCTGATCTCGGGTCTGGAGGCGGAGCCCGGCACGACCTGCCCGGTCTGCGCGGAGAACGGCATCGTCTGGCGGCCCGACCTGTCCGACGAGCCATGGTCGGGGCCGGTCTGCCGGGACTGCGGCATCGTCGTACCGCAGCCGGTCCTGACGGCCGAGGCGCTGGACCGGGCCAAGCGGATACGACTCAAGGAACTCGCCTCGGTGGCATGAGAACCGCGGGGGCGGGCCCCGGACGGTACGCCCCCGCTCGGTCTCCTCCTCTCCGCCGGCCTCGCCCCGGTCTCCGCCGGGCACCCGCGTCAGCAGCAGCGGGCGCCGGTGCCGGGGGTGTCCACAGGGGTGTCCGTGTCAGGGGTGCCGTCAGAGGTGTCGGCAGGGGTGTCCGTGCCAGGGGTGCCGGCAGGGGTGTTCCGCTCCTCGGGGACCCGTCGCTCGGGCAGCAGGCGCGAGCCCGCCATCCGGTCGCCGAAGACATCGTCCGGATTGGACAGGACGCAGGTCTCCAGCGAGAGACAGCCGCAGCCGATGCAGTCCGTGAGATGGTCGCGGAGCCTGCCGAGCTGACTGATGCGCTCGTCCAGTTCCGAGCGCCAGGCCCGCGAGAGCCGGGCCCAGTCGTCATGGTTCGGCGTGCGCTCCTCGGGGAGTTCGGCGAGGGCGTTCCTGATCGTCGCGAGCGGGATGCCCACGCGCTGGGCGGCGCGCACGAAGGCGACCCGGCGCAGCGTGTCACGGCTGTAGCGGCGCTGGTTGCCGCTCGTCCTGCGGCTGCCGATCAGCCCTTTGGACTCGTAGAAGTGGAGCGCCGACACCGCGGCGCCACTGCGCGCGGAGAGCTGTCCGACGGTCAGCTCATGGATCTTCTCGGGAATCTGTGGCACCTCTCGAAGCGTACTGTCCGCGCCCGGTGTCCGTGCCCGGTGTCCGCGTTGACAGAAGCATCACGGCCCAGCAAGCTGAGCAAGCGCTTGGACAGGACGAGCCGCCCGGACAGGCCGCGGAACGGGCTTCGAGAGGCAGGGAACAGGGACATGGCCGAGCCGAGGATCTTCACCTCCGCCGGGGAGCTGCGCGCCGGGGTCGGCGAGCCGCTCGGTCACAGCGACTGGCTGGAGATCGACCAGGAGCGGATCGATCTCTTCGCCGAGGCCACCGGTGACCACCAGTGGATCCATGTGGACCCGGAGCGGGCGGCGGCCGGTCCGTTCGGCACGACGATCGCGCACGGCTATCTGACGCTGTCGCTGCTGCCTCTGTTCGTACCGCAGATCGTCCAGGTCGAGAACGTCAGGATGGGCATCAACTACGGGACCAACAAGGTCCGTTTCCCCTCGCCCGTGCCCGTCGGCTCACGGCTGCGCGCGTCGGCCGTCCTCACGGAGGCCGTGGAGGCGGGCGGCGGTGTGCAGATCACCACGCTGGTCACGGTCGAGCGCGAGGGCGCCGAGAAGCCGGCCTGTGTCGCGGAGTCCGTCTCCCGCTACTACTTCTGAGCGCCGCTTCCGAGCACTGCTTCCGAGCGCGAGCGCTCACTCCTTCTGGGCGGAGACCATCCGCAGCACGAGGTCGGCGTAGAGCGCGCCGACCTCCTCGGGCGTGCGCCGGCCCGCCGCGTTGAACCAGCGCGCCACGTCGATGCAGAGCGACAGCACCGCGAGCGTGGTGCCCGGCACATCCGGTACGTCGAACTCCCCGTCCCGTACACCGTCGCCCAGGATGCGCCGCACCGCCGCGTCGCTGCGCCGCCGCAGTCCGACGATCTCCGTACGGTGTTCCGGGGCCAGCGCGTCCAGCTCGTACTGCACGACCCGCGCCGTGGTGTGCCGCTCCGCGTGCCAGCGGACGAAGGCGCGTACGGCCTCGGCGAGCCGCTCCGCCGCCGTGCCGCCGCCGTCGGCCGCGGCCGTCAGGATCTCCAGCGCCTTGTCGTGCCCGATCCTGCTGATCCGGTGGAGCAGCTCTTCCTTGGTCTTGTAGTGGATGTAGAGCGCCGCCGGGCTCATCCCGGCGCGGCTCGCGATATCACGGGTGGTGGTGGCGTGGTACCCGCGCTCGGCGAACGCCTCGACGGCGGCGACCAGCAGCCTTCTGGCCGCCTCCGGCTCGACCTCACCCCACGGAGCGCTCTCGCCGTCCGCCGTCTGTTCCGCCGTACGCATCGCTCACACCTTCCGCTTCCACTCGGTCTCGGTCTGCCGTTCGGCCGTCCACCCGGCAGGACGAACACCATACCCCGAGCTGAGCAAGCGCTTAGAGCCTTGGGAGCCGATCGTGCCCGGCGGGAACGGTCCGCGGCTCTCCGGTCCTCCGCGACCGTCCACGACTCTTCGGCCGGCGCCGAACCGTCCCTGACGCATCCTGGACCCATGGCACTCCCCACGCATCCGGAGCACCGGCCGGACGACCGGCCCGGCGAGCGGCTCGCGGCCCTCGCCTCGCTGCTCGCCGACGAGACGCGCGCGGCCTTCTGCCTCGCCCTGCTGGACGGGCGCGCGTGGACGGCGGGCGAGCTGGCGCGGTACGCGCGCGTCGCGCCCTCGACCGCCAGTGAGCACCTCGGAAAGCTCGTCGCGGGCGGGCTGCTCACCGAGGAACGGCAGGGCCGCCACCGTTATGTACGGCTGGCCGATCCGCGCGCCGCCCATCTCGTGGAGGACCTCGCCGCGCACACCGCGCCCCCGCGCGCGAGTCCGTACACCCTGCGGGCGGCGAGCGCGAGCGCCGCCATGGCCCGGGGCCGCACCTGCTACGACCATCTCGCGGGACGCCTGGGACTGGCCGTCACGGACGCGATGACCGTACGGGGACTGCTCCGGCAGGACACCGGCTTCGCCCTCACGGACCTGGGCGTGGAGTGGTTCGGGGAGCAGGGCATCGGCCTCGACCGCACGGGGCGCCGTCCGCTGGTGCGGCCGTGCCTGGACTGGACCGAGCGCAGACCGCATCTCGCCGGAGCGGCGGGCGCGGCGCTCTGCCGCCATGTGCTGGACACCGGATGGTGCGTACGGATCGGCTCCGGGCGCGCGGTGAAGGTGACTCCTCGGGGCGAGCGGGCCCTGTACGAAGGGCTGGGCATCGAGCCGCGGATATTGCGGTGAGGGCCGAAGCGTCGCGCGCGTACCTTCCCCGTATGACGCACTCGCACACGGACCGACCGACGCACTCGGCGGACTCGGCAAACCCCTCGCGCCCGGCGCACACCTCGCACACCTCGCCCCCGGCCGGCTCCGCGCGCCGCTCCTCCGCGGCCTGGCTGCCGCTCGCCGCCGCGGGTGTCACGGTCGTGCTCTGGGCCTCGGCCTTCGTCTCGATCCGCAGCGCGGGCGCCGCGTACTCGCCCGGAGCGCTGGCCCTCGGCCGGCTGCTCTTCGGCGCGCTCGTCCTCGGCGCGGTCTGTCTCGTACGGCGCGAGGGCCTGCCTCCGCGAGCGGCCTGGCCCGGTATCGCCGTCTCGGGTGTGCTCTGGTTCGGGCTCTACATGGTGGCGCTCAACTGGGGCGAGCAGGAGGTCGACGCGGGCACCGCCGCGATGATCGTGAACATAGGCCCGGTCCTCATGGCGCTGCTGGGCGTCCGGCTGCTGGGCGAGACCCTGCCGCCCCGGCTGGTGGCGGGCATGGGGGTGTCGTTCGCGGGCGCGGTGGCCGTGGGGCTCTCGATGTCGGGCGAGGGCCGTGCCTCGGTGCTCGGAGTGCTGCTGTGTCTGCTGGCGGCGGTGGCGTACGCCGCCGGCGTGGTGGCGCAGAAGCCGTCGCTGACGCGGGCGAGCCCGCTCCAGGCGACGACCTTCGGCTGTCTGGTCGGCGCCGTGGCCTGTCTGCCGTTCGCGGGCCGGCTCGTCCACGAGGCCGCGGACGCTCCGCTGCCGGCCACGCTCAACATGGTCTATCTGGGCGTGTTCCCGACCGCGCTGGCGTTCACGACCTGGGCGTACGCACTGGCCCGTACGACGGCCGGGCGGATGGGCGCGACGACCTACGCGGTGCCGGCGCTGGTCGTGCTGATGTCGTGGCTGTTCCTGGACGAGGTCCCGGGCCTGTTCACCCTCGCGGGCGGCGCGCTGTGTCTGGCCGGAGTGGCGGTGTCACGCTCCCGCCCGCGCCGCCGTACCACCGTCGCACCGCTGGAGAAGGACAACTGACCGGCGTCGCCCTCGGCCGGCGCCCCGGCCGCTTCTACGTGTCCAGGCCCGGCACGTTTCTCGGTGCCGGGCAGATACGGCGGCCGAAGTCGTCGAAGACGTAGAGATGCGCCAGATCGACCAGCAGCGGCACCTGGGCGCCCGTGCGCAGTCGCATGTCGGGGCCGGTGCGGACGACGAGATCGCTCGCCGCGATGGCCGAACGGTCCTGGCTCGGGCTGTACGCGGCGGGTCCGGCCGTCTCCTCCGGCTCGTCCACGACCACGACGGGCCCGCCGGCGCGTCCGGGGGCGCGCCCCCGCAGCCGGGCCAGTACACCCGTCCTCCGTCCGCCGTTGCCGCGCCGGCGCGACACGGGCGCGGTCCGGGGTCTGGGGGATTCCAGGTCGGTCACCGCCGCGGGTCTGGAACCGATGCTGAGATGCACCAGCGCCTCATGTCCCTGGTACTCCATGTGCTCGACGATGCCGCTCAGCGCCACCTCGCCCGGGCGGGCCTGGCCCGGCGCGGCGATACGGGCCGCCTCGGACCGCAGCCCCACGATGATCTGCCTGCCCTGCTGAATGCGGAGCAACTGATGGTCGGAGCTGAGCGGTTGGGGCAGCGGCAGCCGCTGCCGGCCGAGATCGATGGACATCCGCCCGTCCAGCGGCGCGTACACCACCGCCTGGAGCAGATTGATCCTGGGTGTGCCGATGAACGCGGCGACGAACACGTTGGCCGGCAGCGCGTACACCTCGCGCGGCACGCTGACCTGCTGGAGCACCCCGTCGCGCATCACCGCCACCCGGTCGCCGAGCGACATCGCCTCGGCCTGGTCATGGGTCACATAGACGGTGGTGACGCCCAGTTCGGCGGTCAGCTGGGCCATCTCGGCACGCAGACGGCCGCGCAGCTTCGCGTCCAGGTTGGAGAGCGGCTCGTCCATCAGAAAGGCGGAGGGCCGCCGGGCGATGGCGCGGCCCATCGCGACACGCTGGCGCTCGCCGCCCGAGAGCTGGCTCGGATAGCGGTCGAGCACACTCTCGATACCGAGCATCCTCGCGGTGGCCCGGACCCGCTCCGCGGTGTCCGCGCGCGGGTTCTCCAGCCGGAGCGGAAAGCCGATGTTCCCGCGGTTGGTCATGTTCGGGTAGAGCGCGAAGTTCTGGAACACCATCGCCATACCGCGCTCCCGCGTCGGCATCAGATTGGCGTACTCGCCGTCGAGCAGCAGATCGCCCTCGGTGATGTCCTCCAGTCCCGCGATCATGCGCAGCACGGTCGATTTGCCGCAGCCCGACGGTCCGAGCAGCACCACGAACTCGCCCGGGGCGATGTCGAGCGAGAAGCGGTCCACGGCACGGGTGGAGCGGCCGTAGACCTTGCTGACGCTGTGCAGAGAGATGGCGCGAGTCATGAGGTTCCGCCCGGGAGGGAGAGAAGGAGCGGCTGCGACGCCTGAAGTTAGCCGACCACGCGCGGTCAGGGAACGATTCTCGCGAACCTGCGCGACCCCGGTACGGAAGGGGCATCGGGTACGACACGCGCCAGAACCGGTTCGGCAACCGGTTTCCGTCAAGCGGGGACCGGCGGCGCCGGCGCCGGGCGACGCGGGCTCGCGGTCAGCGGTCTCGGTCCAGCGTGCTGGCCAGATACGCGCGGAGCAGTTCCCGGGTCTCGGCCACGACGGCGGGGTCACCGGCCGGATCCATGCGGAAGGCGAGCTGGAGCAGCGCGTCCGTGGCCTCGACGGCGACCAGGACCGTACGGCGCAGTGCCTCGGTGGGGGTGCGGCCGAGATGGGCGGCGAGCAGTCCGGTGAGGCGGCCCACGACCCGAAGCCCGGGATCGGAATCGGGATCGGAATCGGGATCGGAATCGGGATCGGAATCGGCCGGGCCGGCGCGGCCCGGGGCCTTGCCGGCAGCCGGGTCCGCGGCCGGGCCCCGGGCCGCCACCCTTGTCCCGAGCGGGAGTTGGGCGCCGAAGTCGACCAGCGCGAAGCCGGGCACGGTGCGCCTCATGGCGAGATATTCGTCCAGCACGGCGTCGATGGCGCCGCGCCAGTCACGCGCGTCCAGCGGTGCCAGCCGCGCGGTGACACGCTCGGCGTAGCGGTCCAGATTGCGCCGGGCGAGGGCGTCGGCCATGGCGCGCTTGTTGCCGAAGAAGCGGTAGACGGAGCCGATGGGGACGCCCGCGCGGGCGGCGACGGCCCGGGTGGAGAGCCGCTCGTAGCCCGTTTCGTCGAGGAGTTCGGCGCAGGCGTCGAGGATCCGCGCGAGACGCTCCGTACTGCGCTGCTGGACGGGCGCCCGGCGCAGTCCGTCGGCCGGTTCCGGCTGCGGGTTCGCACGGGGTTTCTCGCGGGATTTCCCGTGCGGGTTCGCGTGCGCTGTCGCGTCCGTGCGGTCGTGTGACACGGACTCCATGATGCCGCGTGGCCCCGTTGACGTGCCGCCGCCACAATCCTACGGTGGTCCATAGGATTAGCAGTCCATGAGATTTCCGGTATCGGAGACTCCCGGGATCGCCTGAGCAGGGAGCGGACGCGGACGATGAACGGCATCGAGCGGGCACGGAAGACGGCCGAGGATCTGGAGCACTCCCCCGGCTTCGGCAATGAACACACCTCGGAGGCCGTGCCCGGCGCGCTGCCGCTCGGCCGCAACGCGCCGCAGCGGGCGCCGCTCGGTCTCTACGCGGAGCAGCTCAGCGGCAGCGCCTTCACCGAGCCCCGGGCGCACAACCGGCGCTCCTGGCTGTACCGCATCCGCCCCTCGGCCGCGCATCCGCCGTTCGTCCGTATCGACAACGGCTCGGTCAGAGGCGCGCCGTTCACCGAGACCGTCCCCGATCCCAACCGGCTGCGCTGGGATCCGCTGCCGGAGCCGGCTCCCGGCACGGACTTCCTGGCCGGGCTCTGGACGCTGGGCGGCAACGGCGACGCGGCTCGGCGTACGGGTATGGCGGTGCACCTCTACCACGCCAATGCCGCCATGACGGACCGGGTGTTCGGCGACGCGGACGGAGAGCTGCTGATCGTCCCCGAGCACGGCGGACTGCTGATCCGTACGGAACTGGGGCTCCTGGCCGCCCGTCCCGGCGAGGTGGCGCTGATCCCGCGCGGAATCCGCTTCCGCGTCGAACTGCTGGACGAGACGGCGCGCGGCTATGTCTGCGAGAACCACGGCCGGCCGTTCGCCCTCCCCGACCTCGGCCCGATCGGCGCCAACGGCCTGGCCAACGCCCGTGACTTCCTCGCGCCGGTCGCCGCGTACGAGGACATCGAGCGGCCGACGCAGGTCGTCAGCAAGTTCTGCGGCAACCTCTGGGCCGCCACCTACGACCACTCGCCGCTCGATGTCGTGGCCTGGCACGGCAGTCATGTGCCGTACGTCTACGATCTGCGCCGCTTCAATGTGATGGGCTCCATCAGCTACGACCACCCGGATCCGTCGATCTTCACCGTGCTGACCTCGCCCTCCGACACTCCGGGACTGGCCGGGGTCGACTTCGTGGTCTTCGCGCCGCGCTGGCTGGTCGGCGAGGACACGTTCCGGCCGCCGTACTTCCACCGCAATGTGATGAGCGAGTACATGGGCCTGATCGAGGGCGCCTACGACGCGAAAACGGCCGGTGAGGGCGGTTTCGTGCCCGGCGGCGGCTCGCTGCACAACATGATGTCCGCGCACGGGCCCGACCGGGAGACCTTCGACCGGGCGAGCGCCGCCGAGCTGCGGCCGCAGAAGATCGAGGACGGCCTCGCCTTCATGTTCGAGACGCGCTGGCCCGTGACGGCGACCGCGCAGGCGGCGGGGGCGGACCATCTTCAGCGGGGCTACGACCGGGTGTGGCAGGGTCTTGAGCGCCACTTCAGGCCCTGACCTCCGGGCCCTGCCGCGAGATTCACAGTTGTGGAGTAGCCGGTGACCGCCTTCGCCCCCGACTCGCTGGTCCTGAACCGCAAGCTGCCGCTCTGGTACCAGGTCTCGCAGTCGCTGCGTGCCTCGATACTGGGCCGTCGGCCGCACGATCCGCTGCGGCTGCCGACCGAGGAGCGGCTCGCCGCGCACTACGGGGTCAGTGTGCTGACGATGCGTCAGGCCCTCAAGGAGCTGGAGGAGGAGGGCCTGATCAGCAGGCACCGGCGGCGCGGCACCTTCATCGAGCCGGGCGCGCGGCGCGGCGCCCCGCGCCGGCTGCTCGGCTCGATCGACGCGGTCGTGGCGCAGCAGTCGGGCGAGCGGACGACGGTCCTCGGCCACGGGCCGGGCCCGGTGCCCGGTGAACTCGCCGAGTACTTCCCGGGCCTGGACGAGGTGGTCGTCTACCGGCGGCTGCGGCGCGACAGCGAGAGCGGTGAGCCGGTCAACTGGGCCGAGAACGCGGTCCGTCCGGAGATCGCGGCGGGTCTGGACGTGGCCGATCTGGAGCGCTGGCCGATGACCAAGGTGCTGCGCGACACCCTCGGTGTCCGGATCAGCAGGATCACGGACACCGTGGAGGCCCGGCTCGCGGACCCGGCCACGGCGGAGCTGCTCCAGGTGCCGCTGCTCAGCCCGATCCTGCACTACACGGGTGTGAGCCATGACGATCAGGGCCGGGTCGTGGATGTGGCCCGCATCCGTTACCGGGGCGACCGCTTCTCGTTCTCGGTGACGGTGGAGACGGACCTCACGGGCGAACCGCAGGCGCGGGCGCAGGCGCAGGCGCAACACGACGACTGAAGCCTGTCGGCGACGGGGCAGGGGCGGGGCCGGGAACCAGGCAGGGCCGGGGCCACGAACAGGGTCTTTTCCGGACGGACCGACGACCGGACGGCCGCCGGACGGCGGCGGATACGATGCCGACTGGGTCCTGCCCGGTCGATCCCCGTGGACCAGCCTGCCGTGCCAGGCGTCGCGGGCCCACGAGGATCGACCGGACAGGACCGAGGGCGCACAGACCGACGGGAGGGGCGGTCCGCATGACGGCGACGCGGTCCGGAGCGACGGGCGGCAGCCCGCTGCTGAGCGATCTCCTGCCGTGGTCGACGGCTCCGCTGCGGCTCGGCAGGGCCTGGATCCTGGCTCCGGACCGGCCGTCCCTCACCGCCCGCTGGGACCGGCTCATGGCGGCCGAGGGCGCGGAGCGCGAGGCGCTGTTCGGGCCGAGCCGGGCCCGTACCCCCCACAGCGCGGTCCCGGCGCTGCCGGGCGGGGCCACCGGGACGGGCCGGTTCGTACGGGAGTCGGGACGCTGTCCGGCGCCGCGCCGGGTGCTGCACGGGCCGTTCGACGAGCAGTGGCTGATCCCGGACCACCGGCTGATCGACGCGGCACGCCCCGAGCTGTGGCGGGTCGCCGACGGCCATCAGCTCTTCGCCGTGGAGCAGGGATACGTACCCCAGGCCGAGGGCCCGGCGCTCCTGGTGAGCGCGCTGCTCCCGGACGGGCGCTCCCCGGCGGGCCGGCCGGGACGTATCCGGCCCCTCTACCGCCGTCCTGGCGGCACCGAGCCCAATGTCACCCCCGGGCTGCTCGCCTTCCTCTCGGCCCGCTACGGCCAGGACGTCACCGCCGAGGAGCTGCTGGCCTGGGCCGTGGCCGCCGCCGTGCCCTCACCCGAGGGCTGCGTGGTCCCGTTGACCGCCGATCCGGACGTCTGGGCCACGGGGACCGCTCTCGGGCGGCGGATGACCGCGATCCAGCTCCGGGGGGCACGCGGCGGCGAGCGGCCCCGGCTGCCGGGCGGGCGGCGGCCCTATGTGCGCGCCGCCGTTCCCGACCGGCCGGAGACGATCGCCTACGATCCGGAGGCCGAGGCGCTCCTGCTCGGTACCGGCCGGATCTCGCCCGTGCCGGCCGGGGCATGGGACTTCGCGGTGGGCGGCGTACGGATGCTGGAGCTGTGGTTCGAGCGGAGGACCGCGCCCGTCGAATCCGGCACTCTGGAGGCGGTCCGCCCGGCCGTCTGGCCCCAGGAGTGGACCTCGGAGCTGCTCGAACTGATCACGGTCCTGGCGCTGCTCGCGGAACTGCGTCCGCTCCAGCGGGATGTGCGCGGAGGTCCGGAGGTCGGCCGGGAGGAGCTGCGCGCGGCGGGCGTCCTGCCGGTCCCGGACACGGCCCGGCGGCCCGCTTCCGTGCTGGACCACCACGAGGAGGGCCCGGAAGGCCAGTTCGCGCTGATCTGAGCCGCCGCACCGAGGCGAGCCGCCGTTCTGAGACGAGCCGCCGTTCTGATCCGGGCCTCCGCGGCCACGGGCGGGAAGTGAGCGGGAGTCGGCCGGGAACAGCGGGCGGGATCACGGACAGCGGGGAATCGAGCGAGGGTCGAGCGGGTCTTGAGCCGTACCTGAGCGATGCCCGAGCGGGAACCGGGGAGAGTTCCTCGCTCGGGGAGATCACCGACGCGGTGCCGCGGGCCGTGGGAGTGACGGACGAGCGGAGAGCGGCACCGCGATCGGGGACCAGGATCGCCGAGGCGCGTCCCGGACTTGTCGGAGTGTCCGGACGCGAGGGAGTGACCGGCACCGGACCGTCGGGCGTACGACGTCCGGGCACCGGCTCGCCGCAGGGTCAGCCGCGGCTGCCGAACAGCGAGCGGCGCAGCCGTCGCAGCGGCGCGAAGAGGGAGACCCGCGCGCTCTTGCTCGTATGCGTCTCGGAGGCGTCCCGCGAGGTCAGCTCGCGCATCAGCAGCGTCGCCTCGGCCGTGTCACCCTGCGGTACGGCGGGGCCGCCGAGCACCGAGAGATGGCGGTCGAGTCGCGAACTGGTCGCACTGCTCCCGCAGGTGATCGCAGGGACTCGTGCCCTGTTGTGTACCGTTATCTGCTTCATTTCACTCCCCACCCGTACGAGGGCACCCGACCCGGGCAGGGTAACCCTATCGCCCCCTCCCGACACTCGTGTATCCCGCCTTGGCAATGAACCGCACCCGTACGGGGATTGACGCCCATGGCTCGATCCATCTTATTTCAGGGCGAGTTGGACACTTCGCCACTGTTACGCGGCGGAGGTGAAGGCCGGCAGATAGCCGCCGGACTGACCGGCGGCGGTCGGGTGGTACGACTCACCGATGTTGAGCCAGTTCACGCTGTGCAGCCAGGCCGAGCCCGAACAGATCTCATGCCCCGTGAAGGTCCGGGCGACATCGGCGAAGGTGAAGCCGTGATCGGCGGCCCGCTTCGAGGTCACCAGGTTGAGATGGTCGGCGGCGGCGTTGATCGCGGCACGCTCGTTCTCGCTCAGCCCCACGACACAGTTCCCGTTGAGCTGGTAGAAGCGCGGATAGCCGAGGACGACCACCCGGGCCGAGGGAGCCTTCGATCTGATCGCCGAGTACACCGAGTTGAGGTTTCCGGGCAGGGTGTTGTCGACGAAGCTGCGGGCCTGCGCGACCCGGCTGAGACAGGTGGCCTCCGACTGGAGGACACAGGTCGTCATCACATCGACGAAGCCCGCGTCGTTGCCGCCGATGCTGATGCTGACCAGGTCGGTGCCCGCCGTGAGCGGGCCGAGCTGACCGGCGGTCACATCACCCGTACGGGCACCCGAGCATGCCGTGAACGCGAACGACGAAGGTGCGTGCGCGGCCGCCCAGAGGGCCGGATAGGCCTTGGGCGTGCGCTTGCAGTTGCCGCTGGAGCTGTCGTAGCCGCCGGCGCCGACGCCGGAGGAGTACGAGTCCCCCAGCGCCACGTAGTCGACCGCGGCGACCCGTTCCGCGCCCTGGGCGGAGGCCGCTCCGGTGAGAGCGAGCACCGCGCCCAGCAGGAGCGAGGACGAGAACGCCGTGATTCGGGACAGTTTCATGGGACCTCCCTGAGCAGGATCTCTGCCTGAACTGTGTTACCAGCCGGTCCGGTTCACTGGAAGTGTCCATGCCAAAAACATTTCGCCGAGATTTCCAGAAGATGAGATCTCCCGGGGATCTCGCGGTTCTCCGGGAGTTCCGGGATCTCCGGACACGCCATCGGATGCCGCACGTTCGTCGCAGGGCTCATCTCGCGATCCGTAAGAGATCGAATGGATCCGATCAGGAGGTTACGGATGTGACCGTCGAAGTACGGCCAAAGATGCCAAAAAGTGAGACGAGACCTCAGGCCTTGCCATACAGTCCGATTCATCAATACCGTCGTACATCCACCCGCATCGGTCCGTCGGAACGGCTGCCCAGGGGAGGGCTCAAGCGTCGCGATGGCTCCCGGAGCGGGGCGCGGTAGGGGGGTGCCGTGCTCGGTGACCGCACCAGGTCCTGTCCGACAGGACCTGGTACCGAGTCGCGTGCCGCGCGGCCAGTACCACAAGCTCACCCGCTCAGCACGGAGTGCCATGCCGTCATGTCCGGGGTGAGAACCCCCCTTTCGAACCGGAAACTCAGCCGGACCGCCCGGGGGCGGGCGGTCCACCGGACGAGAGGGAACGAGACTCGTGAGCGCTTTTCTGCGCCCGGCGGCATCGGGCGAAGATCCGTCGATCGGCGAACCGGAACGCGTCACTGCTCAGCACTACCGCCCTGTCTCCTCGCATCTCGCCATCGCTCCGCCCGTGAGCGTGGTGATTCCCGCGATGAACGAGGCGCGGAACCTTCCGTACGTCTTCAGAACACTGCCCGACTGGATCCATGAAGTCGTCCTCGTGGACGGCGATTCGAGCGACGACACCGTACGGGTGGCCCGCGAGCTGTGGCCCGAGGTCAAGGTCGTGGCACAGCGCGGCAAGGGCAAGGGCGACGCCCTGATCAGCGGATTCGCCGCGTGCACCGGCGACATCATCGTGATGGTCGACGCGGACGGCTCGGCCGACGGCCAGGAGATCGTCTCCTATGTCTCGGCCCTGGTCTCCGGCGCCGACTTCGCCAAGGGCTCACGCTTCGCCAACGGCGGTGGCACGGACGACATGACGGCGATACGCAAGCTCGGCAACCGCGTCCTGTGCGCCGTCGTCAACGCCAAGTTCGGCGCGCGCTACACCGATCTCTGCTACGGCTACAACGCCTTCTGGCGGCACTGCCTGGACGACATCACCCTGGACTGCACCGGATTCGAGGTCGAGACCCTGATGAACATCCGGGTCGTCAAGGCCGGGCTGAAGGTGCAGGAGATACCGAGCCATGAGTACGACCGGATCCATGGGGTCAGCAATCTGCGCGCCGTACGCGACGGGCTGCGCGTCCTCGGAGTGATCCTCAGGGAGAAGGGGGTTCCCCGGTCCGCCCGCGCGGCACGGGCGCCCCGGACGGACCTCGCGGCCCGTACGGCCCGTGCCGTGAGCGGCGGCACGGCCGCGCTGCGGGTCACGATTCCACGGGGAGAGGTGTCTTGAACCACCGTCACCGGCCCTTCTCCGTGGTGATCTGTGTCTACACCGAGGACCGCTGGGAGGACATCCTCGCGGCCGTCGAGTCGGTGCGGACGCAGTCGCTGCCCGCCCTGGAGACACTGCTCGTGGTCGACCACAACACCGTGCTGCTGGAACGGCTCGGCCGGGAGTACCAGGAGCACGCCGCGCGCGGAGAGGTACGGGTGCTCGCCAACGCGGGCCCCCGCGGCCTCTCCGCGGGCCGCAACACCGGAATCGCCGCCGCCCGCGGTGAGCTGATCGCGTTCCTGGACGACGACGCCGTGGCCGAACGCGACTGGCTGCGGTTCTTCGACGAGGCGTACGAGGACCCACGGGTGCTGGCCGTCGGCGGACGGACGGTACCGGCCTGGTCGTCCGGGGACAGGCCCGACTGGTTCCCCGAGGAGTTCGACTGGGTCGTCGGCTGTACGTACCGGGGGCTGCCCGGCGGAAAGGCGCGGGTCCGCAATGTGCTCGGCGGGAACGCCTCGTTCCGGCGGGCCGCGTTCGACGCCGCCGGCGGGTTCGCGACGGGCATCGGACGCGACGGTGACAAACGTCCGCTGGGCTGTGAGGAGACGGAGCTGTGCATCCGGCTCACCAGGGCCGTGCCGGACGGGGTGATCCTGATCGACGACCGGTCGGTCATCCACCACAAGGTCCCGGCCGCGCGCGGGCGGTTCGGCTACTTCCGTACCCGTACCTACGCCGAGGGACTCTCCAAGGCACTGGTCGCCCGGAGCGTGGGGGCGGACAAGGGGCTCGAATCGGAGCGCCGCTACACCACCCGCGTACTGCCCGCGGGTGTCGCGCGCGGGCTGCGTGACGCGGTGCTGGGACGCCGGGGCGGCGCGGGCCGCGCCGGGGCGATCGTGGCGGGTGCGACCACGGCGGCGGCGGGCTATCTGGTGGGCCGCTTCCGTACCCGTGGCGGGGAGGCCGCCTTCTCGTCGGGCCCGATCGAGTCGGGTCCGGCCGCGCGGACGGCGGCGACGGACCGGTGGACACCGGCGGGGGCGGTGGAGGCGCTCGCCCCGACGGGCACGGCGGGCGCGGCGGCTCCGGTGGCTCCGGTGGACGCGGTGGACGCGGACGCACCGACGGGCGCGCCGGTCACCGGCGACGCGGACGCACCGGCGTCCGCACCGGCCTCGCCGGTCACCGCGGACCGCGGCACCCACGACCCCCGGGGGGCCGCCGTATGACGACCGCTCCGACGGGCCCGGCGGAGCGTGCGCCGGGCCCGGACGGGCCGGCGGCGGCCGTACCGATCCTCATGTACCACGCCGTCGGACACCGGCCCGCCCCCGCGACCCGCTCCCTGTCCGTCTCACCCGCGGCCTTCGCCGAGCAGATGGAGCTGCTCCGCGCACGCGGCTTCACTCCGGTCACCACGGCGCGGCTCGCCGCCGCCTGGCGGACCGGTGGCCCTTTGCCGCCCCGGCCCCTGCCGCCGCGGCCCGTACTGATCACGTTCGACGACGGCTACGAGGGTGTGCACCGGCACGCCCTGCCCGTTCTCTCCTCGTACTCCTTCACCGCCACCGTGTTCGTCTCGACCGGCTGGCTGCGCGGACCGTACGACGAGGGCGGCGCCCTCGACACCATGCTCGACTGGGACCAGACACGGGAACTGGCCGCCGCCGGCCTGGAGATCGGCGGCCACAGCCACACCCACCCCGAGCTGGACCAGCTGGACGACGAGCGGCTCGGGTCCGAGGTCCGGCTCTGCCGGGAGATCATCGCCGAGGAGCTGGGCACGGCTCCCGGCTCGTTCGCGTATCCGTACGGCTACTCCAGCCGGCGGGTACGGCGTACGGTCCGCGCGGCCGGGTTCGCCCAGTCGGTGGCGGTGGGCAACGCGCTGGCGCGGCGCGGCCAGGGCCCGTACGCCCTGGAGCGGGTGACCGTACGGCGGTGCACCGGGATCGAGGAGTTCGGACGGCTGGTCGAGGGACGGGCGGTCGCCCGCGCCTTCGCCGGCGACCGGGCGCTGACCAAGGCGTATGCCCTGGTGCGCCGCGCCCGCCGGGCGGTCGCGCTGGGCCGTACGGTGACCGCCGGCCGGCCGTGACCGGGCCGGGGCAACTGCCCGCCGACGTCCCGGCCGTACGGCGGCCGTCGGCCGGGTCCGGGCCCGACGACTCCGGCGCGGCCCGCCGCCGGAGTCAAAACACCGTGCATCGGCCGTCCCCGTGCCGGATCATGGGCGGCATGTCTGCCAAGCCTCAGGACGCACTGCCGATCCGGCTCACCGTCGACGACAGCGACTCGCCGTCGGATGTGGTCGACGCGCTGTTCCTCGGCCGTTTCGCGACGGGCGAGCAGCCGTACTCGCACAGCTCGACGATCGACCGGGTCAGGTCGGGCGTCACGCTGCTGCCGCCCGGCGCCGCCGTGCTGCGCTCGGCGCGCGACGACGACCGCAGCGCGACTCTCGCGGAGGGCGAAGGGTGGACCCTGCTCGTCTCGCGCTGGAACCGTGGCGCGGATGTCACCGTCACGGCCGTCAGCCGTGAACTCGCCGAGAAGATCCATCAGCAGGCGACCGACGGCGCGCAGGACGAGCCGGAGCCGCAGCCCGAGAATGTGACGATGGGCTTCTGGTACGTGTCGCCCAGGCGCGGCCCGCACCGCACCACCCGGCAGATCGCCGCCGGTACCTGGGACGAGGTCAGGACCAACTACACCGCGCCGGTGGCCGACGCGATGGACCGGCTGATGAAGGTGACACCGGACGACATCGCGGGCCGGCTGCTCCTGCTGCACGGCCCGCCCGGCACCGGCAAGACCTCGGCGCTGCGTACGCTGGCCCGCTCCTGGCGCGACTGGTGCCAGGTCGACTGCGTACTGGACCCGGAGCGGCTCTTCAACGACGTCGGCTATCTGATGGACATCGCGATCGGTGAGGACGACGGCTCGGCCAAGGGCCGCTGGCGGCTGCTGCTCCTGGAGGACTGCGACGAGCTGATCCGTGGCGAGGCCAAGCACACGGCGGGCCAGGCGCTGTCGCGGCTGCTGAATCTCACCGACGGCCTGCTGGGACAGGGCAGGAACGTTCTGGTGGGCGTGACGACCAACGAGGATCTGGAGCGGCTGCATCCGGCGGTGGTCCGGCCGGGCCGCTGTCTGGCCAGGATCGAGGTCGGCTCGCTGACCCGGTCGGAGGCGCTGTCCTGGCTCAGCAGGGAGGACGGCGACTGGGAGGCGTCGGTCGGCCGCGAGGGCGCGACACTGGCCGAGCTGTACGCGCTGCGCCGGGGCGGCGGCCCCGCCTCGGTCCCGGCCCAGCAGGCGGGCTCGGACGCGGGCCTCTACCTCTGATCTACCTCTGATCCGCCGCGCAGGCGCCGGTGCCGGTGCCGCCCGGCCGCCCTGGTGCCGGACGCCCGGCGCGCCTGGCGCCGTCGCCGGTCCCGGAACGGCCCCCACCGGGGGGTCAGTCCGCGTAGACGGCCCGCACCGCCTCCTCGGCGGCGGCCAGCGCGGCTGCCCGGTCCAGGCCCAGCCGCCGCGCACGCTCCGCGTACACCAGCGCGGCGCTCGCGGCCTCGCGCTCGGCGGCGTCACCGGCGGCGGCGATGAACGTACCGTTGCGGCCCCGGGTCTCGATCACTCCGTCGGACTCCAGCGCGCGATAGGCCTTGGCGACGGTGTTGGCGGCCAGCCCCAGCTCCTCGGCGAGTCCTCGTACGGTCGGCAGCCGGTATCCCACGGGCAGCGCGCCGGAGCGCGCCCGCGCCGAGATCTGCGTACGGAGCTGCTCGTACGGAGCGGTCGGGGCGGCTTGGTCGATCACGATCTTCAAGGTCACGGCTCGATTCTCCCCCACCGGGAACGGGGCGGCGGAGGAACGGTGCCGTGGAAAAGGGAAGGCGGCCCGACGGCCGCGCGCGTACCGTGCCGCTCCATGACTGTGATCGTCCGTGACTTCCGCAGCGAGGACGCCGGAGCCGTGGTCCGGCTGCGACGTGCCTGCGCTCCTTTCCTGGTGACGACGGAGGAGGCTCTCCGCTTCGATGTGGCGCACGCCAATCCCGCGAAGAAGTACCGGCTGCTGCTCGCCGAGGAGGACGGCGAACTGATCGGCTCGGCCCATACCGGCATCGCCTACGACAGCGACGATCCCGGCCAGTCGTCCGTCACTCCGCAGGTCCATCCGGAGCGCCGGGGCCGGGGCGCGGGCTCGCGGCTGCTCCGCACGGCGGAGGAGCATCTCGCGGCCGAGGGCGCGACAAGCGTCTACACCTGGGCGCTGGACGAGCCGTCGAGCCGGGCCTTCGCCGAGCGCCACGGCTACCGGCCGACGCGCCCGGCGCACTTCCAGCGTCTCGATCTGGCCGGAGGCACACTGCCGGAGCCGCCGCCCCTGCCGCCGGGTTTCGAACTGCGCACGGCGGCGGACTTCGCCGGCGATCCCCGGCCGCTGTTCGAGGCCGACGCGGAGACCACGTCCGACGAACCGAGCGACATCAGCGTCGACTTCGACGACTACGCGGACTGGCTGAACCACACCTGGAACCACCCGTTGCTGGACCGCGATCTCACCACGGTGGTGACGGTCGACGGCCGCGTCGCCGCCTTCACGGCGGCCCAGACGGACGGCCGTACCCGCTACGCGTCCGGTATGACCGGCACCCTGCGCGTACACCGCGGCCGGGGCCTCGCCAAGATCGCCAAGACCCACTCCCTCCACCGCGCCCGCGCGGCCGGCTACACCGACGCCTACACCGCCAACGACGCCGGGAACGGCCCGATGCTGGCGGTCAACCGATGGCTGGGCTACACGGTCTGCGCTTCGGAGATACGCCATGTGCGCACGCTGACCTGAGCCGCCCCCGACCGGGGCGGACCCTGGACACCGTTCGGTCGCGGCGGGCCGGCCGCCTCCCCCATGAGGGCGGGCCGGCCGCCCCGCCCTCATGGGGGAAGGGCGGGGCGGCCGGCCCGGACCGGCGGGCGCGGGTCAGGCGCCCGCCGTGGGGCGGCGGCGCGTGATGACCAGTCTCCGTATGCCGGGCCAGGCCAGCAGGAGCACGATCACGGCGTACACCGCCACCGAGAACGGCGTGTCGACCAGGCCGGTCACGCTGCCGTCGCTGATCTGGAGGGCCCGGCGGAGCTGCTGTTCGGCGGCCGGGCCGAGGATGACGCCGATCACGGCCGGCAGCACCGGCAGTCCGTAGCGCCGCATACCGAAGCCGATCAGACCGATGATCAGCAGGATCACCAGGTCCAGCGCCTCCCCGCCGACCGCGTACGCGCCGACGGCCGCGAAGAAGAGGATTCCCGCGTAGAGATACGGCCGCGGGATGCGCAGCAGTTTCGCCCAGACCGGCGCGAGCGGCAGATTGAGTGCGAGCAGCAGGACCATGCCGACGAAGAGCGAGGCGATCAGGCCCCAGACCAGATCGGGTTCGCGTTCGAAGAGCAGGGGTCCCGGCTGGATGCCGTACTGCTGGAAGGCGGCCAGCATCACGGCGGCGACGGCCGTCGTGGGCAGTCCGAGCGTCAGCATCGACACCAGCGTCCCGGCCGCCGAGGCGGAGGCGGCGGACTCGGGTCCCGCCACGCCCTCGATCGCGCCCTTGCCGAACTGGTCCTTGTGCCGGGAGAGCCGCTTCTCGGTGACATACGAGAGGAAGGTCGGGATCTCCGCGCCGCCGGCCGGGATCGCGCCGAACGGAAAGCCGATGACCGGGCCGCGCAGCCACGGCCGCCAGGTGCGCCGGATGTCGTCCCTGCCGAGCCAGGGACGGCCGACCGGGATCGCCTCACCCGTGGAGCGGCGCAGATGCGCGGCGACCCAGAGGGCCTCGCCGATCGCGAAGAGACCGACCGCGACGATCACCACGTCGATGCCGTCGGCGAGTTGGAGCACGCCGTAGGTCAGCCGCTGCTGACCGGTCATCTGGTCGAGGCCGACCAGACCGAGCGTGAGACCGATGAGCAGCGAGGCGAGACCGCGGATACGGGACGAGCCGAGCACGGAGGTGACGGCGATGAACGCCAGCACCATGATCGCGAAGTAGTCGGGCGCGCCGATGTCCACGGCGAGCGACGCCACCGTCGGCGCCAGGACCACCAGCAGGATCGTGCCGATCATGCCGCCCGCGAAGTGCCCGCCCGCGGCGGCGGCCAGCGCCTGGGCGCCGCGTCCCGCCTTGGCCATCGGATTGCCCTCGATCGCGGCCACGACCGCGGCGCTCTCGCCCGGGGTGTTGAGCAGGATCGAGGTGGTGGAGCCGCCGAACATCGCGCCGTAGTAGATACCGGCGAACATGATGAACGCGCCGGTCGGGTCGAGTCCGTACGTCACCGGGAGCAGCAGCGCGACCGCCATGGCGGGTCCGATGCCGGGCAGTACACCGATCGCCGTCCCGAGCAGCACACCGATCGCGGCCCAGAGCAGATTCATCGGCGTGAGCGCCGTGCCGAAGCCGTCCAGAAGGGAGTTGAGGGAGTCCATCGGTCACAGCACCCCCATCAGCGGGCCACCGGGGAGGGGGACACCGAGCAGGTTGTCGAAGACGAAGTAGGTGACGAGCGACAGGGCGGCGGCGATCAGCGGATCGCGGTCGTAGTGGCGGCTGCCGAGCGCGTACGCCGAGCCCCAGAAGAGCAGGGCGCCGGAGACGGGAAAGCCGAGCGGGCCGATGAGCACGGCGTTCGCGAGGAAGACGCCGGCGAGGAGCAGGACCGTGCGCCAGTCGGCGGGCCCGCTCAGATCGATGTCCTCGCCGCCCTCCGCCTCGCCCCGGCCGCCGCGCAGGATGTCCAGGGTGAGCAGGACGGCGACGACCAGCAGACCGATGCCGACGACGACCGGGACGGTCCTGGGGCCGACCGGTCCGCGCTGGGTGATGTCGACGTTCATGGTGAGCGCGTCGGTGAGGACGAGGACGCCGAGGACGAGCAGCAGCAGGCCGACACCGAGCTCGGAGTGCTCGCTCAGCCATGAGCCGCGCGGGGCGGGCGGTGTCTGCGAGGCCTCCAGCGCCGGTGAGGCCGTGGAGGCCGTTGTGGCTCGCGGTGCCTGGGGGTTCGCGGGCTGCCGTGGGGGCTCCGGTGCCCGCGCGGCTTCCGGCCCCTGCGGGGTCTCCGGCCGCCGTGGCGTGCCGGAGGTTCCGGGCGTACCGGTCTCGCTGTTCACAGTCCCAGCTCCTTCAGGACGGAGTCCACACGCCGGTCCTCCTCGGCGAGGAACTCGCCGAACTCGTCACCCGGGAGGTAGGCGTCGTCCCAGCCGTTCTTCTCCAGGGACTCCCGCCACCGGGGCGAGTCGTGGAGCGTGTCGAAGAAGGCGAGCAGCTTGGCGCGTTCGGCGTCGGAGAGGCCGGGCGGCGCCACGACACCGCGCCAGTTGGTGAAGTCGGTGTCGAGACCGGACTCCCGGAGCGTGGGCGCGTCGAGGCCGGGGATCCGCTCGGGTCCGGTGACCGCGAGGAGCCGTAGCTCACCGGCCTTGATCTGGTCGAGGTACTCGCCGAGGCCGGAGACTCCGAAGGCGACCTTGTCGCCGAGGATCGAGGCGAGGAGTTCCCCGCCGCCGTCGAACGGGACGTAGTTGACGGTCTTCGGCGCGATCCCGGCGGCCTTCGCCATCAGCATGGGAGCGAGATGGTCGGGTCCGCCGGGCGAGGAGCCGCCGCCGACGGGCACCTTGGCCGGATCGGCCCGCCAGGCATCGATCAGCTCGCCGATGGTCCGGTACGGGGAGTCCTTGCCGACGACGACGATGTCGGACTCCTCGGTGATCCGGGCGATCGGCGTCGTGTCGGCGAGTGTCCTGGGCGTCTTGTTGGTGTGGACGGCACCGACCACACCGAGACCCATCGACATGGCGAGCTTGCCGTTGCCGTGTTCACCGACGAGCCGGGTGAGACCGACGGTGCCGCCGGCGCCCGGCAGGTTGAACACCTCGATGTTGTGGGTGAGTTCTCCGTCCTCGGCGTTCTTGGCCATGGTGCGGGCGGTGATGTCGTAACCGCCGCCAGGGGTGTTGGGGACCATGAACCGCAGGCCGGGAATCTGCGTACCGGTGTCCGCGCCCGTGCCCGACGAGAGCAACGGCGGCCCCACCAGCACCAGGAGCGCCGACCCGAGCAGGGCCAGAGGGGTGCGCAATCGCACGTCTGCCGCCTTTCGGAAAGCTTGTGAAGTGGGCCACATGTTGCCTGTGCGTTAACAAGCTGTCTCGCTTCCGGAATCAACGGACGTTGTGGTCATTGAGGTCGCGGCCTAGCGTGGCGGGGTGACGAAAGTGCTGGTGGTGGACGACGACTTCATGGTCGCGAAACTGCACAGCCGCTATGTGTCCGCACTGGACGGTTTCACGGTCGTCGGAGTGGCGCACAGCGGCGCGGAGGCGCTGCGCGCGGCCGAGCGGCTGAGGCCGGACCTTGTCCTGCTCGACATCTATCTGCCCGACATGGACGGCATCGCCGTACTGCGCGGACTGCGCGCGGCGGAGGAGCGGGACGGGAGCCGGGTCAGTGTCGACGCGCTGTTCATCACGGCGGCGCGGGACGCGGGAGTGATCCGCGCGGCGCTGCGCGCGGGCGCGCTGCACTATCTGATCAAGCCCTTCAACCAGGGCGCGCTTCAGGAGCAGTTGCGGCACATCGCCTCTCTGCGTACGCGCCTCGCCGGTCTCGGCGAGGCGCGTCAGGAGGACGTCGACCACATCTTCGGCACGCGCCCGCCCGGCAGCCGCGCGCTGCCCAAGGGCCTCGCGGCCCACACGGCCGATCTGGTGGAGGGCGTTCTGCGCCGGCACAAGGACGGTCTGTCGGCGACGGAGTGCGCGGACGCGGGGGCGCTGTCCCGGGTGAGCGCCCGCCGCTATCTGGAGTACTTCGCGGAAACGGGCCGGGCCGAGATCTCCCTCCGCTACGGCGGCACGGGCCGCCCGGAACGCCGCTACCGCTGGATCGGCTGAGCGCCTCCCGTACCGCCCGGCCCGGTTCCGACGACCACCGTGGCGTACAGCTCCTCCGAGCGGGCCACCCGCGGCACCAGCCCGCTCCGCGCGAAGGTCTCCACCGCCAGGGGCGCTTGGCGCTCGCTCGTCTCGACCAGCAGGGAGCCGCCGGGGGCCAGCCAGTCGGGCGCCGCCGCCGTCACCCGGCGCAGCACGTCGAGGCCGTCCGCGCCACCGTCGAGGGCCACGCGCGCCTCGTGTATCCGGGCCTCCGGGGGCAGCAGCCCGACCTCCTCGGTCGGTACGTACGGCACATTGGCGAGCAGTACGTCCACCCGGCCCCGCAGCGCGCCGGGCAGCGGATCGTAGAGATCGCCCTCGTACACCCGGCCGCCGACGGCGTCGACATTGCGCCGGGCGCACCGCACCGCGGCGGGATCGATGTCGGTGGCGTACAGCTCGGCCCGGTCCAGGGCCATGGCCAGCGCCGCGCCCAACGCGCCGGAGCCGCAGCACAGATCGACCACGACGGCGTTCGGCCGGGCGAGGGCGACGGCCTCACGGACGAGGAACTCGGTGCGGCGGCGCGGCACGAAGACCCCGGGATCCACGGCGATCCGCAGACCGCGGAACTCGGCCCAGCCGAGCACATGTTCAAGAGGCAGTCCGGCGACGCGCCGGTCCACCATCGCGGTGAGTTCGGCCGCGGTCCCCGCGGTGGAGACGAGCAGACGCGCCTCGTCCTCCGCGAAGACACAGCCCGCCGCGCGGAGCCTGGCGACGACCGCGGACGGAGCGGGAGACGGGGAGGAAGCGGAGGGAGAAGCTGACATGGGAAGCCTTTCGGAATGCCGATGGGCACTCCCGGCGGTCACCTATGTCGATGGACCGCACGGCCGTGGGAGGGGAGCACCCGACCTGGTACAGCGGTAATGGGTCTCGCCTCCTTCGGTAGGTCCGTGCACTGCCTGCGACGGCCACCCTACCCGAGTCCGTGCCGGGCCCGGCCGGGCGGCCCGCGCGAGGGGCTTCCCGGGCCGCCGCGGAGCGGTCCGCGGGAGGGCGTGCCGAGCGGCTTCCTGAGCCCACTCTTAGTCTCACCTTAAGTGCGGCATAAGGATCGCCCGCACCTTGTCCGAGCAGCCGATTCAGGGGTTCTCAGGGGCTAGCTTGCTGATCGCCGGGGCGGCGTTCGACGGGGAGGTCGTCTGTCGCCCCGGCGCGTTCCGCCAGCGCCGTTCCGAAGGAGAACCTGTTCATGACCGCTCGCCGTACGGCCGCCGGAATCGTCGTCCTCGGTCTTGTCCCGCTCGCGTTGACCGGGCTCTCCGCCGCTCCGGCCGACGCCCATGGATCACTGACGGATCCGGTCAGCCGGGTCGCGGCCTGCTACGCGGAAGGACCCGAGAACCCGCGGTCGGCGGCGTGCCGGGCGGCGGTCGCGGCCGGCGGCACGCAGGCGCTCTACGACTGGAACGAGGTCAATATCGCCGACGCGGCGGGGAATCACCAGCGGTTGATACCGGACGGAAAGCTGTGCAGCGCGGGCCGGGACAAGTACAAGGGGCTCGATCTGGCGCGCGGCGACTGGCCGTCGTCCCCGATGACGGCGGGCAACAGGACCTTCCGCTACAAGGCCACCGCACCGCACAAGGGCTCCTTCGAGCTGTATCTCACCAAGGACGGCTACGACCCGGGCAAGCCGCTGAAGTGGTCGGATCTGGAGGCGAAGCCGTTCCTCAAGGTCACCGACCCGAAGCTGGAGAACGGCGAGTACGTCTTCGGCGGGATCGTTCCCAACAGGTCCGGCCGCCATCTCATCTACTCCGTCTGGCAGCGCTCGGACAGCCCCGAGGCCTTCTACACCTGCTCCGACGTGGTCTTCGGCAAGGACAACGGCGCCGCGGGCGGCGGCACTCCGGCGACGCCCGCGCCGACCGCCTCCGCGCCCACCGACGAGGAGATCGCGGACGGCGCGGACAAGTCCACCGTCGAACACAACGGCCACGGTGACACCGGCACACACACCGACACCGCCGCCGGCAACACCGGCACCACCGACAACACTGCCGACACCGCCGACACGGACACCGCCGACACCGCCGCCGAGGCCTACGGCGACACCAACTCCCCGGAGACGAAGGCCGTCGGCGCCGCCGACGAGCAATCCCCCGCCGAGCGGCCCGCCACGGAGCAGCCGGTCACCGGACAGCAGAACCTCGCCGAGACCGGTGGCTCCGGCGCCACCCCGTATCTCGCGATCGGCGGCACGACGGTCCTCGCCATCGGCGCCGCCCTGCTGTTCGCCACGGCC
>NZ_MAUD01000315.1 GCF_001700515.1 Streptomyces lushanensis
GCGTCCTCCTGCCGGACGGTGTGCTCCAGTACGTCGAAACGGACTCCGCTCGAACCCTCGCCCGAGCCGGGGCCCCTGGTCCGCCCCAGCCACAGGACGGTGGAGCCGCCGAGCCAGCGCGCAAGCTGCCAGCGCCGGGTGACACGGGCTCCGGAGCCGGTGATCTCCTCGTCGGGTACGTCCATCGGGCGGCCCGGGTCGAGGATCCTGGTGCGGGCGGTGGCGCCGAGCCGTCGCAGCAGCGTCCGGCCGGGATGGGCGGGGTCGGGTACGGGCAGCAGCGGTACCCAGTGCGGGGGTTCGGGGGTGTGCAGCCGGTAGCGCAGAGGCGCGCTGTCCGGCGTGGCCGGTGCCCGCGGCGGGGCGGACGCCGTGGTGCCCGCCCGCAGGTCGACGCTGTGTCCGGTGACGCTGGTGGTGCTGTGCTCGACGGCCCAGGCCAGGTTCGCGGCCTCGTCCCGCAGCAGCAGTACGTCCTCCACCGGTTCGCCGGCCAGGCTGTCGACGACGGTGGGCAGGGTGACGAGCAGGTCCGCGGCGTCGGTGCGGCCTTCGACGGAGGGCCGGAAGAGATTCCACTCCGGTCCGGAGGCGGGGACCAGGAGCTGTTCGCCGAAGGTGTCGGTCACCACGACGGAGGTGACACGGGTGATCGCGCCGACGGGAAGGTCGACGGGAACGAGGAAGTAGTCGTTGCCGTAGGTGGCGGCGTATTCGGCCGTGAGCATCCGGGCCAGGTCCGTCGGCTCGGCCTCGATGCCGCCCCAGTGCACCCGGGCGTCCTCCATCTCCCACCAGCGCGGTGCGGGCATCCCCGGGTAGGCGGCGACGGCGGGCAGGACGGTCCTGGTGAGGTCGACGGCCCCGGAGGGGGCGTCGAGCGAGTCGCCCGGGCGTACGTCCAGGTGGTACCAGTCGAGCCGGTCCCCGTCGTATTCCCGGGCGGTGAGCACGGTCTCGCCGACGCCGTCCCTGGCGGAGACGGCGAAGGCGTACTCGAAGCGCTCGCGGTTCCACGCCCGGTCGGCGGGCGCGGCGGAGGTGGGCAGTCCGGCCAGTTCGCGCCACATCGCGGTGGCCCGCTCGATCTGGAGCAGATAAGGGGTGACGACGGGGATCCGGCTGGGCAGTGGGTGGGCGGCGAGGTCCTTCCACAGTTCCAGACCGTCGGGACAGCGGCCCGCCATGACGGTCAGATATCCGGCCGTCGTGTCGTCCACGGCGTCGCCGGGGCGGGCGGTGAGCGGGTAGTTCTCGACGGCGAGTTCGATCGCGTATTCGGCTCCGGCCTCGCGCAGGCAGCGCACGTACTCCTGACCGAGTTCGGCGGCGTGCCGGAAGTCCCAGGCGAGCTCGGCGGGTTCCCGCTCGACGAGGGCCTCCAACGGCACGCCCCGGTCGATGTCGACGGCGGGTCCCGGAGTGCCTCCCTCGCCGCGGTAGCGGGTCAGCGGCGCGCTCTGGGCCCGGACCCTGACGGAGACCGGGGAGCCGGTGTCCTCGCCCCGGAATTCGTCCACCTGCCACTGCCGGCTCAGCAGCCACAGCGGATCGGCGATTCGGGCCTGGAGTCCGGGCGCCATGTCGGCGGACCGGGTACGCGGCTCCAGCCGGGTCCAGGAGGTGATCGACGGGGCCTGGGTCATCGCTGCTCCTGGAGGGTGCGGTCCTGGGCGGTGGCGGGGCGCAGATCGGTGGAGACGGTCTGTCCGTCCACGTTGAGACCGAGGTAGAGCGCCGGGAGGAACTGGCCGGCCCGCTCCAGCAGATCCGTGTCCACGGCCCGGTACTGGACCATGTCCATGGTCTGGAGCAGCAGCCGTTCCAGTGCGGGTGCCGCCCATGGGGAGCGGTTCGAGGGCACGGCGAGCAGAACGGTCTGCGGCGGGCTCGCCGCCGGCGCGTCGTACTCGACGGCCAGGGCGGCCGTCTCGCGCTCCTCGGGGACGGTCTCGACCCACTCGTCCACGGCGAGTCCGCTGAGCGGTGCGGCCGGGTCGAGCCGGCCGTCGGCGGAGCTGACGGCCACCGTCAGGGAGAGCCGGGCGGGCTGGTCGGGGTCCTGTTCGCGTGGGGCGCCCCACCAGCGGTCCCCTGGCGTGTGGGGGAGCTGGGCGATGCGCAGCAGGGCCCGGGGGTCGGTCCCGGGCGCGGCCGCGAGCGGTGCGTCCAGCGCCTCGGCGAGGTCGGCGGCCTCCTGCCAGCGGGCGACTCCGGAGCGTACCCGGGCGTGCTGGCGCAGCCAGCGGTGCGGGTGTCCGGCGGGGCCGCGTACCGCGTCGCTCGCGGCGAGCGCCCGGGCGAGTTCACCACCGGGCCGGTCACCGCCCGGCTGTTCACCGTCCGGCTGTGGCACGAGAAGGGGCAGGACGGGCAGTTCGGGGTCGAAGAGGGTCTGGATGCGGTGCCGATGGTGCTCCAGTTCCGCGGCCGGGGTGCGTTCGTCCGCGGGGCGGGCGGCCCAGGCGGCGGTCAGCGCGTCATGCGCGCCCAGCCTGCTGCCGAGCAGATCCAGCGCGCGGCCCACCGCCTCGGCCACGCTCTCCGCCTCACCGGGCCGTCCGGCCGGTGGTGGCAGGACGTCCGCCACACCGATCCCGGAGGCCATGGTCAGCCCGGTCCTGCGGGTGTCCTGCCCGGGTGCGGTCAGGGCGCCGATCGTCCTGCGGACATGGTCCAGCGCGTAGTCGGCGCGATTGACGGTGTCCTGGTTGTGAACCAGGTACGCGGGGTCGCCGCCCGCTTCGGAGAGGTCCGCGGGCTCCAGCGGCCGGGAGCGGTCGAGCAGGTCCCGTACTCGGGACACCGCGGCCAGGAACTCCGGCACGCTCACCGTCTCGGCGGTGTGGGCGGGCGTCCGCCCGAAATCCAGCCGCAGGGTCCAGTCGCGGCCGTCCGGGCGGCGGCCCTCCCAGGCGGCATTGATCAGGCGCCGCTCCAGCTCGTGGTCACCGGGCGCGAGACCGCGCGGCTTCATCATCACGTGGTCGATCGCCGCGAGGCCGAGGTGGTCGAGGGAGATGTCGTTGGTGATCTCGGTCCCGTCCGGGGCGGTCCAGCGCAGTACGCAGCGCACTCGCCCCGGCCCGGGCAGCAGGGTGTTGCAGATCGCGTCGGCCTGCGCGGCGACGAGGAAGCGGGGCTGAAGTGCCAGTGAGGGGTGCCAGTTCCGCCCGTCCACCGTCCCTCCGAGGTTGCCCGCGACAAGCAGCCTGCTGGTCAGCGCGGTGCCCGAACGGGGACTGCGGCAGAACTCCAGCTCGGGCCCGCGCTCTCCCCGTGACAGGGCGTCGAGCGCCACACCGGCCCGCTCGGGCCTGCCTTGCACGACGTGATGGACCCCCTCGGCGAGCAGGGCGTCGTGTACGGCGTCGAGTTCGTCGGCGAGCGTCGCCAGGATCCGGGTCAGGGCCCGCTGGTCCGCGCTGCCCGTGGCGGGGAGGGCGGGCGGCGCGGGCAGCCCCGGCCGGACGGGTCCGGGCGCGGGACCGCCCCAGGGCAGCCCGTCCCCGGTGTGGCGGTGGTGCAGTGCAAGCCCGTCGACGACCGTACCGGCGAGCAGGGTGCTGTCCAGGTCCCCTTCCGGGTTGGCCCTGGTCGCCCTCAGCGGTGCCAGCGCGCGGAACGTGGGCAGGAAGCGGTCGAGCAGCCCCCCGGACTCCTCGTGCAGACGGCGTTCGAAGCGGCGTCCGAGCTGAACGGAGAGCGGCTGCCCCTCGTTCACCCCGGCGATCAGTGTCCTGGCGGTACGGACCCTGCGTGACGACAGGTCCAGGGCCAGGGCCTCGCCGTGGTTGCGGTGGGCGCTGCGCAGTACGGCGGCCGTGGTGGCCTGCGGTACGGACGGCGCGAGGACATAGCCGTTGCCCTCGGGCGCCTGGTGGAGGACGGCGCCCGGTCCGACGGGCTCATGGGGCGGTGGTGACGCGACCTCACGGTCCCGGCCGCTGCCCGGTCGCAGATCGAGGGCCCAGCCGTACGCGCCGACATGGACGCCCTCGGGGTTGAGTCCGCGCAAAGTGGCCAGCCGTCTGGTCGCGAACCCGGTGAACCAGGCGTCCAGCCGGTGGCCGGACAGCCCCAGGGCGCCCGCCAGTTGCCGTTCGATGTCCTCGGCGGGCAGTGCGGCCAGGGTGCTGAGAGCTGTTCGGTACTCGCGCGGCGACGCGGTTCTGGGATCGCCGGAGGGTGCTGTCAGCAGGGCGTCGACGGTGGTGCCGGTTTCGCCGGGTACGGCCGTGGCCAGCCGTCGGGCCAGGGTGTCGCTCTCCACGCCTTCCTCGACGTCGATCAGCTGGGGTTCCACCGGCACGGGCACGCCGAGTATCCGGGCCGCGGCCCGGGCGTGCTCCAGGAGCAGTCCGGCCCGTGCCAGGTGGTGCAGCAGGGTCGTGCCCGGCCGGACGGTCCCGTCGAGCAGGTGGGAGGGACTCAGACCGGGCCGGGCGAGTTCGGTGAGGTAGGCGCCGTCGCCGGCGAAGGGATCAGGCACTTCGAACGAACCGCTCCCGAACACGGCGGTCGACAGGGGAACCTCGGTGGGCAGCCGCAGGCTCCGCAGCAGCGTGCGGGGCGCGGTGAACAGTTCCCGCTGCCAGTCACGGCCGAGCCGCAGCCGGAGGAACCGCCACAGCCGGTCGACGTACTCGGAGCCCAGAACGCTCCGTGCCTCGATCCCGGTGGGGTGGGCGTGGACGCCCAGCAGTTCCACGAGGTTCTGTTCGGAGGTCGCCGACGCCCGTCCCATCCGGGGGACCGAGCCCACCGAAGGCCGCCAGAGCTGTGTCCGCAGCCGGCACAGCAGGGCCAGCCCCGCCCGGTCGTCGGGCTCGCCGAGCACCGGCGCGTAGTCGTCGGTGCGCATGACCGGCAGCAGCCCGTACGGCTGATCGCCGATCCGCAGGGCCGTCAGCGGGCCTTCGGCACGGACGTGGTCGAGGAAGAAGGAGCGCATCCGGCTGTGTCCGTCGGCGGTGACCGCTCCGGGCAGCAGATGTTCGAGGAAGTATCCCCAGGTGGCGGGCCAGAGCACCGTTTGCACGGCCCGGGCGGTGTCCGACTCGCGGCCGTCGGCGTGCGCGGCACGGGCCAGCGCGCCGGGCGCGGCCGACCGTGGCGGCCTGCCGCGTACGGCTTCCAGGGCCGTGCCGGCGGTCAGGCCGAGTGCCCGGGCGGTGCGGTCGGCGTTGTGACCGGGCGGCGGTGCCGTGTCGTCGTGCCAGACGGGAATGCCGCTCTCGGTGGTGTCATGTCCTGAGCGCACATCGCCGGTGTTGTTGGTCGGTGTGCCCGGTACGAGATGTGCCAGGCCCTCGGTGGCGGCATGGGCCTCCAGCAGATCGGCCAGGCGCGCTCCCCCGGTGGCCGGTTCGGTACCGGTCGCGACGCCGAAGACCATCAGCCGCTCGACACCGGCGCGCAGTGTGCCGTGCAGGGGCAGGGTGACGGCCATCCCTGCCTCGACGGCCCGACCGTAGTCGGCGAGCCAGGAGGTCTCGGGATCGAGGGGGGCCAGATCGTCCGGCAGCCCGTCGGCCGTACTCCCCGGGTGCAGGCCGACGACCAGGTCCGGGCGTACGGGCCCGCCGACCGCCTCGGCCCGGTCCGTGGAGGTGACGGCGACCACATGCCAGCGGCTCGGCAGGGCGCGGGCCACCGCCGCCCGGGTCCACGCGGCGGGCTTGGTCCGTGGGGCCGGGAAGGCGGGCGGGTGCGGCAGCGGGGCGTCCTCGGCGAGCGTCCGGGCGGGCCGTCCTGCCGGATCGGGCTCCATGACGCGTGCCACCCAAGTGGCGCGGGCCGCTCCCAGTTCGGCGGTGAGCCGGGCGAACGCCCGCTCCCGGCGCCGGGTGTCGTCGGCGGCGCGCCACGCCTCCTCCCAGTATTCGCGCCCGGCGGCGATCTCCGCCTCGGTCAGCTCGGGCTCATGGGTGTCGATGTGCAGGACGTCCGGGAAGATCCGTACCCGAAGGAACTCGTGCGGGCCTCCGGTGAAACGTGTCTCCACGCGTACCGGCAGAAGGGCGATCGGGTAGTCGGCGGAGAGGGTCCAGGCGGCGGGTGTGGTCATGTCGGATTCGCCTCCGTGTCGATCAGCTCGCGGGCGTGCAGCGCCAGCAGGACCGGCTGCTGCAGGGAGGCGAGGGCGTAGTGGGCCGAGTTCTGCGGGTCGGCGGGCTCGGTGCCGCCGTCGTCGACGCCGAAGCGCAGGGCGGAGGGCTGCTCGCGGAAGGTGAAGTACCAGCCCGCGTCCTCGCCGGCACCGCGCGCCTGGGCCGCGGTCCTGGCGAAGCAGAACAGCCGGACGCCGTCGTCGAAGTCCGCGGTGAACCGCGGCAGCGACTCCTCGGCGGGCTCGGCGAACCGGCGCCCGGTCCGGGTGCCGTCGGTCCAGGCCGCCCGGCGCATGGTGACCGGTGTGCCGGGACAGCGCCGGAGCAGCTCCCCGCGGAGCAGGAGGACCAGCATGCCCTCGCCGGGAGCTCCGACGGAGGCGGCATGGGTGCCGAGTTCGCCGGCCGTCCACGCCCCGATGGCCGGGATGTCGGGGCTCGCGTCGCCGGAGCCGTCCGTACGGTCCCAGAAGTGGCGGAAGAAGGTGGTGGTGCGGTCCACCGGGATTCCGCGCCAGAGCAGTTCACGGGCCAGCTCGCCGTTCATGCCGGCCAGGAACGCCTCCATCACGGCCGGATCGGTCTCCAGGACGGTGACGGTGTCGGGCGGAATCCGTCCGGCTCCGGCCAGCAGATGTTCCTCCCCCGCCTGCCGCAGCAGCACGTAGGTGGGCGCGGGGAATCCGATGTCCGCCACCAGGCTGCCCAACTGGTCCGATTCGACAGGCAGTTGGGAAACGTTCAGACCGAGTGTGTCCAGGGTCCGGGTGGTTACGGTCCTCCGCGGGTCGAGGGCGGTCCGTACGGCGTCGGCGACGCCCGCCAGCGGGACCGCCCGGGCGGGCGGCTTGTGGGTCAGCCGCTGGAAGGCGGCGACCACTGTCTGATGACGCTGTGCCGCGGTGACGAACCGGGTTCCGGCCGCGTCCCTCCGGGCCACCAGGGCCGGATCGAGATCGGCGACCGCGAGGGCCGCGCCCCCGCTGCTCCAGTCCCCCCAGGACGGCAGTGTGACGTCCTCTCCCCACCAGTCGGGTTGCGCGTCACCGTCCAGGTCGAAGCCGACGCGTACGACCGCCCGGTCCTCGTCGGTATGGCTCTCCAGACGGAGAACGACGAGGTCGGGCCGCCGGCTGCCGGTGAAGTCGGCCACCGCGACACCGATGCCGTGATGACGGACCTGACCGGTGCCGCCGACCGTGCGGGGCGCTGTCCAGCCGCCGCGGATCAGTCCGCGCCGGTTGAGCTGCCGCCCGACCCGGTACGTCAGCCGGTCCGCTCCGCCGGTCTCCTCGGCGGTCATCACGAGCAGGTCGGCGCGGTCGTCGTCCTCGACCAGGTCGACCACGGCGATACCGAGGCCGCCGACCGGTCCTGTGGGGACGTTCTCCACGGTCCTGGGGAGCCCCCAGCCGTTCCCCACCGCGCCG
>NZ_MAUD01000316.1 GCF_001700515.1 Streptomyces lushanensis
TTCCACACCGGTAGCGACATTCCCCACCACCGTGACCACTGTGTCGTTCATAACGGCCCTCCCGTCCGGTTGCATTGACCGATTCCATGCTGGACCGGACGGAAGGAATGTGCCGACGCCTGTGGATTACCGATCAGTTGTGGAAAACCTCGTCACCCGCGCCCTCACCCCTCCCCGCCCCCCCCCCCTCGCCGAACCGCCGTGCCCTCAACCGCACCCGCCGCACTCAGCGCCCCGCCCGGGACACCGCCACGTACTGGTCCCGCACCTCCTGGTAGCGCATCAGCTCGGCCGCGATCGGATCGAGCACCCGCGCCCGGCCGCATCCCGCCGCCGCCTCGCGCAGCTTGCGCTCGGCGTCCTGCCCGTACCGCCGCGCCGGACCTCGTGCCGCCGCGGCACAGGCCCACTCCACGAGCGGGCCGCCGATGATCCCGGCCAGCATCACCAGCACGGGCGGGATCAGCCCGGGTTCCAGTACGCCGATGATCTGTCCCACCAGCCAGAGCGCGCCGAAGATCTGAAGCAGCGTCATGGTCGCCTGCACCAGCACGGCGGCCGGCCACCAGGCAGGGCGCGGCGGTCTGCCGAGGGGTGTTCCCGCCTTCGCCGCCATCTCGTCCAGCGCCTCCGAGAGACCTCGGGAGCCCCGGGCCGCCGCCTCGCGCACGGAGTTCGCCCACGGCGCGGGCAGCCCCGCCGACGCCTCCTCCGCGACCGTGCGCACGGCCTGTTCGACCCGCTGACGTGCCGTCAGCTCCTCCTCCACGACCACCGCCGGCCGGGGCCGCGCGTACCCGGGCATCCGCCGGCTCTCGTACCAGCGCCACAGCCTCAGCCACGGCGTCCCGCACGCGCGCCCGGCGTTTCTGAGCCATTCGCGCTCCGCCGCCTCGCCCGCCGCCACCGCGCCGACCGCCCAGGCCAGCCGGTCCGCGAACTGCTCGCGCGAACGCTCACCGAGTCCGGGCCGCCCTTCGGCGACATACGCGGGACGCAGCCGCCGGGCCGCCGCGTCCACATCGGCCGAGAGCCGCCGCGCCGCCGCGCTCCGTTCCTGTACGAACCGTCCGAGCAGTTCCCGCAGCTCCCCGACGCCCTCCCCACCGAGGGCGGAGAGCGCGAGCACGGTGGCGCCGGGCTCACCGTGCTCGCCGAGGGCCATACCGTCCTCGTCCAGCAGCCGGCGCAGATCGTCCAGCACCAGGTCGGCGGACTCGCCGGGAAGCCGGTCGATCTGGTTGAGCACGACGAAGGTGATCTCGGCGTGGCCGGCCAGCGGACGCAGATAGCGCTCGTGCAGGGCGGCGTCCGCGTACTTCTCCGGATCGACGACCCAGATCACCGCGTCCACGAGCGCGAGCACCCGGTCCACCTGCTCCCGGTGGTACACCAGGGCCGAGTCGTGGTCGGGAAGGTCCACGAGGACGAGCCCGTGCAGTTCCTCGTCGCCGTCGCCGCCCGCGAGCGGCCTGCGCCGCAGCCGCCCGGGAATCTCAAGCCGGTCGAGCAGCCCCGCCGCGCCGTCGGACCACATGCAGGCGATGGGTGCCGAGGTGGTGGGCCTGCGCAGGCCGGTCTCCGAGATCGGCACCCCGGCCAGGGCGTTGAACAGCGTCGACTTGCCGCTGCCCGTCGCTCCCGCGATGGCGACGACCGTGTGGTACGAGGAGAGCCGCTGGCGGGCGGATGCCTCCTCCAGGACATGCCCGGCCTCGGCGAGGAGCGCGCCGTCCAGGCGGGCTCTGGAGAGCCCCACCAGCTCGCCGAGCGCGTCCAGACGTCTGCGCAGGGAGCCGCCGTACGTACTGCCGGGCGTGTGCTCCTCGCTCTCGACGGCGGTGTTCCCGCCGTCGTCCGGGGCACCCGTCAGGCCGTGGACGGCGCGTACGCCGTGCACGGCGTCGCGCGCGCTCTGCGCGCCGCGTCCGGAGTGGACGCCGCTGAGGTCGCCCACGTCCTCCAATCCGTCCAGGTCGGCGTCGAGGTCGCCCTTCTCGGCGGCGCGGCGGGCGATGAACCCGTCGTCCCAGCCGCCGGAGGATCCCTTGGCGACGCCCGCCCCGGCGGTGCCGGACTCGTCCGCCGGCCTCGCGCCCCCCTCGCCCTCCGCGCCACGGCCCTCCGCGCCACGGCCCTCGGTGCCACTGCCCGCGTTTTCGTCCCCGGGACCGCCCCGGGATTCGCCGTCCCCCGATTCGCCGGCGCCGTCGGCCTCGCCCATGCTCTTCACATTGTCCGCACCATTCACATTATTTGCATTATTTGCACTATTCACGTTATCCGCGTTATCTGCGTTATCCGTCTTATCCGTAACAGCGGTCACATCGGCCACTTCGGTCATCTCTCCTTCTGGAGTACGGACAGCGCGGCGATCAGCTCGGCCTGCGGCTCCGGCGTCACCTCAAGGGCGTCGAGAGGTGCCAGCCGCCGGTCGCGCTCCCCGTGCAGTACGCGGTCGATATACGTCGTCACCAGCGCGCCGCCGCGGTCGCGCAGCCGCAGCGCGCCACGCGCCCCGATCCGCTCCGCGAGCCGCTCCCCCGCCGCGCGCGAGCGACGGCCGCCCAGCAGGGCCGCCGCGAGCAGGGCCGCGACGGTCTCGGGATCGGGCGCGGCGGTGCGGTCGAGGCGCCGCACCTCCTCCTCGGCCAGTTCCTCCATCACGCGGCGCCAGCGGCGTACGGCGATCCCGACCCGTTCCGCTCCCTCGCGGTCGGCGCTCGGTACGGGCAGGGCCCCGGCGGCCGGTTCGCGCTGCCATGCCTCCGTGACACGCTCCTCGGCGGCGGCGACGGCGCACTGCAGCAGCGCGCCCAGGCTCTCCGCCAGCGAGTCGAGCAGCTCGCGCGCCGAACTGTCCCGGGGATAGCCGCGCCAGCGCGTACGCGCGTCCCCGGCGAGCACGGCGCCGCGCTGGAGCTGTCTGCGCACCCGCTCGCCCTCGGCCGCGTAGGCCTCCTCCACGGCGCCGGTGAGCCGCACGGAGGCGGCGTACTGGGCGGCCACCGCGCCGGCCAGCTCCGGCATCCGCACGTTCAGCGAGTTGATCATTCCGGCCGCCGTACGCTCCAGTGCCTGCTGGCGCGCCGCCGGATCCTGCACCCGGTGCGCGAGCCAGCTGAGCAGCGGCGCGACGGCGGTGGTGGGCAGCAGCCCGCGCCCGCCGCCGGCCGACTCGGGCAGCTCGGGGATGGTGAACCGGGGTACGTCACCGAGCCCTGCCCGCTTCATCAGCGCCCCGTACTGCCGCGCCACTTCGTTGATCATCTGGTGCGGCACCCGATCGAGGACGGTGACCAGCGAGGCGTCGTACTCCTTGGCGGTACGCAGCAGATGCCAGGGCACGGCGTCCGCGTACCGGGAGGCGGTGGTGACCATGACCCAGACATCGGCGGCACAGATCAACTCCGCGGCCAGCAACCGGTTGTCCACCACGAGCGAGTCGATGTCGGGAGCGTCGAGCAGCGCGAGCCCCCGGGGCAGGGAGGAGGCGGTCTCGATACGCAGCGCGTTCTTCTCCAGGGCCTCCGTGCCCGCTCCTCCGTCGTCCTCCTGCTGCGGCAGCCACACCCGGGTGAGATGCGGCAGCACCCGCATTCCGGCGAACCAGTGGTGGTCATCGGGATGGCACACGAGCACGGGGGTACGTGTGGTGGGCCGCAACACCCCCGCCTCGCTGACCCGCCGTCCCACAAGGGAGTTGACGAGTGTGGACTTTCCGGCACCGGTGGACCCGCCGACGACCGCGAGCAGAGGCGCTTCGGGGTCGCGGAGCCTCGGCAGCAGATAGTCGTCGAGCTGGGCGAGCAGCTCGGCCCGGGTCTGCCGGGCCCGTGGCGCACCGGGGAGGGGAAGGGGAAGACGCACGGCAGCGACACAGTCGCGCAGTGCGGAAAGTGCGTCGATCAGCTCGGGCCGTACATCCAAGGTCACCACATGCGAAGAATGCCCAACTTTGGAGCCTTTTTGAAGCGTATAGACATCTCTGCGCGCCGATCAAGCATTAAGGACAGATGGGACGAGTGGGGCGCAGGCATAACGAGTGCACAACACCCGGGGCGCGGGAGGCCAAAAGCGATGCGGGAATCGCACCTGCCTGCGATTATCGGTTCGCTTCACTGAACCTCCACAACGTGCCACGCACGTGAAGCAACCGGGTCAAGGTGATCGGAGCCCTATCCTTGTCCCGGCGAGGTCACGGAACCACCCAACCCCGGGCTCCAGGTCACCGAGGCCACCACCCGGCCCCCGTAGCTCAGTGGATAGAGCAGGTGCCTTCTAAGCACTTGGCCGCAGGTTCGAGTCCTGCCGGGGGCGCTTCTACGCGCGGTGCACGGCCCTCCTCCTGGGAGGGCCTTCGCAGAGAAGCTTTTGCGCAGGTCAGGGGCATCGTAGCGGGCACGGCGTAGGGACGGCGTCAACGCCGGAGCGACGCCGGTGGACACCGCGGCGGAGGCGGTCGTCCCATGGATCCGGTTCCGGCCATCTCAGGCCAAGTGCTTTTGCCCAGGGCTTCCCCACATCCCCCGAAGACCGCCCGAGTGCTTGCCGAGGCCGAACTTTCGGCGCGATCTCCTAAGATCCGGTACGCGACATATCGGCATTCCGGTCGATGAGGGACGATTCCCGGATCAAACTCGCCGTCATGACTTTCGTCACCTCCGCCGTCCGTGAGGCGGTCACGGTCACCACGCCGTCCGGCGCACCGGGCAACGTCTGCCCCGGGAGACCGAGTTACCGCGCAGCGGATGGCCGGCGTCCGTCGCCCGGCTGGTTCCGCCGGTACCCGACCGGTCGGG
>NZ_MAUD01000317.1 GCF_001700515.1 Streptomyces lushanensis
TACTGCCGTGCGCGCTCGCCGGGCTCGCCGTGGCGCCCGTCCACGCGCGGAAGCTGGACCTTCTCGCGCTCGGCGAGCGCGCACGGCAGTACGGCGAGCACCTTCGGCCAGGTCGCCTGCGCCAGCGAACCGAGCTGCCAGAAGGTGATCTGCGTGATCTGCGCGCTGTCCGCGAAGAAGACGAAGAGCCCGATCAGCGCCCCGGCGAACGCGTTGACCGCGATGCCGGTGAGGATCAGCGTGACCACCTCCGTACGGCCGCCCGAGCGGGACAGCGCGTACACCAGCAGGACCGTCGCCAGTCCGGCGGCGAACGCGCAGACCGTCACCGTCCAGTTGCCGAGGAAGCTCAGTCCCAGGGCGATCGACGCCACCGCGCCGACCGCCGCGCCCGACGAGATCCCGATGACTCCCGGTTCGGCGAGCGGATTGCCGAACACGCCCTGCGCCAGCGCGCCCGCGCAGCCGAGCGAGGAGCCGACGAGCAGCGCGAGGGCGACCCGGGGCAGCCGGACGTTCCACAGCACGCTCTCGCCCACCCGGTCGAGGGCGGCGCCGCCGAGCCCGGTGCGGTGGAGGACGGAGGAGAGGACATCGCCGAGAGGGATGTCGTACGCGCCGATCCCGGCGGAGAGCAGACAGAACAGGACCAGCGCGGCGAGCAGCCCGGCGGTCAGCAGGGTGGTGCTCCCGGGCCGTCGCCTCCGGCCGCCGCCCGCGGTGCCGCCGCCGGCGCCGGCCGGGACCGGGACCGGGGCTCCCGGCACATGCGGGGCGCGCGGGGCGTCGGAACCCTCCGGCGGCGGCCTCCGCGCGACCGGTGTCGTCGCCATCTCAACTCCCGTTCGCGTAGAGCTGTTCGACGATCGACTTCAGCACCTCGTCCGTGCGCGGACCGTAGTTCAGCAGCACTCCGTCCTCGATCGAGACGATCCTGCGGTCCATCCCGGCGGGTGTCTGCGCGACCCCTGGGATCCTCACCAGACCGTCCGGTCCGCCCACGGATTCCAGGCCCTTGGTCATCACCAGGATCGCGTCGGGCGCCGCCTTCGCCAGTGCCTCGCCCGTGATCGCGGTGAAGTCCTTCCGCAGTCCCGACTCCTTGCCCGCGTCGACCGCGCCGGCCGCCTCCAGCAGCGAACTCGCTCCGGAGTCGGCGCCGCCGAGCAGATGGACGGAGGCCGAGCCGCGCAGATAGAGGAACGCGACGCGCGGCTTCCGTCCGCCCTCGCGCGCAGGAATGTCCTTCCGCACGGCCGCGATCCGCGCGTCCGTACGCTTCCTCAGCTCCGCGCCCGCCGACCCGACGCCCAGCGCGCCGGCCACCGCGTCGATCCGGGCGCCGACATCGGCGAGGCTCTTGGCCGGCGCGACGACCACGAGCGGAATGCCCGCGTCCCGTATCTGGCCGATGGCCTCGGCCGGGCCGGTGGTGGTGTCGGCGATGACGACGGTCGGCTTGAGCGACAGCACGCCCTCGGCCGAGACATCGTGTGCACGCGTCACCACCGGCAGTTTCGCCGCCTGTTCGAAGGTGGCGGTGATGTCGCGTGCCACCACGCGTCTCCCGAGGCCGAGGGTGAAGACGATCTCGCTCAGCGAACCGGTCAGCGGCACGATCCGGTCCGCCGAGGCGACCGTCACCTCGCGGCCGTCCGCCGAGTCCACCGTGACGGGCAGTCGTGGCGCCGGTATGCCCGCCAGGGGCTGGACCCGGTCGGCCGTCCTGGTACCGCCGTCGCCGTCACCACGGGCGGCGGCACCGTCCTCGCCGCCACCGCAGTCGGTGGCACTCGCGGCCAGGGCGAGGGCGAGCGCGGAGAGGAGCGCACTCGTCAGGCGTGATCTGCGCACGGAGTGCACCGTCCTGTTCGTTGTCCTGTTCGTTCTTTTTGTCGTGCCACGGCTGTGGTTCTGCGATGTTTTGCCGTGGTTTCCGCCGGTCGAAGGGTTCCGGTCCGAGCTGGATGTAGCTTAGGTTAGCCTTACCTCGCTTGCCAGATCCCGGGACATCTGTATCCCGGTCCTTTCACCAGGGGGAGTCACCCGATGCTGTCCTTCAGACCGGTGCGCGCGTTCGCCGCCGCGCTGCTGCTGGCGCTGCCGGTGGCCCTGCTGCCCGCCGCCGGCGCCCAGGCGGCGGACCGTACGGTGCGGGGCGGCAGGCTCGACTGGGGGATCAAGTCCTCGTTCCTCAGCTACATCACCGGGCCGATCGCACAGGGCGGTTGGGCACTCACCGGCGGCGCGGCGACGGTGGGCAGCGGGTTCCGCTTCCACTCGGCCACCGGCTCGTACGACCCGGACACCGGGGCGTTCCGGGCGGGCTTCTCCGGCGGGGTCCGGTTCACCGGCCATCAGAAGGCCGACGGCACGTATGAACTCGATCTCACGGTCGGCCGGCCCACCGTACGGATCTCCGGTGGCGCCGGCACGCTCTACGCCGATGTGACGAGCAGGGCGAGGGGCTCCGGCAAGCTCACCACGGCCGCGCGGGTCCCGCTCGCCTCGCTCGATCTCTCCGGGATCACCATGGCGGGCGGCGGCGGCCCGGTCGCCCTCCACAACGTCCCGGCGACGCTCACCCCACAGGGCGCCACCGCCTTCGCGGGCTACTACACGGCGGGAACGCCTCTCGATCCGGTCAGCCTCTCCGTGGACGTCGCGGCGGCGAAGAAGCCCGTGAGCCCGTCCACGAGCGGGCCCGCGGGCGAGCCGACGCGGAAAGGGCGGGAGGAGCCCGGGAAGGGGCGGGCGACGGGAGGGTTCAGGACCGCGGCCGTCGACTGGGGCGTACGCCGTACCTACCGCGAGTACGTCACCGGCCCTGTCGCCAGGGGGAATTGGACCCTGAGCGACGGTGCCCAGGACGGCGGCGCGCTCTTCCGCTTCCCGCGCGGTACGGGCTCGTACGACGCCGGGAAGGGCATCCTCGTCGCGGACTTCGCGGGCACCGTCCGCTTCACCGGCACCGGACTCGACCTGACCCTGACGGGGGTCGCCGTCCGGGTGAAGGACGGCAGGGGCACGCTCCTGGCCGATGTCACCGACGCGGCCGAGGGCAGCCCGCCCCGGAAGGCCGTGCCTCTGATCACCTTCCCGGCCGAGGACCTCACTCCGAGGAACGGCCTCGCCTCGCTCACCGAGGTGCCCGCCACGCTGACGGCACCGGGCGCCGAGACCTTCGGCTCCCTCTACCGGGCGGGCACGGCGATGGACCCGGTCTCGCTCGCCGTCGCCGTGGACGAGAAGGCGCGGTTGCCCGCCCTGCCGGATCTGGGCAGCGGGGCCTCGGCCGCCGCGGAGCCGACGGCGTCCGCCACCACGGCCCCGAGCCCCACCGGGCCCGCCGCCCAGGCCGCGTCCTCGTCATCCGCCGGGGCCGGGACGTACACGGCGATCGGCGCGGGCGCGCTCCTCGCCGCGGGCCTCGCGGTACTCGCCGTCCTCGCGGTCCGCAGGCGCGGAGGCTCCGCCGCGTCGGACGAGAGCTGACCTCCCCCACACGCGACGCACGCACCACGCACCTCACGTCACACAACGCGTCACACGTCACACATCACGCATCGCCCAACGCACCCCACAACGCGCGGAGTCCGGGCATTCGTACCCCACACACCACTTCACCGCACCACACCATCGAGGAGACCACCGACCATGGCAGCCATACGCCGACCCAGCACACTCGCCGCCG
>NZ_MAUD01000318.1 GCF_001700515.1 Streptomyces lushanensis
TGACGGTCCGTGTCCCGCGCCAATATCAGGGTGAGCCCAGGGTCGGGATGGCTGGAGGCGCGGGACACGGACCGTCACCATGGACATATGACCCAGCCGTCGGCCCCGTCGCCCAGCGCACAGGCCGCCGCGCCGCCCGAGGGATCCGCTTCCGCGTCCGCCCCGGGCTCAGCGCCGCCGCCTCCCGCGTCCCCTCGGCTTCAGCGCAGCCCGCGCCAGAAGGTGTTCGCCGGTGTGTGCGGCGGGCTCGGGCGGTACTGCGACGTGGATCCGGTGATCTTCCGGATCGTCGTCGGAGTACTCACGGTCACCGGCGGTATCGGGCTGATCTTCTACGGCTTCGCGTGGCTGCTGATCCCGCTGGAGGGCGAGGAGGAGAACGAGGCCCGCAGACTGCTGTCGGGACGGGTGGACGGGGCCTCGCTGATCGCCGTGCTGCTCGCGCTGATCGGCTGCGGGCTGTTCCTGTCCATGCTCGGCAATGACGGCACCCTCGGCTTCGCCGCCATGCTCTCGCTCGCCGTCGTCGGCTCCGCCGTGTGGTCGCAGCGCCGCCGCACCGCCGCGCCCGACGGCGCGACACTCGATCCGGCCACGGCCCAGGCCGTGGCGGAGGCGCCTCCGGAGACGATGGCGCCGCCGACGCCGGGGATCCACTCGTGGTGGCGCGACCCGATAGTCAAGGACGGCACCACGGGGCCGACCGTGGGTGTCTATCTGTGGGGTCCTGAGGAGGGCGTGAGCGGCGAGGGCGGCGCGAAGCGGTCGTGGCACCACTCGGCCACCTCGGCGCGCCCGGCCCTTTCCCACGGACCGCGCGGATTCGGCGGCAATCTGCTGATGCTCGCGCTGATAGCGGGCGGGCTCGGCACGGGCCTGTCGTGGGACAGCCGGCCGTTCGGCACGAGCCTGGAGACAGGACTGGCCTGCGCGCTCGCGGTCTTCGGGATCGGTCTGGCCGTCAGCGCCTTCCTGGGCCGCACCGGCGTCGGCACGGTCTTCCTGGCGGTGGTCACCGCCGGACTGCTCGCGGGCGCGTCGGCCGTCCCGAAGAACATCACCACGGAGTGGGGCCGTCGGCACTGGACACCCGCCTCGGTCACCGCGGTGCAGCCGCGGTACGAGCTGGGCTCCGGCGTCGGCACACTCGACCTGTCCGGGCTCGCCGTGCCCGAGGGCCGCACGGTCAGTACGTCCGCCGAGGTGGGCGCCGGGCAGCTCAAGGTCGTCGTACCGCGGGGAGTGACCGTGAAACTGCGTGCCCAGGCAGGGCTCGGGGACATCCGGCTGCCAGGGGATCCGCCGAACGATGTGGACATAGCCCCGGACCACTCCCGCCTGCGCACGCTGACACCGCGCGCGGGCTCCGCCCCGGCCGGCACGCTGGATCTGGAGCTCGAAGTCGGCCTCGGCCAGGTGGAGGTGACCCGTGCAGCGTCATGAGTTCCGTCCCGGGCGGCTGATCGCGGGACTGGCCGTGCTCGGCGCGGCGGTCGTGTACGCCGGTGACACCGCGGGCTCCTGGCACACACCGTGGTACACGGTGTTCCCGGTGGTCTTCGGCGGTCTCGTCCTGGCCTCCGTCGTCTCCGCCGCCGACTACCTCATACGCCGGCGCCGGTCGGCCAGGAGCGCGTCGAGGGAGAACACCGGGGCACCGGCGAGCACCAGCGGCAGCCAGGCCATGAGATAGGCGAGGTCGTTGCCGTAGTAGTACGGGTCGCTCTGCCAGCTCACGGTCAGCCACAGGCTCAGTGAGATGAGGGCGCCGCCGAACGCGGCGAGCCGGGCCAGCACGCCGAAGAGCGTGCCCAGGCCGACGGCGAGTTCACCAATGGCGATGGCGTATCCGAATCCCGAAGGGCTCCTGAGCGCGAGATCGACCAGCGCCGGAACGGCCGAGCTGTCCCGGACCCCGCGCATCAGCTCGCCGACCGAGCCCGGACCGGTCGCCGCGATGAAACCGCTCTGAGTCAGTTTGTCGATTCCCGCGTAGATGAAGGTGACGCCGAGGAAGATCCGCAACGGCAGCAGCGCGAAGCGTGTGGCGTTCTCCCGCCAGCCGCGCGGCTCACCTCCGATCTGCCCATAGGTGTCCGTCCGGTAGCCATAGGTCATCGCCGGTCCGCCTCTCCCTGTCCCACACCGCTGCCACGGGAGCCAGTGCCCTCGTGTGCCCTTGCCCATGCATACGGATACGACCCGTCCGGCGCTCAGTGAACCAGCCGTCGGGCCCTCAGGAATCGGCCATGTCTGTGAAGGGTTTGAACAACTGCGCCTGAGATACGTTCAGCCGCGGTCAGTCCATGACCTCGACGATCACGCGGTTGGTCTCCACTCCCGCCGCGGTCACGACCTGCACCTCGACGGAGCCGGGCTCCACATCGACCGGTACGGGCACGGTGAGGCAGGTGTCGGAGGGATTGGCGAAGCCTCCGGGCACCGGGATGAGCGGTACATGGACATGGACGGGGCCGATCCGCACGACCATCCGGGCCAGCCGGTCCGGAGTGCCCGCGCCCGGTGGTACGAAGCCGGCGCCACGGATCTCGATGTCGTCGCCGGTACGGATGGGGGCGTCCAGATCGCCCGCCTCCCTGGCCCGTACGACCGACAGGACGAGGGGCCGCCCGCCCTCCGCGTACTTGCCCGCGAAGTAGGTGGCGGCGGAGACGGCGACCAGCAGGGCCAGCGCCCAGGGCAGGTCGGGCAGCTGCTCGGGCCGCCGGGCGAGACGGACACCGGAGAAAAGAAGGGCGACGACATTGACGACCGCGTACTGCACATCGGTGAAGCTGCCGCGCCCGCCGTCGTCGCAGAGCAGATCGGCCAGCCGCGGGCGCTCGGCCCGTACCTTCTGGAGCCGCTGCGCCAGTACGCGTACGGCCACCACCCGGCGGACGATCACGGCGATACCGCACACCACGGCCAGTACGGTCACCATGCCCGCGCCCTGGGCCAGTTCGAGCCCGGCGATCAGCTCGTCGCGCCGGGCGTGCCCGGAGGCGCCCGCGAGCTGAAGGGCCAGCACGAGCACGGAGAAGACGACGAGCAGCACCCAGGCGGAGGCGATGGTCCGCGAGGTCGACAGCCGGTTGTCCTCACCGATCAGAGGTGCGAGCAGTCCGCCGCGGGCACGGTGGAGCCGGGCCGCGACGGTCAGCAGTCCCGCGACGACGAGCGCCGCGACCAGCCCGGCCGTACGGGCGGCACTCCAGCCGGCTCCGATCGCGGTCGTGGTCTGGGCCAGCGCGAGCACCACGACCGCGCCCCACACCGCCAGCAGCGTGTGGCGCCAGACGGAGTGCAGCCAGGCGTTGCCCGCCTCACGGCTGCGATCGGCCACCGCGAGGGCGGACTGGGTCAGTTCGTCCGACACCCACTGCCGGGAGGCTCCCGCCGAGTGCGCGACCGCGGCCGGAAGTCCTTGCCCGGTGGCCAGTTCGTCCCGCTTCGCCAGGAACGCGGCCACGGCCCGCCGATGCCCCTCGCGCGCTCCGTGCGGGCAGTCGCCGCATGTACAGCCCCCGCCGTGCGCGCCCTCTCTTGCCACTTGCACAGCCACGCCGAATGCCGCCTTCCCCGCCCCGCCCACGAACTTCCTTGCTACGCCTGGGAATTGTGCCGTACAGAGTGAGGTACGCGCGCAATCGGCCCGGTCGGTACAGGTGAGAACACGGTGACGATGTCGACTTCCCGTTGACTCACCGACGCCGGCTCGCCCACTCCGGCTCACCGACGCCGACTCGCCGATGTCAGGTCGCCGACGTCGGGTCACCGGGCGGCACACGTGTCCGGCCCCCCGGGAGCCCGGTCCCCGGCCGCGCTCACTCCCGCCCGGGCCGGCCCGCCCGGGTCACTCCCACTCGATGGTGCCCGGCGGCTTGCTCGTCACATCGAGGACCACGCGGTTCACATCCGCGACCTCGTTGGTGATCCGAGTGGAGATCCGGGCCAGCACGTCGTACGGCATCCGGGTCCAGTCCGCGGTCATCGCGTCCTCGGACGAGACGGGCCGCAGCACGATCGGATGACCGTAGGACCGCCCGTCGCCCTGGACGCCGACGGACCGTACATCCGCGAGCAGGACCACCGGGCACTGCCAGATGTCACGGTCGAGACCGGCCGCGGTCAGCTCCTCGCGGGCGATCGCGTCGGCCTCGCGCAGCAGGTCGAGACGCTCGCGCGTGACCTCGCCGACGATACGGATACCGAGCCCGGGGCCCGGGAAGGGCTGGCGGTGGACGATCTCGTCCGGCAGGCCCAGCTCCTGGCCGACCATCCGGACCTCGTCCTTGAAGAGCTGCCGCAGCGGCTCGACCAGCTCGAACTCGATGTCCTCGGGGAGCCCGCCGACATTGTGGTGCGACTTGATGTTGGCGGTGCCGGTGCCGCCGCCCGACTCCACGACGTCCGGGTAGAGCGTGCCCTGTACGAGGAACGCGACGTCCTCGCCGTCCGCGCCCGCCTCGGCGACGATCTCGGCCTGCGCCTGCTCGAAGACCCGGATGAACTCCCGGCCGATGATCTTCCGCTTCTGCTCGGGATCGGAGACACCGGCCAGCGCGGCGAGGAAGCGCTCCTGCGCGTCGACGACCTTGAGCTGTACGCCCGTGGCGGCGACGAAGTCCTTCTCGACCTGCTCCGTCTCCCCCTTGCGCATCAGGCCGTGGTCGACATAGACGCAGGTGAGCTGGTCGCCGATGGCCCGCTGGACCAGCGCGGCGGCCACGGCCGAGTCCACACCGCCCGACAGACCGCAGATGGCGCGCTTGGTGCCCACGCGCTCACGCACGAGGGTGATCTGCTCGTCCAGCACATTGGCGGTGGTCCAGGTCGGCTCGATACCGGCGCCGCGGTAGAGGAAGTGCTCCAGGACCTGCTGGCCGTAGGTGGAGTGCATCACCTCGGGATGGTGCTGGACCCCGTACAGCCTCTTCTCGTCGTTCTCGAAGGCCGCGACGGGCACGACGTCCGTGGACGCGGTGACGGTGAACCCGGCGGGCGCGGCGGAACAGGCGTCGCCGTGCGACATCCAGACCGCCTGCTCGGCCGGGGTGCCCTCGAAGAGCGTGGAGCCGGTCTTGGAGACACGCAGCGGCGTACGGCCGTACTCACGCGCGCCCGTGTTGTCGACGGTGCCGCCGAGCGCGGTCGCCATGAGCTGGAAGCCGTAGCACATCCCGAAGACCGGGACACCGGCCTCGAAGAGCGCGCTGTCGACGCTCGGCGCGTTCTCCGCGTAGACGGAGGACGGGCCGCCGGAGAGGATGACCGCCCTGGGCTTCTTCGCCAGCATCTCGGCCACGGGCATCGTGGACGGGACGATCTCGCTGTAGACACGGGCCTCGCGGACGCGTCGGGCGATGAGCTGGGCGTACTGCGCACCGAAGTCGACGACGAGGACGACATCGGGGGCGGCGGTGGGCGCTGCTGGCACGGGGCGGCCTTCCGGCGTGACATAGGGGGAGACAAGTTGTCTCGATTCTAACGGGGAGCGACGACGGGCCGAAGCCGCCGATACGTCTCACCATCCGGTCACCGTCCCCGCCCGCTTTGACCCGCGCGGGGGCGCCGGGTCCATACTGGCCGTATGCGCGAGCACCAGACCTTCGTCTTTACCTATGGCACCGGCCCGTCCGGCTGCCATGGTCGCGCTGCTTGAACTGACACGCGACTTCCCAGGCGCCCCGGGCCGACAAGGCCCGGGGCGCCTGTCGCGTTCGGGGCCCTACGACCTCCGGGGCGCACCGCACTCCAGACAAGGACCCCGAGATGAACACCAGCTCCTCCGCCTCCCC
>NZ_MAUD01000032.1 GCF_001700515.1 Streptomyces lushanensis
CGGGCCCGGGTTCGGGCGGGCCGTCCCGTCAGGCGTACTCGTTCTCCCGCGGCGCGAAGATCAGGTTCCGGCTCTTGTCAGGACGTCCGTCGGCGATCGGGACGAGCCGGTGGTCCGCCTCGGAGATCCAGCGGAAGGTGTAGTCGAGATCCGCGAAGGGCCCGGTGAGTTCGTCCATCGGCGTCGACGCCAGGGCTTCCAGGATGATCACGGGCCGGTCGCGCTTGATGAGGTGCCGCGCTCCGTCCAGCACGCTGGGCTCGTGCCCCTCCACATCGATCTTGATCAGGTCGACGGGGGTGTCCCCGAGCTCCTCGTCCAGCGTGACGAGCTGGATACGCGCGGTGAACGCGCTGGCCAGCGGCTTGGCGAACTCCTCCAGCGAGGAGCCGGTGGAGAGCAGGTTCGCCAGCGGGAAGCGGATGTTGATGTCCGCCCGGCCGCCCTCGTCCGAGACACCCCGCTGGTGCAGCACGAGATTCTTGACACCGTTCGCCCGGTGGTTGACGGCCAGCCTGGCGTGGATCGGAGGCACCGGCTCGAAGGCGTGCACGGTGGCCTTGGGGCTGGAGAGGGCCGCGATCATCGCGTAGTAGCCGACGTGCGCGCCGACGTCGAGCACCGTACGGCTGGCGGCGGCCAGCCGGCTCCAGTGGTACAGGCTCCCCATCTCGTAGCCGAAGCGGCCGTTCCAGACGGTGTCGAGGGCCACGGCCTCGTCGTTCGCGCAGAACATGACGAACGGGGGACAGAGACCGGAGTCGATCTCCACCCATCCCTGGTAGGGAAACGCCTTGCGGTGGGTGTTGAGGATCTCGGAGGTCGTGGTCGGCCGGACCCGGGCGGCCTCCTTCGCGGTCCGCCGGTTCGCCTCGTCGAGATCTCGAATCCGGGTCCCGCGCGCCGCGCCGGCCGGCCGGCCGGACCCCGGCTTCCCGGTGGCACCCACACTTGACGAGATCTTACGGAGGATCTTCACACGTGCTCCTCGGAGTCTTCCAACGGAACTGCCGGTCGAGTAGGCCGATGCTGTCGACAGTTGATGAGCTCAACATGTTGGGACGGTGAACGTGAGGCGAATCATCGGCCCACCCCGGACAGCCGACAGGCGTCCGCCGGCCCCGGGCAGTTGCGTCCGGCAGCCGGAGGCCGCCGCTGAGCCCCTGGCCCGGGGCGCCGGCCTCCCGCACACTCGCCGTGCGCACGCGCCGTGCGCACGGACCCCGCGCAGCGGCCCCCGGACATGTCAGACCCGCGCCGCGCGCTCCCGGGCCTCCTTCGCCCCGTTCGGCCACAGCCGGGGCGCGCGTTTCGCCGCCACGTCCTCGACCCAGCCGATCGCCAGGATCATCAGGGCGATCAGCGGCCAGACCAGGACCAGCATCAGGGCCGAGTACGCGGAGTCCAGCTCGGCCGAGTACGCGTCGATCCCCGGGATGGACCAGAGCTGGTCGATGAGCGGGACCGTCGCCATGATCAGCAGGTTGTGCCAGAGATAGATCGTCACGGCCCGGTTGTTGGCGAGCGTGATCACCGTGTCGAACTGTCCGAGCCTGCCGGGAAGTTCCCGCCACGAGGGTGAGTACTGGAGCAGGATCGCGCAGAAGCCCAGCGACCACATCGCCTGGGCGAGCGGGATCTCGTCCAGGTTCCAGCCCTCGTCGGTGAGATGGCCCGAGGCCCACCACAGGGCGAAGGCCATCGTGAAGGCGGCCAGCGAGACCGTGATGTACCGCGGGACCTTGCGGAAGGCGCCGTCGTTGTGGGCGAAGCCGAGGACCCAGCAGGCGCCGTAGACCGCGAAGTCGGAGAGCGCCTCGCCGGTCTCGCCGGGAATCTCCACCAGGCCCGAGCCGAGGACCGCGGTGAGCGCGACGGGAAGGAGCAGCGTCGCCCAGGGGACCTTGCGGAACGCCCACAGCAGCAGCGGCGAGGCGAGGACGAACCAGAGATAGGCCCGGATGTACCAGAGCGGACCGGCCGCCTGCTCGGCCCAGGTCTCCTCCAGCAGACCGCTCGGCGAACCGTTCTCGTACGGGTACGGCGGGGCACCGAACGGCACGATGTAGTTGGCCAGTCGCAGGAACCACCACAGCCCCTCCTCCCTGGCCGGCCGCCAGCCCACCACGAACATCAGCGGTACGACGACCAGCGCGAACGCCCACACCGGCGGGAGCAGCCGGCGCAGCCTGCCGCGGATGACGCTCCACGGAGGCCGCTGCGACAGCGACCGGGCCATCAGCGATCCGGCGAGCGCGAACATCACGCCCATGGACGGGAAGAGGATCGTCAGCCAGGCCCAGCCGAAGACATGGAAGACCACGACCCTGACGAGCGCGACCGCCCGCAGCAGGTCCAGATAGCGGTCCCGCCCGCCGGGCGCGGGAGCCGCCGGGTCCCGCGTCCCGGCCCCGGCCCGTGCGGAGCCCCGCGTGAGGTCCTGTGCGGAGGCCCGGTCGGAGGCGGGACCGTGCGACGGGGCGTGTGCCTGGCCGTGCGCCGGAGCCTTGTGCTTCGCCCGGGGCACTCCCGGCACTCCCGGCGCTCCCCCGGTACCGACGGAATGAGCGTTCACGCGACGGGCCTCCGCTCGGCACCGCGCCCGCGCGGGCCGGGGATCGAGCCCGGCGCCTCCACCACTCCGGTACGGCGCAGCTTCTGCCACCGCAGCCGGCCACCGGTGAGCGCGGTGATCCAGGACTGGAGCAGCACCACGTACATGAGCTGCCGGTAGAGGATCTGCTGGAGGGGCAGCGAGATCAGATGGGTCATCCGTTCCCCGTCGAGGCGGAAGGCGTACGCGGCGCAGACGGCCTGGATGAGCAGGACGCCGAGCCAGGCCACGACGGTCTTCTGGGTGGGGCCGAAGACCAGGCCGTACAGCAGGAACACATCGATCAGCGGCGCCAGCAGCGGGGCCAGCACCATGAAGAGCGAGACCAGCGGCAGTCCGACCCGGCCGAAGCGGCCGGAAGGACCGCGCTCGACCAGGGCACGGCGGTGCTTCCAGATCGCCTGCATCGTGCCGTAACTCCAGCGGTACCGCTGCGACCAGAGCTGCTGCACCGACTCCGGAGCCTCGGTCCAGGCACGGGCGCGCTCGGCGTAGACCACACGCCAGCCGTCGCGGTGCATGGCCATGGTGATGTCGGTGTCCTCGGCGAGGGTGTCCTCGCTCATCCCGCCGACACGCTCCAGCGCCTCGCGCCGGAAGGCGCCGACCGCGCCCGGGATGGTGGGCATGCAGCGCAGCATGTCGTACATACGGCGGTCGAGGTTGAAGCCCATCACATACTCGATGTGCTGCCAGGCGCCGATGAGACTGTCGCGGTTGCCGACCTTGGCGTTGCCCGCGACCGCGCCGACGCGCGGATCGCCGAAGGGCTGCACCAGTTCACGGACGGTGGACGGCTCGAAGACGGTGTCGCCGTCCATCATCACGATCAGATCGTGCGTGGCGTGCGCGATGCCGTTGTTGAGGGCGGCCGGCTTGCCGGAGTTCACCTGGCGTACGACATGGACATTGGGCAGCCAGAGCGCCTCGACGATGTCCGCGGTCCCGTCGGTCGAACCGTCGTCGATGACGATGACCTCGACGGGATGGTCGCTCTCCATCAGCGAACGCACCGTATTGGCTATGCACTCGCGCTCGTTGTACGCGGGCACCAGCACGGTCACCGGTTCGGTGACGGGCCGCCCCCAGGTGAAGGTGCGGCGGCGCACCCGGCGCGCGTGCGCGAAGGAGAGCACCAGCATCAGACCGAACCGCGCGAAGACCAGCACACCGATCACGGAGAGCCCGACGACCAGCACACCGGTGATGTCGTCCGAGAGGGCGACGGCGGCGACCCACGCCTTGCCCTTCCACAGGGCCATGCCGGTGACCGGCGTATGGGCGCTGGGCGCGCCGAGGGCCTCGGTGACGGTGGTGAACTCGTAACCCCGCTCCTGCATCCGCGGCAGGAACTGCCCGAGCGCGGCGACGGTCTGCGAGCGGTCGCCACCGGAGTCGTGCATCAGCACGATCGCGCCCTTGCCGCCCTTGGGGGTGGCGTTCCGGCTGATCGCCTCGGCACCCGGACGCTTCCAGTCCTCACTGTCGGTGCTGTCGAGGACGGTGATGTAGCCGAGGCTGCCTATGTACTCGGCGACGGGCCAGGACTTGTTGTCCATGGCGGACGAGAACGAGGAGTACGGCGGCCGGAAGAGCGAGGTGCGGATGTCGGCCGCGCCGGCCAGCGCGAGCTGGTTCTGGGAGAGCTCCCAGTCGATCCGCGACTTCGTCTGGAAGGAGAGGTCGGGGTGGTTGAAGGTGTGCAGGCCGATCTCATGGCCCTCGTCCACCATGCGCTTGACCAGTGCGGGATAGCGCGAGGCCATGGTGCCGGTGACGAAGAAGACGCCGTGGGCGTCGTACTCCTTCAGCTTGTCGAGGACCTTGGGTGTCCACACCGGGTCGGGGCCGTCGTCGAAGGTGAGGACGATCCTGTGGTCCGGGATGTTCAGCGCCCGTGCGGGAGTGGCACCGCGCGCGTCGATGACCGGGCCGCCCTTGAGGATCCGCTTGGGCACCTGGTCGGCGTCGACCGACTCGCGCACGCGGTGGTCGGCGAGGATCTCGCTGTGCACATAGCCGCGGAGCATCAGCATCGCGAACAGCGCGACCAGGATGAGTGAGGGAAGCAGATAGCGCATGGGCAGCCGATGGCGCCTGGCGCGCGGGGGCTTGTTGTGGCGGGCGTTGTGGCGGGCCCTGCCGCCGCTCTTCTGCCGGGCCCGGCCGGCGGGGGCACCGCCGGTGGATCCGTCGGCGGGTCTGCCGGTGTGGGTCATCTAGCGCGTGCCTTCCATGGCCATCGGCTGGCCGCCTTCCGGCTGACCGCCTTCCACCGGCGGTGTCTCGACGGGCGGCGAACTGGGCCCGGTGGACGGCGGCGACGGATCCGGGGAGGTACCGGTGGGAGGCTCGCCGCCGGTCCCTGCGGTGTCGTCGTCCGGGTCGCCGCCGGTGCCGGGCGGCAGCTCCAGGCCGGGCCTGGTGCCGCCCGTACCGCCGTCCGGACCGGTGGACGGCTTCGACGAAGCGGATGTGCCGGGCACCGGCTCGCCCGAGACGTCGGTGCCGGCGCTCTGGGAGGACCGCGGAACGGCCTGGCCGTTCGAGTCGGTCGGCGTGGCAGTGGTGACACCCGGTGCGCCCGGCGCCGCGCCGGCGGACGGGCTGGTCGTCGGCGCGGGCTGTATCTCGACGGTGTCCGGCCGCTGTTCGTCGGCGAGGCCCGGTATCTGAAGCCAGGGCGCGCTGGAGCTGCCGCCGATCAGGGCGATGACCAGCGTCAGCGCGTAGCAGGCACAGGCGATCGCCACGATCCAGCCCGCCCTGCGGAACGTCTTGCTGCGACGGCCGCTGGCGTCGACGAACACCGGGCCGTCGGAGAGTTCGGGACCGGCTCCCCGCGCGGGTCCTGACTCCTGCGCGGGATGGGTGCCCGTGGGCAGTTCGGAGAGCTGACGGCCCACGCCGTCGAGTTCCGCCGTGGCATCACTCGGATCATGCGTATGCCCCGTTCGGGCATCTTCTTGCCATTTGTCCACTGTGCTAGGCACATCCCCCACCACTGAATGTTTTTGGGTGTCCCACGCGGCTGGCTGGATATCACTGCGGCGGCCGAGCCCCCACTCGGACCGAGTACCCCCCTACCACACCGCACCCGGGCCACGAATGTAGCGCAGTGAGGCGGTCCGGGAGTTCAGCTTCGGAGGTTGCTGTGCATCAGTCCGGTGACAGTGGTCGCGCGTCGGCGGGAAGCCGGCCCCCGGCGCACAGATCAAGCCAATCTTCCTCTTCCGCGAGTTCGGCGGCGGCGGCACGCGGCGCGTTCACCCCGGGCGACCCGCGCGGCTCCGGGCCCGGTCCGGGCACGACTGAGGCCCCGCTGCCGGAGCAGTGGGGCCTCAGTCCGTGTTCACATGGGAATTGTGGAGATGGCGGGAATCGAACCCGCGTCCAACGGTGCGGAACCAGGACTTCTCCGAGCGCAGTCCGCTTCGCTTTTCTCAGCCCCGGAGATCACGCGGACAAGTCTCCGACGGGCTCAGTCACTGTTTGGTTTCCCGCTGCTCCCCGTGACCGGGCTCAGTGGTTTAGTTCCCTAGCTGATGCCAGGATCCGGGTCGGGAACAGCCCCGGGCTGACACTCCGCGGAGTCTTCGCTAGCTGCTGATTAGGCAGCGAGAGCGAAGGCGGAGGAATCGCGCTTAGAAGTGGCGATTATTGTTTGCGACATATGGTTAACGAGATCATTGCCGCTTCCTCGGCTCGCTTCCCCTGCTTCGACATCCGCTGTCGAAACCGATCATCCCCATGTTGATTTTTCAATCGTGAGCACACACCCGCCGTGGGGTGCGCAGCCCATCGTACGTGATCAGCGCGCGACGGTGCCAGCGTATTCCGCCGAAGGAGCCCCCGGCGGGCCGCTCAGGCCCGCTGGCGGCGCTTCACCGCCGAGATCGCGCGGTCCGTCTCGCGGCGGTCCTGCTTCTCGCGCAGCGTCTGGCGCTTGTCGTACTCCTTCTTGCCCTTCGCCAGCGCGATCTCGACCTTGGCCCGGCCGTCCTTGAAGTACAGGGCCAGCGGCACCACCGTATGGCCGGACTCCTGCGACTTGGACTCCAGCTTGTCGATCTCGGCGCGGTGCATCAGCAGCTTGCGCTTGCGCCGGGCGGTGTGGTTGGTCCAGGTGCCCTGGCTGTACTCGGGCACATGGACGTTGTGCAGCCAGGCCTCGTGCCCGTCGATCTGGACGAAACCGTCCACCAGGGAGGCCCGTCCCTGGCGCAGGGACTTCACCTCGGTGCCGGTCAGCACGAGACCGCACTCATAGGTGTCGAGAATGTGGTAATCGTGCCGCGCCTTCTTGTTCTGCGCGATCAGTTTGCGCCCTGTTTCCTTAGCCATAGTCCCGCCATTTTCGCACCCCGGCGCAACTTCTTTACCGTGTGCCGCCGAGACCGCTCAGTACGGTCGTGGCCCGCTCCTGGGCCCGTTCGCTCACCAGCAGATCCGGGGTGACGCCCCGGCCGTCCACGCCATGGCCGGCCGGAGTGCGGTAATGACCCACGGTCAGCTCGGCGACGGAGCCGTCGGGCAGCCGGCTCGGCATCTGGACCGAGCCCTTGCCGAAGGTGCGCGAACCGACCGTGACGGAGCGGCCACGGTCCTGGAGGGCGCCGGTGACCAGCTCGGCGGCGCTCATCGTGCCGCCGTCGACCAGCACCACCACGGGCCGGCCGGTGTCACCGCCGGGAGCCGCGTACAGGGCGCGCTGCTCACCGCGTATGTCGTACGTGGCGACCAGACCGCCGTCGAGGAACGCGGAGGCGGCCGTGACGGCCTCGGTGACCAGACCTCCGGCGTTGCCCCGCAGGTCGAGCAGGATGCCGATGCCCTCGGGCGCGCCGAGGACCGCGTCGCGCACCCGCGTGCCGGAGCCCTTGGTGAACGCCTCGACCGTGATCCGCAGCACACCGCCGGCGATACGGTCCACCGTGACGGACTCGGTGGCGAGCCTGGCGCGCCGCAGGCTCTTCGTCCAGGAGCGCCCGTCCCGCTCCAGCCCCAGGACGACGGTGGTCCCGACGGCGGCGGACGCGGATCCCTCGGGGTCCGGACCGGACCCCTCGCTCTTCGTGCCGCCGCGCAGCAGCGCCATGACCTCCGTCACCGGCAGCCGCGCGACACCGGCGCCGTCAATGGTCCTGATGATGTCGCCGGGTCCGACACCGGCCCGGGCCGCCGGGCCGCCGGGCTGGACCCGGGTCACCTCGACCAGCCCGTCGGCCGTCCGCCTGGCGCCGATGCCGACCCCGGTGTACGTACCGTCGAGGGCCTGCTCGAACTCCTCGTACCGCTCCTTGTCGTACACCGCGCCCCAGCGGTCGCCGCTGCGGCTGACGACCTCCTCGGCCGCCTCCGTCGCCGACTTGCCGTCGGCCATGGCCTCGGCCGCCGCCCTGGCGACCTCGTCGCGGTCGGCCGTGGCGGCGACGGTCCTGGTGGGTACGCGGGCGGTCCCCTCCTCGGCGCGCGGCAGCGAGTCCGTCGCGGCGGCCGTGGCGAGGACACTCGCGAACAGCAATGTCAGGGCGGCCCCACGGCGGAAACCACGGGATCTATGGTGCGACTCGGAACCCGACATGACGTTGAGTCTAGGACAACACCGGACAGCCCAAGGGAGCTTGCCCCGACGCGGCCAGGGGCGCTTGTCACACCCTGAGGTACTTGCGCAGCGCGAGGAAAGCGGCCACGGCGGGCATCAGCAGACCGATCGCGAGCACCAGCGGAAGCTTGGCGAGCACGGCGTCCCAGCCGATGAAGTTGACGAGCTGCATCTTCTCGGCGAGCGCGAGACCGTTGTCGATCAGGAAGTAGCGGCCCAGCAGCAGCATGACGCAGGCGACCGTCCCTCCGATCAGCCCGGCGAACGCGGCCTCCATGATGAACGGCATCTGGATGTAGAAGCTGGAGGCGCCCACCAGCCGCATGATCCCCGTCTCGCGGCGGCGGCTGAACGCCGACACCCGTACGGTGTTGACGATCAGCATCAGGGCGATGACCAGCATGAGCAGCATCACCCAGATCGCGACCCAGTTCATGCCGTTCATCAGGTCGAAGAGATTCTGGAGGATGTCCCGCTGGTCCTGGACGGACTCCACGCCGTCCCGGCCCGCGAAGGCCGTCGCGACCACCTTGTACTTCTCGGGATCCTCCAGCTTGACCCGGAAGGACTCCGGCATCTGGTCCGGGGTGATCGAGCCGGCGATCGGGGAATCGCCGTACTTCTCCTTGTAGTGCTTGTACGCCTCGTCGGCCGTCTCGTAATGGACCTTCTCGACGATGTCCATCTTCTTCAGATCGGTCTCGATCTGCTTCTTCTGCTCACCCGTGACCGCGCCCTTGACGCACTTGGGCGCGGTCGCCGCGTCGTTCTTGTTGCAGAGGAAGATGGAGACATTGACCTTGTCGTACCAGTAGTCCTTCATCACGCTGACCTGGTCGCGCATGAGCAGCGCGCCGCCGAACAGGGCGAGCGAGAGGGCTACGGAGACGATGACGGCGAAGGTCATCGTGAGATTGCGACGGAGACCGACGCCGATCTCCGACAGGACGAACTGGGCGCGCATGGCGTCCTTTCAGCTTTCGATTCAGCTATCGGTGCTCAGTGCTGGTAGCCGTAGACGCCGCGTGCCTGGTCACGCACCAGCCGGCCCTTTTCCAGCTCGATCACGCGCTTGCGCATCTGGTCGACGATGTTCTGGTCGTGGGTCGCCATCACGACGGTGGTTCCGGTGCGGTTGATACGGTCCAGCAGCTTCATGATGCCGACGGAGGTCTGGGGGTCCAGGTTTCCGGTCGGCTCGTCCGCGATCAGCAGCAGCGGACGGTTGACGAAGGCCCGCGCGATCGCGACGCGCTGCTGCTCACCGCCGGAGAGCTCGCCGGGCATCCGGTCCTCCTTGCCGCCCAGACCGACGAGGTCGAGGACCTGGGGGACGGACTTGCGGATCTCGCCGCGGGACTTGCCGATGACCTCCTGGGCGAAGGCCACGTTCTCGGCGACGGTCTTGTTCGGCAGCAGCCGGAAGTCCTGGAACACGGTGCCGAGCTGGCGGCGCATCTGCGGCACCTTCCAGTTGGACAGGCGCGCGAGGTCCTTGCCGAGGACATGCACCATGCCGTGGCTGGTGCGCTCCTCACGCAGGAGCAGTCTCAGGAAGGTCGACTTGCCGGAACCGGACGAGCCGACCAGGAAGACGAACTCTCCCTTCTCGATTTCGAGGGAGACATCACGCAGGGCCGGGCGGTTCTGCTTCGGATAGGTCTTGGAGACGTTGTCGAATCGGATCACGGGATGCACCACGCACGGTCGGCCGGGAGATACGGGAGTACGGGAGTGGGTGACAGGAGAGTGAGGGAGTAGGTGAGCGAGACCTTACGCGAAGCGGACTGGGCCGCGCAGTCCGCGTCCGGGGTTGGGGCGACGGAGGCAGCGGCGGTACGTCCGGGCTTGGGGCGCTTTATCACGGATGCGCGGTGGCCGCCAGCAGTGGTGGGCCCGCCGGAATGCCGTCGGCCGAGCCGAAAGCGTCGGGAACTGGCACAGTGGGTCGGGGAACGGTCGTGTTTCCCGGAGCGTTGAGCGGAGTGAACACTGGCTGCGGCTCCGCCGCGCGGTGAGGAGGAATGCGCATGACCTACGACCGATTGGTGTGCGCCAACTGCGCGGGGCCCGTCAGCGAGGGCAGATGCCGCGTCTGCCGTGCCAACAGGGAGCGGCTTCAGCAGCAGGGTCCCTTGGGCGGCCTGAGCCCGGTGGCTCTGCTGACGCTGCTCGTCCTGCTGGTGGCGGCGGTGGCGCTGGTCGCCGCGCACCAGCCCGCCTGAGCCCGGCAGGGCGCGGCCGGGCTCAGCGGGCCGGGAGCGGGCACGGCCGGGCTCCGCGGGGCTCGGGCCCCCTCGGGGGCACACAAGGCCCTCGGGACGGCACGGCCCCGCTCGGGGAGACCTCAGGGCACACCAGAGGGGCCCGGACGCCTTGACCGGCGTCCGGGCCCCTCTGTCGTGTCTGTGCGTTCGTACGCGCCCAGGGCCCAGGGCCTAGGCGGCGGTACGGCCACCGCCCACCAGGCGCGGCAGCATCCGGAAGCCGACACCGCCCGCGATCATGGTCGCGGCGCCGATCAGCAGGAACGAGGTCTCGGCGGCGCCGGTCTCCGCCAGCTCCTCCTTGGCCGCACCCTGCTGCACCGGCTGGGAGCCGGCGCTGTCGGTGTCGGTGTTGTCGACGCACTCGGCGCCGTCGAGGTCGACGGTGCAGGTGCCCGTACCGCTGTTGCCGCTACCGCCCGTACCGGCCCCGTTGCCCGGGCCGTCGGTCGGGTCCGTGGACGGGTCCGACGTCGGGTCGGTGGAGGGCTCGGGCTCCTCGGTCGGCGGCTCCTGCGTGGGAGGCTCCTCGGTGGGAGGCTCCTGCGTCGGCGGCTCCTCCGTGGGAGGCTCCTGCGTAGGCGGCTCCTGCGTGGGAGGCTCCTCGGTCGGCGGCTCCTGCGTCGGCGGCTCCTCCGTGGGAGGGTCCGGGATCACGGTCGGCGCGTCGGTCGGGTCGTCGCCGATACCGGTGAGACCGACATCGACGGAGACGCCCGCTCCGATACCCACGGCCTGAGCGGCGCCCGCGATGGTCAGTGAGGCGCCCGCGGCGATCACCGCGCCGGCGGCCACGCGCGCAACGCGGATCCGCGTCTTCTTGGTCATCTGCTTGCTACCCCCAGTAGCTCATTCGTCAGTGGTGCAGCGTCCGGCGCGGCGGCCACGGGGCTCCGTATCTGATCCGCCCCGGTCGCACGCGCCTCGGAATACGCATGCCGCGCGCCAGCTTTCCGAGTTTTCATATACGCGTCAAGGTGGTTGCGCGCGCGATGACCGTTATCGCGTCAGTTGTCCACGCGCAAGGCCGTAACTGTGACGAAAAAGGGAACTGCCGCCCTGTGGGCGGCAGTTCCCTTGTCGACAAAGCGTGAATCTACTTGTCCTGCTGCTTGCGCCAGCGAATTCCCGCTTCCAGGAAACCGTCGATCTCACCGTCGAGCACGCCCTGCGGATTGCCGACCTCGAACTCCGTCCGCAGGTCCTTGACCATCTGGTAAGGATGCAGAACATACGAACGCATCTGGTTGCCCCAGGAGTTGCCGCCGTCGCCCTTGAGCGCGTCCATCCTCGCCTGCTCCTCCTGGCGGCGGCGTTCGAGCAGCTTCGCCTGGAGGACGTTCATGGCGCTCGCCTTGTTCTGGATCTGGGAGCGCTCGTTCTGGCAGGAGACGACGATGCCGGTCGGGAGGTGCGTGATACGGACCGCGGAGTCGGTGGTGTTGACGCCCTGTCCGCCGGGACCGGAGGCGCGGTAGACATCCACGCGCAGCTCGGTCTCGTCGATCTCGACATGGTCGCTGGACTCCACGACCGGGAGCACCTCGACACCGGCGAAGGAGGTCTGCCGGCGGCCCTGGTTGTCGAACGGCGAGATACGGACGAGCCGGTGGGTGCCCTGCTCCACGGAGAGCGTGCCGTACGCGTAGGGCGCCTTGACGACGAAGGTGGTCGACTTGATGCCGGCCTCCTCCGCGTACGAGGTCTCGTAGACCTCGGTGCCGTAGCCGTGCCGCTCGGCCCAGCGCAGATACATGCGCTGGAGCTGCTCGGCGAAGTCGGCGGCGTCGACGCCGCCCGCCTCGGCCCGGATGTTCACGAGCGCCTCGCGCTCGTCGTACTCGCCGGACAGGAGCGTACGGACCTCCATCTCGTCCAACGCCTTGCGCACCGACTCCAGCTCGGACTCGGCCTCGGCCCGGGTGTCCGGGTCGTCCTCGGCCTCGGCCAGCTCGAACAGCACTTCGAGGTCGTCGATCCGCCCGCGGAGCGCCTCCGTCTTGCGGACCTCGGCCTGGAGGTGCGAGAGCTTGCTGGTGATCTTCTGCGCCGCCTCCGGGTCGTCCCAGAGGGACGGCGCCGCGGCCCGCTCCTCCAGCACGGCGATGTCGGCCCTCAGTTTGTCGAGGTCCAGCACGGCCTCGATCGACCCCATGGTCGAGGAGAGGGACTTCAGCTCTTCGGATACATCGACGACTGCCACGCCTCCAGACTAGCCCCTCTTTTTTCGGGGGCAGGGTTCGCCTCCGGGGCGCCTCGAGTCGGCGCCGACAGCCGACCGTGCTCGGCCGCTCGTGCCTCGCGAACCTCCGCCCGCGCGGCGGAGCCGCACATCGAGCACAGCCTCCCTTTCGACAGCGGGCAGAGCGTGTCCGTGTCCCAGGCGGCCGAGGCGAACGAAACCGATCGGGGCCCGCCTCGGCAGCCTCGGGCACGGAGACGTGCCGGTTCCGCCCGCCGCCGGCGAGTGAGCCGAAGGGCGCGCCGCTGTCGAAAGGGAGAGCGCGCGCAGGCCCTGAGGAACGAAGGGCCGAGCACGGTCGACCGTCGACAGGGGCACAGAGCGCCCGGAGGCGAACCGAGCCCTCAAAAAGAAGGTGCGTGAGCCGAAGGGCGCGTCGGTGCCGAAAAGGAGAGCGCGCGCAGGCCCTGAGGAACGAAGGGCCGAGCACGGTCGACCGTCGACAGGGGCACAGAGCGCCCGGAGGCGAACCGAGCCCCAAAAAAGAGGTGCGAACCGAGCCTCAGAGAAATACTGCCAGCGAGCCCACTGCCGCCAGGAGGACCACCAGCACCGAGATCACGCCCAGGGTCAGCCGGCGTTTGCGTACCGTCTCCGCCTTGTGGCGGGCCGAGCCCGGTCGGCGCTGGCCCGGGGAGCGGGGGGCGCGGGCCGTGCCGCGGGCGCCGCCCGCCAGTTCGTCCGGGCCCGGCACGCGCATGCTCGTATGGGTGTCCCGGTTGGAGTCGGGCGCCGCGCCCGGCACCAGCGGGACCGCGCCGCGGCGGCGCGGCGCCTCGGGGGCCGACAGGCCCGGCTCCTCGTACGAGGGCGGCTGGGCGGGCTCCGCGTCGGGCTCGTCCACGTCCAGCGGGGGGATGCCCGCGAGCAGGGGGAGCTGTTCGCGCAGCCGGGCCGCCAGCTCGGAGGCGCGCAGCCGGGAGGCCGGGGCCTTGGCCAGGCACTGGACGAGGAGCTGCCACAGCTCCTCCGGAATACCGGGCAGCGGGACGACGGTCTCGGTGACATGCCGGCGCAGCACGGCCCCGGGGTGGCCGCCGCCGAACGGCGTGAAGCCCGCGAGCAGCTCGTACAGCACCGTGGCCAGGGCGTAGATGTCGACGGCGGCGCGCGGCGGCAGGCCCTCGACGATCTCGGGCGCCAGATAGTCCGGCGTGCCGATGATCCTGGTCGCCTTGGTGCGCCGCGGGGTGTCGATCAGCTTCGCGACCCCGAAGTCGGTCAGCAGCGCGGGGTGCGCGCCGCCGGGGCCGAGCGGGCCCTCCATGTCGAGCAGGATGTTCTCCGGCTTGACGTCGCGGTGGACGATCCCGGCCGCGTGCGCGGCGGCGAGAGCGTCGGCGACATCGGCGATGATCGCGACCGCGGCCTCGGGCGCGAGCCGGCGCTCGCGGTCCAGCCGGGTACGCAGATCCGTCCCGCGCACCAGCTCCATCACCAGCGCCAGATCGTTGCCGTCCACGACGAGATCGCGGACGCCCACCACCCGGGGATGGTCGAGCCCGAGCAGGGCGGTGCGCTCCTGTACGAAGCGTCCGACCAGCTCCTGGTCGGAGGCGAGGTCCTCGCGCAACAGCTTGATGGCCACGGGCCCCTCGGGCCCTTCCCCGAGCCACACCGTGCCCGCGCTGCCCCGCCCAAGAATCTGATGGGCGGTGTACCGGCTGCCGATATTCCGTGCCAAGACTGCTCCCTCAGCGGCTGGCGTTGCCCATCAAAGTACGCGGGTATCGGGGCTTTCCGTACGGGATCCGGGGGTTGTCCCCCCTGGGATCACTGCCCCGGTACCGAACCCGAGCCGGAGCCCGGGTCCGAACCGCCCAGCTCCGAGAACCAGTCCGTCACCGTCGAAAACGCGTCACTTATCGCCGTCCAGTAGCTCTTGCCCTCGGCGACCCAGTCCTGAAGAGGTGTCAGCTCCCAGACCAGCCAGCCCGCGACGAAGAGCAGGACGAGCGTGAACAGACACCCCTTGAGACAGCCCAGACCGGGAATCCGCATCGGATTGGCGCTGCGCTGCCGCGGTTCGCGCGGCTGACGCGGTGCCGGCTGCTGGGGCGGCGGCTGCGGAGGAGCATACGGCTGCTGCTGCGGCGCGTACCGCTGCTGGGGCTGGGGTGGCTGCGGCGCGTACTGCTGCGGAGGCCGGGCCTGGCGCTGGGGCCGCTGCTGACGCGGGGGCGACTGCGGCGGCTGCTGCTGCTGTTGCTGCTGCTGCTGCTGTTGCTGCTGCTGCTGCTGCTGCCGGGGAGCCTGCGGGCGCTGCGGACGGCGGCGCAGCGGGTCCTGGTCCGGGTCCAGATACTGCACCTGGGTCTGCTCGTTGCGGTCGCGCGCGGCCTGGAGCTGGCTCTGCCAGGGGTGCGGGCCCTCGGGCTCGGGTGTCCCGTCGGGACGCGGCGGCACGGGCGGCATGACCGCCGTCGGATCGGCGGCGCCGGGCGGCCGGCCGAATCCGGGGCCGCCGGGGCCCGCGCCCGTGGAGGGCATGACGCTGGTCGCCGCGTTCGGGTCGTACGAACCCGCGTTGCTCGGCAGGACCTGTGTCGGATCGGCTGCGCCGGGCAGGTCCGGCACCGGCGCGGGTGCCGGATCGGGCGCGAGCAGCGCGCCGACGCCGAGCGCGGCGTCGACCTGGGCGGGGGTGGAGTGCACCCCGACACCGGCGGCGACGGTCCGCAGGGCGCGGGCGAGGTTCTGGGCGCTGGGACGCTGGGCCGGGTCCTTGCGCAGACAGCGCTCGATGACCGTCCACAGCGGCTCGGGCACGGTGGTGGGGCGGCGGGGCTCCTCGCTGAGATGGCGGTGAAGCACCTCCAGCGCGGTCGCGCCGGCGAACGGCGGACGGCCCGTGACCAGCTCGTACAGCAGGATGCCCGCGCCGTAGATGTCGACGGCGGAGGTCTGCGGGCGCCCTTCGGCGGACTCCGGCGCGACATAGGCGGGAGTGCCGACGAACTCGTGCGTACGGGTCAGTCCCGGGGAGTCGGCGAGCCGGGCGATGCCGAAGTCCGTGAGCATCGGGTGCATTCCGGCGCCGTCGTCCTTGAGCAGGACATTGGCGGGCTTGAGGTCGCGGTGCACGACGCCGTCGGCGTGGCTGGCGGCGAGCGCGTCCGCGATCTGGGCGGTCAACAGGGCCGCCGCGACCGGTGAGAAGGGCCCGTTGTCCCGCAGATAGCGGTGCAGGTCGGGACCGTCGACCAGGTCCATGACGAGCGCGAGGAGATCGCCCTCCACGACCAGATCGCGGGTGCGCACGATATTGGGGTGGGTGAGCCGGAGCAGCACGGAGCGCTCGCGCAGGAAGCGCATCACGACATCCGCGTCGTTGGCCAGCTCCTCCTTGAGGACCTTGATCGCGACAGTCTCGCCGGGCTGGCCGGCCACGGCCGCCTCGGCACCCGCCGTCTCCCGCTGACGGGCGCGCCAGACGGTGCCCGTGGCGCCGCGTCCGAGCGGCTCCTCGAGCAGGTACTTGCTGCCTACCGGCCGCACGTCATGCGCTCCCTGCTGGTCGTGGTCATCCGTGGCTCCGGGCGTCCCGGGCTTCCGACCCACTTTAGACGGCCCGAACGGGTCGCCGAACGGATCACGGAAGGGATCACCGGCCGGTCATCTTCCTGTCCCGCACCGGTCGCGTTCGGAGGAAAGACGCTCACATCCGGCGGTTGGTTGCCGAACAGCAGGTCGGAGGGCGTCACGGATGGTCACAAGCTGTCCCGAACCGACGAACCGGCAGGCACTTTTGCGCCAACAGCCGACCATTCAAGATCACTTGCCCTCGGTCGCCGGGCGTGTTGTCACTGGCAGATGCGAGGATGCCCCCAGCACGCGAAGGTGTGGGGTTCTGGGGAGCCGCACCGTCCGTGCCGACCTGTACCGGGCGACGCGTCCGTGCGTGGTGGGGGGAATCACAGAGCGTCCCCCTGCCGGGCACCCCGCGCAGAAGGGACCGCTGACGGCGATGCAGATCCGGCTGACCGTCCTCGCGCCGCGCGGCGGCCATGCCGCCGGACGCGCGTGCGACGTGCTCGTCACCGCCCCCGCCGGGACGGCACTGGCCGCCGTCGCCTCCGCCCTCGCCACCGCCGTCTCGGGCCCGGACGCCTCCGGCGCCGTCGTGCTGTACGCGGGCCGGGAGCGGCTGGACGCCCAGCGCCGCACCCTCGGCGAGCCGCCGCTGATCGACGGCGCGGTGCTCTCGCTCCAGGTCCCCGGTGAGGACGGCGCGCCCGCGCACGACGCACCGGCCCAGCTCCATGTGGTGGCGGGCCCGGACGCGGGCGGAGTGCATCTGCTGCACGGCGGACGGATCAGGATCGGCCGCTCCGCCGACGCGGACGTCCCGCTGGACGACCCGGACGTGTCACGGATGCACTGCGCGGTGACGGTCGCCGACGACGGCCGGGTGTCCGTCGCCGACCTCGGGTCGACGAACGGTACGACGCTGGAGGGCGCCGCCGTCGGCGAGCGCCCGGTGCCGCTGGGGCCCGGCGCGCTGCTGCGGCTCGGCGAGTCCGTGCTCCGGCTCACCTCGGGCGGCGCTCCGGCCGCGCTGCCCACGGCCCCGGACGGCGAGGGCCATCTGCGGATCGACCGTCCGGGAGGGCCTGGCGGGCCAGGACCGGAGGGCTCCCAGGATCCCCCCGGCACGGACGGCCCGGGAGGACCCCCGTACGGCCCGGCCACCGGCGGCGGTCCGGCGACAGGCGCGTACGGCACGGGCGGATTCGGCACGGACGGCTCGGGATACGGACCGGAGGGCGCCTCACCCGGCCCGCAGTACGGCAGCGGTCTGCGCGAGCCCGCCCCGGCGCACGGCGGCCCGGCGTCCGGCGCCCGCGACGGCGCGGGAGCGAGACCGGCCGCCGACCCGGACGGGGAGGCCCGGGGCCGTGGCGAAGGTCATACGACCCGCGGCTACGGCGGCTCGGTGCCGGCCGGCGCCTCCAGCCGGCTCCTTGGCCCGCAGTACGGCAATCCGCCCGGCGCCCCGCGCGTGCCCGACCCTCGCAGCGCCGACACGCACTACGGCTTCCGTGGCCGTATGGAGGACGCGCCCGACGGCGCCCACAGCAGGCCGACCGCGCCGGACGCGGCGGAAGGCGGCTCCTGGCAGCCGGGCGACGCACCGGCCGAGGACGGCCCGCACTCCCACAGCCGTACGTCCGGACCGCGCAGGCAGCCCGCGCCGGCGCGCGGCACCGAATCGCCCGAGGCGGCGGCCCGCCGCCGGGGCGGCATAGGCGCCTGGGCACGGCGGCTCACCGGCACCCGGGACGAGGAGCTGCCGGAGGCCGTCCACGGCGGCCCGGGAGGGTCCCCGGCGGGCGCCGGACGTACGCCGCTCGCCGAGCCCTGTCCCGATCCGGCCGCGGTCCTGCTGACCGCGCTCGGGCCTGGCCCCCGGCTCTGGGAGCGCGACAGCCGCCATCCCGACGCGCTCGTCGTGCGGCTGGGCACGGCGGACCGCCCGGCCTCCGGCGCCGCAGGACCGCTGTCGGGCGCGCCGGTGACGGTCGGGCTGCGCGAGGCCGGTTCACTCGCTCTCGCGGGCCCCCGGGAGCGGCTGACCGGTATGGCCCGCTGGACGGTGGCCCAGCTCGCCGCGCTGCACTCCCCCGCCGATCTGGAGATCGTGCTGATCTCCACGGACCGCGCCCGCACCGTGGAGGAGCGTGTCCAGGACTGGGGCTGGCTCGGCTGGCTCCCCCATGTGCGGCCCGCGCACGGCCAGGACTGCCGGCTGCTGCTCGCCTTCGACCGGGACCAGGCGGGTGCGAGGACGGCGGAGCTGACCCGCCGGCTGGACGACGGCCCGCTCGGGCCCGGCTGGGCCTCGGCCGACCCCTGGACCATCACGGAGGCGGCGGCCCGCCACGACGGCCCGTACACCCTGGTGATCGTGGACGGCGATCCCGGCTCCGCCGCGCTGCGCGAGTCGACGGCGCAGCTCGCGGGCGCCGGAGCGGTGGCCGGTGTCCATGTCCTCTGTCTCGCCGAGACCCCGGCGGCCTCCCCGCACTCCCCGGTCTCCGCGACGTACGAGACGGCGTGCGCGGCCTCGCTGCCGTTCCGGGAGTGCGGGGCCGTCGCCCTGCTGAGCGGCGATGTGGCCACCTCGCTGCGGGTGTTCAGGACGGCCGTCGGCCAGCCCGCGGGGCATGGCACGGTCGCGGTGGTGGACGCGGTCTCACCGGCCTGGGCGGAGCGTTTCGGCCGGGCGCTGGCGCCGTTGCGCGCCGCCGCGGCCGGCGGCCGGGGCCGTCCCACGGCCGTGCTGCCCCGATCGGCCCGCCTCCTCGACGAGTTGGGCCTCGCGCGGGCCACCCCCGCGTCCCTGATGGCCCGTTGGGCGTCCGCGGCGGACCGTACGGGCGACTGCACGGCGGTCCTCGGCGCCGGGCCGCGCGGCCCGCTGGGCGTGGATCTCACGGAGGAGGGCCCGCATCTGCTGATCGAGGGCCCGGCGGGCAGCGGCCGTACGGAACTGCTGCGTTCCGTCGCCGCCTCGCTCGCGGCGGCGGCCCGGCCCGACCGGCTGGGGCTGCTGCTGGTCGACGGCGCCGGCGGCGAGCGCGGCGAGGGGCTCTCGGTCTGTACGGAACTGCCGCATGTGACCGAGCACCTGGTGGCCTCCGACCCGGTCAGGATGCGCGAGTTCGCCCAGGCGCTGGGCGCCGAGCTGAAGCGGCGGGCCGAGCTGCTGGGCTCCGCGCACTTCGCCGAGTGGCACGGCGGGCGGGACGCGCGCGAGGTGTCGGAGCGGCTGATCGGCCAGCGCGCGCCGAGCGCCTCCGAGCAACGGACCGTCCGGCGCGGCGAGTCACGCGCCGACCAGCCGGAGCAGCAGCCGGACGGCGCCCGGCCGGACGGACCGCGCGGCGACGGGCCACGTGGTGAGGGACCGCGTGGTGAGGGACCGCGTGGTGAGGGACCGCGTGGTGAGGGACCGCGCGGCGAACCGGAGTCCCCCGCCCGGGGCACGCTCAGACTCCGTACCACCATGGGCCGTTCGGCTCCCGGACAGCGGCCCGCGCCGCTGCCTGCGCTGCCCCGGCTCGTCGTGCTCGTCGACGACTTCGACGCCCTGGTCGCGCCCGCGCTCGGCAGCCCGGGCCGCCCTGCGGCCGGTTCCGTCGTACGCGCCCTGGAGGCCGTGGCCAGGGACGGCGAGCGCCTCGGGGTGCATCTCGTGGCGGCCTCGGCGCGTCCCGACCGCACGGTCGACACGGAGCTGGCGCAGGGCGCGCGGCTGCGCGTCGTGCTGGACGCGCCGCCCGTCGCCCCCTCGCCCGACGATCCCGCGCCGGGCCGCGGCCGGCTCGGGCATCCGGACGGCCGGGTCACACCGTTCCAGGGCGGCCGGGTCACCGGACGCATCCCGCGCACCGCGACGCTCAGACCCACGGTGGTGCTGGTGGAGTGGGAGCGGATGGGCGATCCACCGGCCCGCCGACCGGTCAGGGAGCTGGGCAACGGACCGACGGATCTCGCGCTGCTCGCCAGCGCGCTCGACCGGGCCGCGCGCTCGGTCGACGCCGTCCCTGTCGCCCCACTGACCCCGGCTCACCCGTGAAACCCCGAAGATCCCTTTACGTCCGTCGTGCCACGTCGTCCGACGTCACGAGCCCATCACGATCACCGAGTTGGCACTGACAGCGGTATTGCGGCGCCCGGTCACCCCGCGTAGGACTGTGCGCACGGGACGAGTGCAGCGCCGCCAGCGTCACGGCCGCGACGCCGTTCCACACGCGTAGATCCGTACGCACCAGGACAGAGACGGGGCAGTGATGGGCACAACTCGTAGGGCACGCAAGGCACTCGGCACGGGCAGAGGGGGCTGGGGCACCCGCAGGGCGGCCGTGGCGATCGTCGCGGTCGGCGCCGTGGCCCTCACCGGCTGCGGCGGCGATTCGGGCGACGACAAGGGCTCGGACGGCGGCGCGAGCAAGGAGCCCGCAGCGGCGAGCGTCCAACTGCCCAAGCTCGACGGCGAGAACATCCAGGTGGCGGCCGTCTGGACGGGGCCCGAGCAGGAGAACTTCACCAAGGTTCTGACGGAGTTCGAGAAGCGCACCGGCGCGAAGGTCACCTTCGTTCCCGCGCAGGACCCGATCGTCAACTTCCTCGGTACGAAGATCGCCGGCGGCAGCCCTCCGGACGTGGCGATGCTGCCTCAGGTGGGCGCGATCCAGCAGGCCGTGGAGAAGAAGTGGGCCAAGCCGGTCGGCGCCGAGGCGAAGGCCCAGCTCACCAAGAACTACAGCCAGGTCTGGCAGGACCTCGGCGCGGTGGACGGCGAGCAGTACGGCGTCTACTTCAAGGCCGCCAACAAGTCGCTGGTCTGGTACAACAACGCCGCGTTCGAGAACGCGGGCGCGACGGTGCCCAAGACCTGGCCCGATTTCCTGTCCACGGCCGAGACGATCTCCGCGTCGGGTGTCACCCCGGTCTCGGTCGGCGGCGCCGACGGCTGGACGCTCACCGACTGGTTCGAGAACATCTACCTCTCCCAGGCGGGCCCCGAGAAGTACGACCAGCTCGCCCAGCACAAGATCCCGTGGACCGACGGCTCCGTACGGGACGCGCTGACCACGCTCGGCCAGCTCTTCGGCAAGCCGGCCCTGATCGCGGGCGGCGCGGACGGCGCGCTCCAGACCGAGTTCCCGGCCTCCGTCACCCAGACCTTCACCGGCGGCGACCAGCCCAAGGCCGCGATGGTCTTCGAGGGTGACTTCGTCGGCGTCAACATCGCCGAGACCGACGCCAAGATCGGTACGGACGCCAAGGTCTTCCCGTTCCCGGCGGTCGGTCCCGACGCCCCGGTGGTGACGGGCGGCGACGCGGCCGTGGCGCTCAAGGACAGCAAGGGCGCGCAGGCGCTGCTGACCTTCCTGGCCTCCACGGACGCCGCGAAGATCTGGGCGGAGTCGGGCGGCTTCGTCTCGCCGAACAAGGCCCTGGACACCGCCTCGTACCCGAACGACGTCCAGCGCGACATCGCCAAGGCGCTGATCGCCGCGGGTGACGACGTCCGCTTCGACATGTCGGACCAGATGCCGCAGTCGTTCGGCGGTACGCCGGGCAAGGGCGAGTGGAAGGCCCTCCAGGACTTCCTGAAGAACCCGAAGGACGTCGCGGGGGCCCAGCAGAAGCTGGAGTCGGACGCGGCCAAGGCGTACCAGAGCTGACGCGATGACGTCGGCGGCGACGGGGGGCACCGCGAAGGTGCCCCCCGGCACACAGCAACGCAAGAGCGTGACAGGCACACGTAAACTCGTCGCGGCCGGCTTTCTGCTGCCCGCGCTGGTGCTGCTGGGCGCGCTCGTGGTCTACCCCATCGGGTTCTCGGTCTACCGGTCCTTCTTCGACAAGTCCGGCGACGGCTTCGCCGGTTTCGACAACTATGTGGAGATCTTCACCGACGACACCATCCTGACCGCGGTCCAGAACAACGCGATCTGGGTGGTGGTGGCGCCCACCGTCGCCACGGCCCTCGGTCTGATCTTCGCCGTACTGACCGAACGGGTGCGCTGGGGCACGGCGTTCAAGCTGATCGTCTTCATGCCGATGGCGATCTCGATGCTCGCGGCGGGCATCATCTTCCGGCTGGTGTACGAGCAGGACCCGGACCGCGGGGTCGCGAACGCGGTCTGGGTGGGCGTGCACGACACGTTCAACGAGTCGGCGGGCTTCCCCAACGCCCACCCGCTGCCGGTCCATCCGCTGAAGGCGGCGGGCGGCGGCGCGTTCGTCACCAAGGAGCCGGTGACCGCGGGCGGCGTGGTCCAGTTGCCGCTGGTGGGTGTGGCACCGGCGAAGATGCCCTCCGACGCGGTGCCCGCCAAGGCGGCGAAGCCCGCGGACGGCCAGGTCACCGGTACCGTCTGGCTGGACTTCACCCGGGGCGGCGGCGGCAGGCCCAATGTCATCGACGCCCGGGAGCTCGGCCTCAAGGGCATCGGGGTGGAGGCCGTCAAGGACGGCAAGGTGGTCGCCTCGGCGACGGCCGGCGCGGACGGTACGTTCAGCCTGCCCGCGGCGGCCGACGGAGCCCTGCTCAGACTGCCGGAGGCCAACTTCAGGGAGCCGTACAACGGCGTGGACTGGCTCGGTCCTTCCCTGGTCACCCCGGCCATCATCGGCAGCTATCTGTGGATGTGGGCCGGGTTCGCGATGGTGCTGATCGCGGCGGGCCTGGCGAGCGTGCCCAGGGAGCTCATGGAGGCCGCCCGGGTGGACGGCGCCAACGAGTGGCAGGTCTTCCGCCGGATCACCGTGCCGCTGCTGGCACCGGTCCTCGCGGTCGTCATGGTCACACTGATGATCAATGTGCTGAAGATCTTCGACCTGGTCTTCATCATCGCGCCGGGCTCGTCCCAGGACGACGCGAACGTCCTGGCGCTCCAGCTCTACCGCTCGTCGTTCGGCACGGACGCGGATCTCGGTGTCGGCAGCGCCATCGCCGTCCTGCTGCTCCTGCTGGTGATCCCGGTGATGCTCTTCAACGTGCGGCGAATGCGGAAGGAGACGCGCCGATGACCACGAACGATACGACGGTCAAGGCGCGGCAGCCTCTCGCGGGCCGGATAGCGGCCCGTGCGGGCGGCGGCGCGATGCGGGTCTTCCTGATCCTGGTCGGCCTGTTCTGGCTGATGCCGACGATCGGACTGCTGCTCTCCTCGCTGCGCGACTCCGCGGACATCGCCGGAAGCGGCTGGTGGCGGGTCTTCACGGCTCCCGCCCAGCTCACCACCGAGAACTACTCGCGGCTCCTCGACAACGACACGATCACCAACTCGCTGTTCTCCACGATCCTGATCACCGTGCCCTCGACCGTCCTGGTCGTGGTGATCGGCTCGCTGGCCGGATACGCCTTCGCCTGGCTGGACTTCCCCGGCCGCGACTGGTGGTTCCTGGTGGTCGTGGGACTGCTGGTGGTCCCGGTGCAGGTCGCGCTGGTGCCGGTCTCGAAGCTGTTCGGTGCCATCGGCATCTTCGAGACGACCTTCGGCGTGGTCATCTTCCATGTCTCCTTCGGCCTTCCCTTCGCGATCTTCCTGCTGCGGAACTTCTTCGCGGAGATCCCGAGGGAGCTGCTGGAGGCGGCCCGGCTCGACGGAGCGGGCGAGATACGGCTGTTCACCCGGGTCGTGATGCCGCTCGGCGGTCCCGCGATCGCCTCGCTCGGCATCTTCCAGTTCCTCTGGGTCTGGAACGACATGCTGGTCGCGCTGATCTTCGCGGACTCGGACAGCCCGCCGATCACGGTCGCGCTCCAGCAGCAGGTACGGCAGTTCGGCAACAACATCGATGTGCTGGCGCCCGGGGCGTTCGTCTCGATGGTGATCCCGCTGGCCGTGTTCTTCGCGTTCCAGCGGCAGTTCGTGACGGGTGTGATGGCGGGCGCCGTCAAGTAGCCGTCGCGAGGCGCCGGCGGGCGTGACGCCGGTCGGCGTCGAGGAGTCGGGCCCAGGGAGGGCCGGTCACGGGACGACCGGCCCTCCCCGTCTCCGTCCCCGTCCGGTGCATCGCCGTCCCCGTCACCATCCCCGTCCGGCGCGTCGCCGTCTCCGTCACCGTCCGGCGCGCCGCGTCAGCCGCCCGCCGCGTCAGCCGTGGCGGACCGCCGCCACCGCCGAGGCCGCCAGATCGTCCAGATATCCCTTGGGCAGATCACCGCGGACCACCACCAGCCGCCAGTAGAGCGGTCCGACGATCAGATCGAGGGCCCGGTCGGCGTCCGCGCCCTCGGGCAGTTCGCCGCGTTCGACGGCCTCGCGGACGATCACCGCGGCGATACCGCGCTGCCGGTCCAGCAGTGCCGTCTTGATCGCGTCGGCGATCTCGGGATGGCGGGCCGCCTCCACCAGCAGATCCGGGATGACCTGCGAGGCGACCGGGTGGCGCAGGGCGTGGGAGGCCACTTCCAGCAGGGCGCGCACATCACCGTAGAGCGAACCGGTCGCGGGAGCGGGCAGCCCTTGCGCCGCGAAGGCGGAGAGCAGATCGAGGACGAGCGCCAGCTTGGACTTCCACCGGCGGTAGACGGCGGTCTTGCCGACACCGGCCCGGCGCGCGATGCCCTCGATGGACATCCGGGCGAAGCCGACCGCGGCCAGCTCCTCGAAGACGGCGGCGCGGATGGCGTCGGTCACATCCTCCCGGAGCACGGCGGCTCCCGCGGGGACACGGCGTGAGGTGCGGGGGTCCGTGGTCATGGGCACCGAGCATAGCGTCACCACGCCGTCACGACGACACGGTTGCGTCGCGACGTACTCCGTCCTACCTTGGGCGTCACGACGATACGGACGCGTCCCGTCGTACCTCTTCGTGAAAGCGCGCCGCTCAGCGCTGTAGCGCCGTCCCAGCCGACGTCGAAAGCCGACCTCCGTGAGCCAGCCGATCACACCGACCACACCAGCCCAGGGCCCGAACCGGGCCCCGGACTCCACGCGTCCGCCCCGGAATCAAGCCCGCCCCGGCACCGGGACCGGCGCCGAGACCGATCTCACCGCCCTCGCCCGCCGGCACGGACTGACCGTGAGCGGCGCCCGGCCGACGCTGCCCGAGTATCTGCGCGGCCTCTGGTCACGGCGGCACTTCATCGCCGCCTTCGCCACCGCCCGGCTGACCGCGCAGTACAGCCAGGCGAAGCTCGGCCAGATCTGGCAGATCATGACGCCGCTGCTCAACGCGGCGGTCTACTACTTCATCTTCGGGGTGCTGCTCGGCACCAGGGACGGTGTGCCGGACTTCGTCCCGTTCCTGGTCACGGGCGTCTTCGTGTGGACCTTCACCTCCAGCTCGATCATGGCGGGCACCCGCGCGATCTCCGGGAACCTCGGTCTCGTACGGGCCCTGCACTTCCCGCGCGCCGCCCTGCCGATCGCACTCGCCCTCCAGCAGCTCCAGCAGCTGCTCTTCTCCATGGGCGCGCTCACGGTGATCCTGGTCTGCTTCGGCCAGTACCCGAGGCCGAGCTGGCTGCTGGTGGCGCCGGTCCTGGCGCTCCACGCGCTCTTCAACACCGGGATCTCGATGGCCGTGGCACGGCTGGCGGCCAGGACCCCGGACATCGCCCAGCTCATGCCGTTCGTCCTGCGCACCTGGATGTATGTGTCGGGTGTGATGTGGAGCGTCGACAAGGTGGCCGGTGACGACCGGGTACCGCACTGGGTCACGGTGGCCCTGGAGTGCAATCCGGCCGCCGTCTACATCGATCTGATGCGCTTCGCGCTCATCGACAGCTTCACCGCCGACCGGCTGCCGCCGCACATCTGGGCCGTGGCCCTCGGCTGGGCCCTGTTCGCCGCGATCGGCGGATTCCTGTTCTTCTGGAAGGCCGAGGAGGAGTACGGACGTGGCTGAACGCCCCCCCGCCGTCAGCGGACCCGCCGTCACCGCACCCGCCGTCACCGACGAACCCGTTCCGACGGTCGTCGCCGACGGGGTCCACATCACCTACACGGTCCATGGCACCCGGGGCGGCCGGGGCAGCGCCACCTCCGCCCTGAGCCGGATCCTCTCGCGCCGGAGCGCGCCCGGCGCACGCCAGGTGCACGCCGTACGGGGCGTCAGCTTCGCGGCGTACAAGGGCGAGGCGATCGGCCTGATCGGCTCCAACGGATCGGGCAAGTCGACACTGCTCAAGGCCGTCGCCGGACTGCTGCCGCCGACGGAGGGCAGGATCTTCACCCGGGGCCAGCCCTCGCTCCTGGGCGTCAACGCGGCGCTGATGAGCGATCTGACGGGCGAGCGCAATGTCATCCTCGGCGGGCTGGCGATGGGCATGTCGCGCGAGCAGGTACGGGAGCGCTACGACGACATCGTGAAGTTCTCCGGGATCAACGAGAAGGACGACTTCATCTCGCTGCCGATGCGGACGTACTCCTCGGGGATGGGCGCCCGGCTGCGCTTCTCGATCGCCGCCGCCAAGAGCCACGAGGTCCTGCTGATCGACGAGGCGCTCTCCACCGGCGACGCCACGTTCCAGCGCCGCAGCCAGCGGCGCATCGCCGAGCTCCGCGAGGAGGCGGGCACGGTCTTCCTCGTCAGCCACAGCAACAAGACGATCACCGAGACCTGTGACCGGGCGCTCTGGCTGGAGTCGGGGACGCTGCGGATGGACGGCCCGGCGGCGGAGGTCGTCGCGGCGTACGAGGAGTTCACCGGCAAGAAGAAATAACGCCGGAAACAGCGGCAATTCGGGCTAATGTGCCGGTCGATGACGAACCGTCCGACCGGCACGGCCGGCGCCCCCGAGCCCACGTCCGCCCGCACGCCTCTCCGTCCGTCCGCACACGGCTTTGACCGTGCCTCCGCCCGCGCCCGTGTCCTCGCCCGTATCCCGCGGATCGCCCGCCGTCCTCACCGTCCCCGCCGCCCCCGGGGTGTCCGCCGCCGGACCGTGACCGCCGTCTGTGCCGTCTGGACCGTCTGGGCCCTGACACGGCTCGCGATGCTCTGGCTGATCCTGCACGACACCCTCGGCGTGGGCGCGGTCGGCCGCGAGGTGTACGGCGTCTACCGGCACTGGTACGAGCAGCTCAAGCTGGGCTCGTACCCGCTCGACGACGTGACCTGGCAGTATCCGCCGGGCGCCGGGGCGGTGCTGCTCTCCCCGGCGCTGCTGCCGCACCTGACGTACTTCCAGGCGTTCGTCGCGCTGGCCCTGCTCTCCGACGCGGTCGTCACGCTCGCGCTGACGCGGGCCGGGCGCGGCGCCGGATCGTCGGCCGCGGGCTGCCGGCTGTGGGTGTGCGGACTGCCGCTGCTGCTGCACACCCCGCTCGTGCGGTACGACGTGCAGGCCACCGCCCTCGCCGTACTCGCCCTGCTCACCGTCCGCCGCCGTCCGCTGACCGGCGGGATGCTCGCCGGGCTCGGCGCGATGGTGAAGGTCTGGCCCGCGCTGACCCTGCTCGGCACGCCTCGCGGCCGTACCACCCGTGCCGCCTGGTCCTCCGCCGCCGTCGGCGCTCTGGCTCTGCTGGGCGTGCTCGCACTGAATTTCTCCCGACCGCTGGACTTTCTGCGCCAGCAGGGCGGCCGGGGCATCCAGATCGAGTCGCTCGGCGGCACCGCGCTCTCCCTGGCCCGGCTGGCGGGCTGGTCCGGTACGGTCGAATACCGCTACGGCGCCTTCGAGTTCACCGGCCCGCATGTGCGGGAAGTGGCCCTGGCCGCCCTGCTGCTGACCGCGTCGGCCTTCTGCTGGCTGCTCCTGTGGCGGGTACGCGCCGTCCGCTGGACGGTGGCCACCCCGTTCGACGCGGCGCTGACCGCCGTGCTCCTCTTCACCGTCACCAGCCGGGTGATCAGCCCGCAGTATCTGATCTGGCTGCTGGGTCTGGCCGCGGTCTGCCTCACCTCGCGTGCGACCAGCCAGCGTCCGGTGGCGCTGCTGCTGCTCCCGGCGACGGTTCTGAGCGCCGTGGGCTATCCGGTGCTGTATCTGGACGTCATGGCGGTCACACCGCTGGGCTGTGCGGTGATGGCGCTCAGAAACGGGCTTCTGCTGGCGGCGGCGCTGCTGGCCTGCAGACGGCTGTGGACCGGGACACGGAGAGAGGCGCCCGGCTCGACCTGAGCCGCACGCCCCACACCGCGGTCCGACGCCTCCGCCTGTCCTCGGTCCGGGCGGCCTGCCAGACCTGCCCGGCGCAGCCGATCCGACACCGCCCCTCGCCCGACACCGCCCCTGGCCCGTACACCGCCGGACGGCCGGACGCGAATTCACCCGAACGGGCCTCCTCGAACCGGCCCTCAGCCGTGCCGATTCACCCGAACGGGCGTCGGCCACCGATATGCCCCGCCCGACCGGCCCGGACCGGCCCAGCCGAGGGGCCGTGCCCGGCGGACCGTCCTTGACAGTCCGTCCCCGTCCCGTCAGCTGTGCGTCCGCAGCAGCGTCCGCATCGTCCTCATCGCGACGGACAGATTCGCCAGATCGAACGCGTCCGAGCTCTGGATCTCCTCCAGCGTCGTCCGCGCACGGGAGAGGATCGCCGCGTTCTTCCCCTCCCACGCGCTGAAACGCTCCTCGGGCGTCGAGTTCCCGTTGCCCACGGTCAGCACATCCGCGGTCAGCGCCGCATGCGCCGCGTACAGGTCCTCGCGGATCGCGGCACGCGCCATCGACTGCCAGCGGTCGGCCCTCGGCAGCTCCACGATCCGGTCCCTGAGCTGGGTGATCCGCAGCCGCTCACCGAGGTCGTAGTACACCTCGGCGACGGAGAGCGGATCCTGTCCGGTACGGTCCGCGATCGCGACGATGTCGAGGGTCGGGAAGGCGGAGGAGAATCCGGCCACCCGTACGGCCAGTTCCTCGGGAACGCCCGCGTTGGTCAGCTCCGCCAGAATCCGCTGGTACCACTCCATCTCCGCGCCGCGCAGCATCGTGGGCAACTGCGCCCAGACCCGCTCGACTCCCGCGGCGAAGAACTCGATGGTGCCGGTGATCTCCAGCGGCTGCGGCCGGTTGCCCAGCAGCCACCGCGTACCCCGCTCGACCAGCCGGCGCGAGTGCAGCCTGATCCGGGTCTGGACGGCGGCCGGGACCTTGTTGTCCAGCGCCTCCACCGCGTCCCAGACCGCGCCGAGACCGAAGATGTCCCTGGCCGAGGCCTGCGCCCTGACGATCTCCTCGATCGAGGCGCCCGTCTCCTCGCGCAGCCGGTGCAGGAAGGTCGAACCACCGCTGTTGACGGTGTCGTTCACCAGCACCGTCGTCACGATCTCCCGGCGCAGGGCGTGCCCGTCGACCCGCTCGGGGAACCGCTCGCGCAGCGCCGAGGGGAAGTACGCGTGCAGCAGCTTGCGCAGATACGGGTCGTCCGGCAGATCGGTGTGGATCAGCTCGTCGGCCACGGTGATCTTGGTGTACGCGAGCAGCACCGCCAGCTCGGGCTGGGACAGGCCCTTGCCCGCGTTGAGCAGTTCACGGATCTGCCGGTCGGTCGGCAGGAACTCCAGCGCCCGGTCGAGATGTCCGTCCCGCTCCAGCCGGCGGATGAACCGCTGGTGCGCGTGGAGGAGCGAGGGCGACTGGGAGTCGGCGTTGGCGAGGGCCGTGTTCTGCGCGTAGTTGTTGCGCAGCACCAGCGCCCCGACCTCGTCGGTCATCTCGGCGAGCAGCTTGTTGCGCTGCTTGACGGTCATGTCGCCTTCGGACACCAGCCCGTTCAGCAGGATCTTGATGTTCACCTCGTGGTCGGAGGTGTCCACACCGGCGCTGTTGTCGATCGCGTCGGTGTTGACCTTGCCGCCCTCACCGTCCCCGCCGCGCCGCGCGAACTCGATCCGGCCGAGCTGGGTCAGCCCCAGATTGCCGCCCTCGCCGACGACCTTGACCCGCAGGTCCTCGCCGTTGACACGGATCGCGTCGTTGGCCTTGTCGCCGACATCGGCGTTCGACTCGGTGGAGGCCTTGACGTACGTACCGATGCCGCCGTTCCACAGCAGGTCCACCGGGGCCTGGAGGATCACCTTCATCAGCTCGGCGGGCGTCAGCTTGGTGACACCCGGCTGAATCCCCAGGGCCTCGCGCACATGCGCGTTGACCGGGATCGACTTGGCCGTACGCGGGTGGATACCGCCGCCCTGCGAGAGCAGCCGCTTGTCGTAGTCGGCCCACGAGGAGCGCGGCAGGTCGAACAGCCTGCGGCGCTCGGCGTACGAGGTGGCCGCGTCCGGGTGCGGATCGAGGAAGATGTGCCGGTGGTCGAAGGCCGCGACCAGCCGGATGTGCTCGGAGAGCAGCATGCCGTTGCCGAACACGTCGCCGGACATGTCACCGACACCGACGACGGTGAAGTCCTCGGTCTGGGTGTCGTGGCCCAGCTCACGGAACTGCCGCTTCACCGACTCCCAGGCGCCACGGGCCGTGATGCCCATGCCCTTGTGGTCGTAGCCCGCGCTGCCGCCGGAGGCGAAGGCGTCCCCGAGCCAGAAGTCATAGGCGAGCGCGACCTCGTTGGCGATGTCGGAGAAGCTCGCGGTGCCCTTGTCGGCGGCGACGACCAGATAGGTGTCGTCCTCGTCGTGGCGGACCACGTCGGCCGGCGGCACGACCTCGCCCCCGACCAGGTTGTCGGTGATGTCGAGCAGCGCCGAGATGAAGATCTTGTACGAGGCGATGCCCTCGGCCAGCCAGGCGTCCCGGTCCACGGCCGGATCGGGAAGCTGCTTGGCGACGAAGCCGCCCTTGGCACCGACCGGCACGATCACGGTGTTCTTGACCATCTGCGCCTTGACCAGGCCGAGGACCTCCGTACGGAAGTCCTCGCGCCGGTCGGACCAGCGCAGACCACCGCGGGCGACCTTGCCGAAGCGCAGATGCACGCCCTCGACCCGCGGCGAGTACACCCAGATCTCGAACGCCGGCCGGGGCGCGGGCAGATCGGGGATGGCCTGCGGGTCGAACTTCATCGACACATAGCTGTGGTGGCCGGCGCCCTGGTTCCTCCGGCCCCTCCGGTCGCCGCCGAGGCTCGCCTTCTGGAAGAAGTTCGTACGGAGAGTGGCCTTGACGAGGGTCAGGAAGGACCGCAGGATCCGGTCCTCGTCCAGGCTCGCGACCTGGTCGAGGGCTCCGTCCAGCTCCTCCAGCATCGCTTCGGTCAGCTCCGTGCCGGCGCGCTGGCGCTCCGGCGACATCCGGGCCTCGAAGAGGGAGACCAGCAGCCGGGTGGTGTGGACATTGCTGCGGAGCGTGTCCTCCATGTAGTCCTGGCTGAAGGTCGAGCCGGACTGCCGCAGATACTTGGCGTACGCGCGCAGCACCATCGCCTGCCGCCAGTCCAGACCGGCGCTCAGGACGAGCGAGTTGAAGCCGTCGTTCTCCGCCGCGCCCGTCCAGACCGCGGCGAAGGCGTCCTGGAAGCGCTCGCGGGCGTCCTCGGCGAGATAGTCGCCGTCCGCGCCGCCCAGCGGCATCCGCAGACCGAAGTCGTAGATCCACGCCGTCGAACGGTCCGCGCAGCGCAGCTCGTACGGCCGCTCGTCGACGACCTCGACCCCGAGCCGCTGGAGCACGGGAAGGACGGCGGAGAGGGAGACCTGCTCACCCGAGCGGTAGATCTTGAAGCGGCGCTCGCCGGGGCCCGCGCCGACCGGCTCGTACAGGGAGAGCGAGAAGTCCGACTCCTCCTTGTCGAGGGCCTCCAGATGGACCAGATCGGCGACGGCGGCGCGCGGTGAGTGGTCGGCCTTGTATCCCTCGGGGAAGGCATTGCCGTAGTGGCGCAGCAGCTCGGCGGCGCGCTCCTCGCCGCATTCGGCGTTCAGCGCCTCGCCGAAGGCGTCGGACCAGGAACGGGCGGCCTCGACGAGCCGGGCCTCGATCCGGTCGGTGTCGGCGTCGGTGAGCTTGGCCAGCTCGGTGCCCCGGGGGACCCGGATCACGAAGTGGAGCCTGGAAAGAATCGATTCTGTGTTCCAGGCGGTGAAGTCGACGCTGGAGCCGCCCAGTTCCTCCTTGAGGATGTCGACCAGCCGCAGCCGCACACCGGTGGTGTAGCGGTCGCGCGGCAGGTAGACGAGGGCGGAGTAGTAGCGCCCGTAATCGTCCTGGCGCAGATAGAGCCGCAGCCGCCTGCGCTCCTGGAGATAGAGCACGCTGGTGACGATCGAGCGGAGCTGGTCGACCGGCGTCTGGAACAGCTCGTCGCGCGGATAGGTCTCCAGGATCTGGAGCAGATCGCGGCCGTCGTGGCTGTCGGGCGAGAAGCCCGCGCCCTCCAGCACTTCGGCGACCTTGCGCCGGATCACCGGGACGCGCCGCACGGACTCGGTGTACGCGGCCGAGGAGAAGAGCCCGAGGAAGCGCCGCTCGCCGACGACATTGCCCTTGTCGTCGAACTTCTTCACCCCGACATAGTCGAGATAGCCCGACCGGTGCACGGTGGAGCGGCTGTTGGCCTTGGTGAGGACGAGCAGCTTGTGCTCACGGGCCTTGGCGCGGGCGTCGGCGGGCAGCCGGCTGAAGGAGGGGCTGACCGGATGGTCGTCGTCCTCGTTCTGCCGCGGGTCGGAGCGCAGAATGCCGAGGCCGGTGCCCGCCACGGCGGACAGGGCGTCCGAGTCCGTGAGCTGATACTCGCGGTAGCCGAGGAAGGTGAAGTGGTCGGCGGCGAGCCAGCGCAGCAGCTCACGGGCCTCCTCGACCTCCTGGTCGCGCAGATCGTCGGCGGTCGGCTCGGTGGGCAGCTCCTCGGCGATACGCAGCGCCGAGTCGCGCATCTTCTCCCAGTCCTCGACGGTCTCACGGACGTCGGACAGGACGCGGAGCAGATCGGCGGTCATCTGCTTGAGATCGGCGCGGTCGGTCTCGCGGTCGATCTCGACATGGATCCAGGACTCGACGAGCACATCGTGCGCGAGGCCCGCCGCGGACTCGCTCCCCTCGGGGAGCACCTCGATCAGTTTGCCGGTGACATCACGGCGTACGACGACCTGCGGATGGATCACCGCGTGGATACCGCGGCCCTGCCGGGAGAGCTCATTGGTGACGGAGTCGACCAGGAACGGCATGTCGTCGGTGACGACCTCGACCACGGAGTGGCTGCACGTCCAGCCGTTCTCCTCGACCGTCGGGGTGTGCACCCTTACGCTGGCCGTCCCCTGGGGACGGTGTCCCGCCAGCCGGTAGTGGGAAAGCGCCGCGCCGAGGATGTCGACCGGGTCGCGGTCGGTGAGGTCCTCGGGTGCGGTGTGCAGGTAGTAGCGCTGGAGGTACGCGCGCAGCGCGCCCTTGCCGAGACCCGCGGGAGCGCCCGTGGCGTCGGCACCGTCGCCGACGAGGCCACCGGGACCGCCTGGACCGCCCGCGTGGCTCTCGCCATGAGGCCCGGCCGCTGCCTCGTCCTTCCGGGGGCCGCCCCCCAGCCCCCCGGTCCACCCCGCCGGGCTGTTCTCAGCGGCCCGAGCCGCCTGTTCCAGCAACTCGGCCTTGGCTTCGTCCAGCTTGGTCTGCATGTCCTCTGGCTCCTGTCGCGCGCCGTTGCGTGACGTAGGTGAAGGAAGCGACGCAACGCCACGACGCGGGGTTTCCGGTCGAAGTCGACGTTATGCCGCGATGAGAGATGTCCGGGGCGTTATTGGCCAATTTTGGCGGCCGGCCCGGACCTTGGTGATCAGCGATCACCCGGACGCTGTGGCGCTCCGGGCACGGGCGGAGGGCCTCACTGCCCCCACGGCTTATCGCGCTGATCACCGCCCAAGGTTATCGCTCCTCACCGGGGAGCCGTCATGAGCCGCATGTGTACAAAAGAGGGCCAATAAGTTTGACACTCCGGACAGCGACACGGACCGCGCGGACCGGGACGGGAAGCGGTCGGCGGGACGACACTGGTCGGCAGATGGACAGATCGCCCCACCCTTTCCGGGAGCAGTCATGGCAGCCAAGGTTCTGATCGTCACCGGCGACGCCGCCGAGTCCCTCGAAGTCCTCTATCCCTACCAGCGTCTGCGGGAGGAGGGGTACGAGGTCCATGTCGCGGCGCCCTCCCGCAAGAAGCTCCGGTTCGTGGTCCACGACTTCGAGCCCGGCTTCGACACCTACACCGAGAAGCCCGGCTACACCTTCCCCGCCGATCTGGCCTTCTCCGAGGTCGATCCCACGCAGTATGCCGCCGTCGTCATCCCCGGGGGCCGCGCTCCCGAGTACCTCAGGGCCGATCCGGAGCTGCGCAAGATCCTCAAGTCCTTCTTCGACGCCGACAAGCCCGTCGCCCAGATCTGCCACGGCCCGCTCCTGACCGCCGCCCTGGGCGAGCTGGCCGGCCGCCGGGTGACCGCGTATCCGGCGCTGGAGCTCGACATGCAGGCGGCCGGTGCCACCTTCCAGGACAGTGAGGCGGTGGTGGACGGCAATCTCGTGTCCTCCCGTGCCTGGCCGGACCACCCGGCCTGGATGCGGGAATTCCTCACGATCCTCCGGGCGAAGGCCCCGGTGACCTGAGCCTGGCCGGCCCCTGTCGGCCGCTGCCCGCCCGCCGCGCGCCGCTCAGGAGGCGGGCAGGGCCCGTCGGACGCGGGCGGCGGCGCTCCGGCGCGTCACAGGCTCTGTGCCGTCGCGACCGCCTCCGCCAGCGTGTCCACCACCGGGACGCCCATCGCCTCCAGCCCGGCCCTGCTGTTCGTACCGCCGGTGTAGAGCACGGCGCGGGCGCCCACATGCGCCGCGGCCACCGCGTCGTCGGCCGCGTCGCCGATGACCACCGTGTGCTCGGCGGATATCGCGCCCACGGAGGCCAGCGCGGTCAGATGGCGCTCCATGTGCAGCGCCTTGCTGCCGCCGGACGGCCCCGTGCGCCCGTCGACCCGGAGGAAGTGGCTCTCGATCCCGTATCCGCGGACGGTCGGGACGAGCTCCTCATGTCCGTACATGCTCAGCAGCGACTGGCTGCGGCCGGCCAGCCGCCACTGCGCGAGCAGCTCCTCGACGCCCTCCGTCAGGGCGCACGCCGCGCGCCGCTGCGTGTAGTGGCGGTGGAAGGCCCCGTCCATGACGGCCCACTCCTCGTCACTCGGCAGGCGGCCCATCAGCCGCTCGTAGAACCGCGGGATCGGTACGCAGTACAGCTCGCGGTAGCGGTCCAGCGTGATGGGCTCCAGACCTATGTCCGCGAAGGCGGCGTTGGTCGCCCCGATGACCGCGTCGATGTCGTCGAGGATCGTGCCGTTCCAGTCCCAGACCAGATGAGTGTTCTGCTTCCCCATGGCAGAAACCGTACCGGCCGGGTACGACAACGCCCCTGGCCGAGGCCGCCGGACGGCGCGGGCCCCGACAGAACCGGGGCCCGACGGCGCCAGGCCCCGGCAGCCCGCGGGTCCCGGCCGCCGGAGGCCCCGGCAGCGCTCGGCCGATGCGGTCCGGGGATCTCTCAGCCGATGAGGTTCGGGATCTCCTGGACCCCGTACCAGAGCAGTTCGTGGTCCTCCGCGCCGTCCACCGTGAACTGGGCGTCGTCGTCGCCGTGGTCCGCCGCGCCCAGCGCCGCCGCCGCGGCCGAGACATCCTCCTCCGCCTCGTCGGAGTCGACGTGCACCGCCGCCGCCTTCGTCAGCGCGACCGCCGAGGCGATCCGCACCTCGCCCAGCGCGCCGGCGTCGAGCCCGCGGTCCGGATCCGACACGGCCTCCCTGTCGGGCACGTCGGCCGCGAGGACCACCCGGCGCCGTCCCACGCCCGGATCGGCCGCGAGCAGCCGGAGCGAGGCGGCGGCGGCCCGGTTCAGGGCCGCGTACTCCAGTTCCTCGATGTCGTCGGACACGTACCACTCGCGCAGTCCGGGGGTCACGGCATACGCGAGCAGCGGCCCGGGTCCGACCTCGCCCGTCTTGTGCGCCTCTGCGAGACCGGACAGGGTCAGGGGGACATAGACGCGCATGAGGTGGCCGCTTTCATCGTCGGGAGAACACTCAGGATACGTCCGGGAGTCCCTCTTCGGGGTGACGCTCACACGCTCCCAGGCGTCCACCGAGGACCGCGCACGGTCCCGCCCTCAGGCCCGGCATCGCGCCCGGATCACACGGATAGGTGATTCCGGCGCCGCGCGCGCCGTCGGCGTACCCGCCTTGCGGGCCTCACCCCGCGCCCCGTAGAAGATCCACACCAGAAGTTACCGACCGGTATCGGGCCGGACGGGCAGAACGGGGGCGATCTGCGTGAAGACGACCGACATCACCGCGCGTACCGGTACCACCGCGCGCACGGACACCGCCACGCGCGTGACATCCATCACTCCCGGCGGCTCCGGGGCGGATCGCGCGGCGGCCAGGACCGTCGCCGGGGCACGGCCTCCGGGCAGGCGCGACCAGCGCGGGCCGGGCACCGTCCGGCCACGGCAGAACCGGCACCTGACCCCGCACGAACTCTTCGCCGAGCGCCTGCTCGCCGTCCTCAGCGGCCGTCGCCCGGTGCACTGGATGCTCGGCCAGACCATCGGAGAGGCATACGAGCAGCTTGTCCGGCTCGCACCGGGCACACCGCTCAGGGCCCGGGGCGCGGTTCCCGTCATCCGCACCTGCCACGGCTTCCAGCCTCGGCCCGGCGTGGTCGAGGCGTGCGCCAGCGTCGCCGCCGGCGAGCAGATCCGCGCCATGGCCTTCCGGCTGGAGCAGAGCGCCGATCTCCGCTGGCGCTGCGCCGCGGTCGAACTCGGCGGCGAACGCACCGGCGGCCGGAGCTGAACCGAACGGCGTGAAGCAGCACAGACGTACGGCGGCGTGCAGCGGTACGGGGACGGATACGGCGACGGGCCGGGGCGCACAGTGCGTGCGCGCCCCGGCCCGTCCCCGACGTTCCGTCCGGCCTGTTCCTACTACTGCGTGCTTCCGGTTGCTCTTCTTCTTGCTTCCGGTTGCTTCCTGTGCCGGCTTGTTACTTCTTGCGACGACGGCCGCCGTTGCCGCCGCCCTTCTGCGCCTTGCGCCGCTCGGCCCGCGTCAGCCCGTCCGTCGTGGACCGGGTGGGCCCGTCCGCGTTCTGGAAGTCGCCCTCCACGATGCCGCCCTCCCCGTCCACCGTGGGAGCGGAGAAGTGCAGCCGGTCGGGCCGCTGCGGCGCGTCCAGCCCCTTCGCGCGGATCTCCGGCCGGGACGTGCCCGCGGCCACCGCGTCCTGCTTGGAGAGCGAGGGACGCTCGGCCGCGTCCTGCACCGGGACCTCCTCGACCTGCTGCTCGACCTGGACCTCCAGGTTGAACAGATAGCCGACGGACTCCTCCTTGATGCCCTCCATCATGGCGTTGAACATGTCGAAGCCCTCGCGCTGGTACTCGACCAGCGGGTCCTTCTGGGCCATCGCGCGCAGCCCGATGCCCTCCTGGAGGTAGTCCATCTCGTAGAGGTGCTCGCGCCACTTGCGGTCCAGGACGGAGAGCACCACGCGGCGCTCCAGCTCGCGCATGATGTCCGAGCCGAGCTGGTTCTCCCGCTCCTGGTACTGCGCGTGGACGTCGTCCTTGATGGACTCCGCGATGAACTCGGCGGTGATCCCGGCGCGGTCGCCGGCCGCCTCCTCCAGCTCCTCGACGGTGGCCTTCACCGGGTAGAGCTGCTTGAAGGCGCCCCAGAGCCGGTCCAGGTCCCACTCCTCGGCGAAGCCCTCGACGGTCTCCGCCTGGATGTAGGCGTCGATCGTGTCGTCCATGAAGTGGCGCACCTGCTCATGCAGGTCCTCGCCCTCCAGGACGCGGCGGCGCTCGCCGTAGATGACCTCGCGCTGCCGGTTGAGCACCTCGTCGTACTTCAGGACGTTCTTACGCGTCTCGAAGTTCTGCTGCTCGACCTGCGACTGCGCGGAGGCGATGGCGCGTGTGACCATCTTGTTCTCGATGGGCACGTCGTCCGGCACATTGGCCATGGCCATGACGCGCTCGACCATCTGTGCCTTGAACAGCCGCATCAGGTCGTCGCCGAGCGACAGGTAGAACCGGGACTCGCCCGGGTCGCCCTGACGTCCGGACCGGCCGCGGAGCTGGTTGTCGATACGGCGTGACTCGTGCCGCTCGGTGCCGAGGACATAGAGCCCGCCGAGGTCCTTGACCTCCTCGAACTCCGCCTTGACGGCCTGCTCGGCCTTCTCCAGCGCGGCGGGCAGGGCCGCGGCCCACTCCTCGACGTGCTCGACGGGGTCCAGACCGCGCTGGCGCAGCTCCGCCTCGGCCAGATCGTCGGGGTTGCCGCCGAGCTTGATGTCCGTACCACGGCCGGCCATGTTCGTGGCGACGGTGACGGCGCCCTTGCGGCCGGCCTGGGCGACGATCGTCGCCTCCCG
>NZ_MAUD01000319.1 GCF_001700515.1 Streptomyces lushanensis
CCCTGCGCACCTCGGGGCGGGTTGGGCCGGTCAGGCCGGCCACTCGTCCGGCGCCCGCCCCGAGGTGCGCAGGGGATCCGGAGGTCTCGGCTTCCTCTGGTGCCGGCTTGGACTGGGAGCAGGGCGGCCTGGGCTGTCGGGGGCCGAGGGTTCCGGGCCGGGCGGAGCGTCCGGCTCGGCCTTTTTCCCGGCCCTTCGGGCCCGTGGCGGTCTTTACCGGGTGGTGGTTGCCCGGTGATGCCAGCCCCCATCTCCCGGCTGCGGACGCGCAGCTCCCGTCGGCGGGTTCAGGAGGTGTCCGCATTCATCCGTACGCGGCTGAGGATGTTCACAATGCCGCCACCTGTGCGGGCCCGCGAAGTACAGGCGCCTGCGTGTCTTCGGTCTGCGCATCGGGAATGTGTCGTATGCGCTTCGTTGTCTGTGCCGGTTCTGTACTCTCATAGGGCGGCGATCGCCCTTGGTGGGCGACGGAGGCGGGGCCCACTCGGGGCCCCGGATTGCAGCGGGGGCTGGCAAGCGCCGCCCCGCGAGTCACCTCTGACCACCGAGCCAAGGCGCTGCTCTACGCTCCGGGGTAACACAGTTCTGCCTGAGTCGTTGCGCTGGCACCAACTCAGTCCAAGCCACCATGTGGCCGGACTGAGCCTGCCCGCCCTGTCCGGCCCTTGATCGAAGGGACTCGGACGTTGGACCGCATCACGCTCGGACTGCTTTCTTTCTTCGGCCTGTTGGGCCTTGTCTTCTGGCTCGGCGGCCGGCTGGCCACCAAGGTGTCGGAACTCGTCATCTCGTGGCTGAAGGCGCTGGCGGACATTCGAGGGGCACTCCGCGAATTCCGCAGCGATGGCCGCAACCGGGCGACCCGAGCGGTCCCGGCTTCGCCCAGGGATGACGACGGGCAGGCAGCGCCGCAGTGGCTGGCGTGCGCACTCAACTGGTCCGGTTCGTGCAACGCGTGGGATGGCAGCCGCCTCGCTGCCCGTGAGCCTCCTGCGCGAGGACATCGGGTTTAGATCTGGCGTTCCGCTGACGCATCTGATCTGTGACGGTAAGCTGACGGCTGCCGACTCCGAGTAGCAGGGTCAGTATTGCCGAGCGTGCGCAGGACCGGTCCCAGCGGGCTGCAGTGGTCAACGTGCACGTTGGTGGGGGAGAGCAACCCTCGCCCGCTCATGCGGCATGGAAACCACGAAGCAGAGGAACACCCGCCTCCCGGTCGCAAAGGGGGGAGCGAAAAGTCCCCGTCGGGGCGGTAAGGAGTCTCCCCAAGGGGGGCTCAAGTCCCCTTCAGGGGCGTGCTGTTAGCTGCCGCGAGGTGGCCGTAGGACTAAAGACTGAGTTCGCGCTGGCATGAATCTCAGTCCGTAACCACTCGATTTCCTTCTCGATGTGGGCGGACTGACGCATGCCGTGCATCCGCCCCGGAATGGCGGAGATGTCATGACCAGCCTCTCGGACCAGTCGCCGGCCCTCTTTCTCCTGTTCGCTCTCGCGGCGGTGGTCATCGGCCCCCCGGTCATATGCGGGCTGTGGGGATGGTGGTCGGCGAGACTGCACCGCGTATGCACGTTGCTGCGAACCGTCTGGAGACGGCTTGTCGTATCCCTGCGTGAAGCGCTGATCCGCTTTCTGGACGAAGCCGACCGGTAGTCCCCCCGCCGGGGTGCCTCGAGCGGACGCCTCGGCAGTCATCCGGGCCCGCCTGCCCGTGGCGAGAAGCCGGTCGCTCGTGCGCCCCTCTGTTGCTGCCGCCACGGCGGCTCCGGAGTCGGCAGACGCCACGGGTCCGAAAAACCGGGAGGAGTGCTGGCGGTCCGCCTCGGTGCATCCGAGGCGGACCCGAACGGCTTGCGGGGTGGTTGTCAGCCGAGGGTCAGCGGGCCGTCGGGTAGCCAGCCTCCGATGAACCCGGTGATCAGCAGGGCCACGCCCTCGGGGGAGATTTCGCGTCTGCGGCGGCGTAGTTCCTCCGCGCCCCACAGTGCGTGTCGCTCTCCCGCGTCCCGGGCGAGAGCGGACTGACGTCTGGACACGCGTACGATAAACACCCGCGACTCGGTCTGGCGGTCGAGCTCCCATGCCTTGCTCATGGGGGATTCGTGGACTCCGTAGAGGGCGGCGAAGCGGGGCCGGTCGATTCCGAAGCGCTCCTTCAGGAACTGGGTCGCCTGTCCGCTGAAGTCCGCCCCGGAATCGAGGCGGACCTGCGGCACCGTCCATCCGTGGCAGCACGATCCGCACACCAGCAGCCGCTGGCGGTCGTCGAGCAGCAACAGAAGGACACGGCGGTCGAACCGGGGCCAGGGGATGTAGGGAACTTGCACGCACGCCATCTTCACGAACTGCTACTCAAGTGGCAATCCTTGGTGAGGGTGTGTCGAAGCGGGCCGGGATGATCCGTGGCCATACGGGGCCGCCGCCGCTGTATAGCGGCGGCCCCGGAACTCACAGGGCGGATGGTGGTTTGGCGGGTGCTTGGTCGGCCGACGGTGTATCGAGATGGTGACCGGCCGCGCGGTAGCCCATTTCGTCGGGACGCAGCTGGACGCGGGACCGGCGCCAGGTGGCGTCGAAGTCGTCTCCGGTGCGTCGGGACAGCCGCCAGGCCAGCCAACTGGTCCTGGGCGCAAGGAACCACCGCCAGCCAGTGGCGCTCACCGGCCGTGCCCGATCCACCCCGTCACGGAGCCCTTGGCCTTGGTCATGTTCCGCCTCCGGTGGCTCGGTGTGTACCAGGGCCGCTTCGGCCAGCGCACTGACCCTGGCCGCATGAACTGGACGCTCGGCTGCGCGCATGCTCGCGACCAGAAGCCCGTAGAGCATCTGCTTCTGCGCAGGGTCGGGGAACGAGCCGAAGAACTCTCGCACCGCCTCCACCAGGGCATGCTCGACCGGCTGCTCTCCAGGTGGCCGGTAGCTGGCGAATGCCTCGGCGGCCTCGGACGCCTTTTCCTGCGCCGCCTTGGTCCACCCCGTGCCATCCGTTTCGAACCACCGGGCCAGGACAGCGGCGGGGCTGGATAGCTCCAGCGCCAGCGCCGAGGTTTTTTGCCTGCGCCGGACATCAGCGACGGTCTGCTCGCGCTGCGCCGCCAGTAACACGTCCACCGCTCGCGCGTCGCCGGGGAGCAGGCCGAGTGTGACCGTCGCGTCGAAAGCGACAGGCGGCTCGCCGACCAGTTCGCGTGCGCGGCCCAACTCGCGGGACAGAAGGTCCTGGACCGAGGCGACATCCACGGCTGCATGCCGCTGAAGAACGTCGGCAGCCGCATGCCGCAACACGATCCGGATCTCGTTGGCCAGATCCCGCGCCGGCATCGGATACGGAGGCCCGCTGCGCACCGTCGCACTGATCACCGCGTGAAAGGCTATGCCTTCGTGAGTGCTGTCCAGACGGGCCTCGAACCGCCCCAGACAAGCCCGCAGCTCCCTGGCCTCGCGCCGTAGCCTTCGTTTCCCTGACAACACCTCTCACCCCTCCTTGTGACCGGTGATGGTCGGGAAGGGACTCATCTGCGCCGGCAGACGCAGGTCCGAACGGAGCTCGATGACCGCCTCGTCGTAGGAGACACCTGGCTCACCGATGACCAGCGCGGAGATCGGCACGCTCATCAGATGCCGGGCGATGACCCGGTTGAGGATGTCGGTGACCAGCTCACGAGGCACGACACCGTCCGCCCGGGCATGGGCCCACTGGTGAATCAGGGTGCGGCACTCGGAATGCACGACCGGGTTGTCCAGCGCCGCACTCCAGCCGTTGACCAGCGCATCCTCGATCGCAGTGTCACGCTGCGCCGCCGCCAGCATCACCTGCAGCACGAACGGGTCACTCTCCGGGTTGAGCAGCGACAGGAAGGCACGGTGCCCGGCCACGCTGCGGGTTTCGGTCGCCCACCGGATCACCGCCCGCCACACGCGAGGAAGCTGGTTGTCGGCCGCGGCCATGGTGCGCAGAGCGGCCTCCGCCCGTTCCACGGCCGGCCCGCGCTTCTCCTGGCCCAGAATGTGCCGCAGACGAACCAGCGCCTGGCGAGGGAAGTGCTGGGCGAAGTCGCCCTGGCAGACCAGTGCGACGACCTGTGTCACGGACTCCGAGGAGTCCTGCGCCCAGTTCAGCAGCCGCACCCGTACCGCCGGGCCCAGCTCGTCGGCTTCCGCGGCCCGTGTCAGCACGTTGGCGATCAGCAGCAGGTGCCCCTCGTCACTGCTCGCGTCGATCCACTTCTTGATCTTGTCGATCACGCGGATGTCGTTCTCCGTGATCGCCAGTTCCACCAGCAGGTCGCTGATGGGCGCCAGGCGCCGAAGACCGCTCTTGCCCGACACGACACCGTCGAGCCACTTCAGCAGCGGATCGTGGACATCCGCACGCTGATGCCACAGGTGCAACAGCACCGCTCGCGCATAACCGGGCCTGTATTCGAAGGAGGCCCGGCGCCCTGACACCTCCGCCCCCACGCCGATGAGGCGGTCGCTCAGGTCCGGCCCCGAGAGAATCTCCCGCACGGTGGTGCCGACGAGCTTCTCGCCCAGCAGGTCACGGGCACCGTCCTGGATGACCAGCACGTCCTCGCCGTCATGGAACAAACCGGACACCAGCAAGGCCCGGTCCTCCGGCTTGTCGATGGTGGATTTGAACACGCCACCCACCTCGGCGGACCACTCCTGAAACTCGCTCAACGCGGTCTTGACGCTCTCGGGCGAGCCGTCGACAGCCGCCAGCATGGAGGCCAAACGGGCTCCGTCCCGGGGGGCGGAGCCCTCCCTGAGCAGACGCGCCGCGGGGCCTTCGGGACTGACTTCGGTCTCGGGGGCGATCCAGTCCGCCCGGCCCGGCTTGCCGTACAGATACTCCAGATGCGCCCTGGCCACCAGATACGCCGAGGGTCTGTCTTTCGCCCGGACCAGGGCTCCCACCGGGACCAGGGAAGCATCGCGAGGCCAGCTCCGCTCATCGGCGACCACGACCAGACACGATCCAATGCGTGCAAGCTTCTCCGCATGGGCCACCAAAGCTGCCGCCGCACGCCCCGGAGCCGTCCACTCGGACAGCTCCGCGGCGACATCCAGCAGATAGCCGGTGTTGGCCGCGTCGGGTAGCAGCGACATATCGGGAAGAGACGGATCCTCCCAGTCCGGCTGGATCTCTTTCAGCTTCATGGGTCTGCCCGCAGCGACACGGGACCGCGATACCTGCCACAGCGCTCGGATCCCAGCCGTCCGCTTCCCGTAGCCCGCCGGGCCCATCAACACCGCCAGTCCGGAGCTTTCGGCGGACAGCGCGTCCACCGCGTCGGAAGCGGTGGGAACCGACGTCGTGCTCGTGCCCCGGACCACCCACGCCTGACGGACCACCCTCAGTTCCGACTCCGCGATGTCGGTCACCGTCAGCGGCTGCTTCCCGGACATCGTCACGGGGCCGGCGGCCACGACAATCCGTGAGTCCCGGTTGCCGATCACCCGGATATCCAGAGACCTCGGACCGCTTCCGAGTCCTGCTGCCCCCGACGGGATCTCCTCCGAGACCGTCTCGGGTCCAGGTTGCGGCCCAGCCTCAGACTCGGGCACATTCTCAGACGACGGATCCAGCTCGGCGCTCTGGTCCTGCGATTGCGGCCGTGGGTTGTGCGAGAACTGCGGCCACGGCGGCGGGCCACCGCCGAACTCCGAGGTCACTGGTCCGACCCCGGACTGTAGGTGAAGGTACCGCCAGTGATCGAATGGGCCGACATGATGACCTGGCTGTTGCTGTTGCTGTGCGCGGTCAGTTTCGCCCCGGGAGCGGTACCCGACTCCCGCTCCCGCACCAGCGCCGCCAGCTCCGTGACCGCATCCGGGTACTTCTGCAGAAACGCGGCCAACTGGATCGCCAGCATGCCGCGTACTTCCTCCAGTACGGCTTCCCGATCGGTCTCCGTGCTGTCCAGCACACGCGCATGCCACAGATCGAGGACACGCAACTCCTCGCGGGCCCTCTGATCGCCGCCCCGGCGGAAGAAGCCCACCAGCGCATCACGCACCCCCTGCCAGCCCGACCTGGCCATCTCCGCCGCCAGTACCCCCGCTCCGCTGGTAACCACTTCCACGACGTTGAAGGCATCCGTCATGCCATCCCCCTTACGACTCAAGTGCCGAATGAAATTTGACAGCCCAGAGTGTGAGCTAGACCAAACCCTGGCAATCGAAATTTTGTTCTCGTCTGGAAATTCTCGGAAGAGGCGGGGGGTGTGGGGTGGAAGTGGTGCGTGAGGTGATCGGATGAATCATGGAATGGCCTGGTCGAGCGCCATCTTGAGCTGCGGAAAGCAGCAAAGCGTGACCCTGAATGGAATGACCGAAACGAGACTGGCCTGGTGCGACGGTGCAGGTTTGGTTGGCCCTTATCAAGAATTGTTAGCCAACGGAAAAGGTGTGCGCTTCTCGGCGTGTCGCATATCAGGAAACCCGGCGCAAGAAGTTCTGCAGAAGGGTGCCCTGGGCGCCTGAATCATCGAAGGCGCGACTGGTGGGCTGGCCGAGCGCACCCGTCCGAGCATGCAGCTAAGCGGGTCTACAACCGGAACTACTCACCAAAACGGACATGCCGTCCCACCCCCGCACTGCCGACATCTGACCGCATCGAGTCCCATCCGCAGACATCCCGCCGGAAACTCGCAGGTCAGAAGGTATACAAGAACGTGCAGCAGCGCGCAGTGGCAACGGGGGCGACCTCGGTAACCCCTATCCGCTAGGCTGTCAGCGGTCAGTCGACCTCCAGGGCGCTTGCCTGGGAAAGTGTCCCTCCGGACCTCACCCGACAGCGCCCCGACGGAAACCTGACCAGGGCGTTTGCCTCATCCCGCCCGGTACCCCCCACTGGGGTTTCCGGCACGGTTTTCGGCAAGCCCCTGCCTTCGTGGGATCTGTCTAAAACGACATCGCCCCAGTTCAGGGGCTCATTGAGATCAGCTCCAAAACGGCTACTGCGTGATTCAAAACGCCAGGCCCCTCTCGCGCCCGCAAGCCGACTCTTAGAGCAACGGATCTCAAGCGGCCAACATGCGTACCCAGCGGGTGCCGCGGCCGAGCACAGCAGGTTGCCGGATGCGCACCATCCCGGCTCCCTTGTGGACCCCCTGATGGCCCCCGGGGAACCGCACCTGAAGAGCCGCCTACCCCCTCGAGTCACCCCCCTCTCGAGGCCCCGAGCGCCCACGCAAGAGCAAGGCCTCTGACACCCGGTCATGCCGGTCGAGGACCGGGCGGCCGACACCTGGGAACCGCTGGTCGTCGTCGCCGATCTCACCGACGGGCCGTGGCCTGCGCGAGCGCGTACGGCCTGCCGGGTGATGACCGACTACGAGGCCGGCCCGGACGAGGAGGGCAGTCTGCGCACCCGCATCCTGCTCGACATCCGCCGCGCCTTCGCCCCCGAGGGCGCCCCCGCCCTCATACGCACCAGTCGCCTACTCGACCACCTCACGGAGAACAAGGAAGCGCCGTGGGCCGAGTACGGCTCGGGCGGTCTGACCGCGCGCGGCCTGCAACTGCTGCTGAAGGACTACGGCATCGGCTCGGCCAACCGGCGCTTCCCCGAAGGCGTCCAGGCCAAGGGTTTCGCCCGCGCCCAGTTCGTCGACGCCCCGCACCAGCGGCCCCGGTCTCCCCTC
>NZ_MAUD01000320.1 GCF_001700515.1 Streptomyces lushanensis
CGCCCCGGTCCCGTGTCCGTGTCCGTCTCCGCCCCCGCGGCCGTGCCCGTGTTCGCGCCTGTCCCCCTGTTCGTCCCCGCCCCTGTCCCGTGCCCGTACTCGGCCGAGGCCCGTCAGGTCGCGCCGATGGCGGCGGCGAGCATCGGGAGCGAGCGGGTGAGGGAACGTTCCCAGTACGGCCAGGTGTGGGTACCGGGACCGTAGCGGTCGTCGGTGACGTTCAGACCGCGGGCCCGGGCACGGGCTATGTAGTCCCCGGCCATCAGATCGAGCACCGCTTCCAGGGCGTCGGGGGTACGGTCCGGCGGGTCGAACGGGCCGGGCAGTCCGTTGCCGCTGCTGACATACACGGGGTAGCCGCGAGGGAGGCGCGAGATGAGCTCGTACGCGTTGTGTTCCCGCCAGAGTGCCGCCTGGGCGGTGGGATCGCCCCACAGATCGAGCGGTTCGAGTCCCTGTCCTCTGACGATGTTCTGGATGCCGGTCGTATACCGCGCCGTGTTGACGAGTCCGCTGAAGGACGCGGCGGCGCGGAAGAGCGTCGGGTACCGGGCGGCGTAGTACAGCGCGCCGTGCCCGCCCATGGACAGCCCGGCCACGGCGCGCCGGTCGTCGGCCCGTAGCTGCTGTTCCAGGATCCGGCGGAGCTCGGTCAGGTGGAAGGTCTCCCAGGCGGGGGCACCGTACCGGCCCTGGTTCCACCAGTTGGCGTAGAAACCGGCCGGTCCGCCCTCCGGCGTCACGATCAGGGCAGGTGTACTGGCGGTGATGGCGGCGGCGTTGCCCCAACCGGTGGAGCCGGGGCCGCCGCAGCAGCCGTGCAGCAGATACAGCACGGGCCAGCGGCGGGTGGGCGAGCCGTCCCAGCCGGGCGGCAGCAGCACGGTGGCGTTGGCGGTCCGGCCCAGTGCGGGTGACTCGATCCGCAGGTTCAGGGTGCGCTCGTCGACCCGCTCGGCGGCCAGCAGGCGTTCCCGGCGACGGGAGGAGCGAGGCGCGGCGAGTGGTCCGGAAGAGGCGGCTGATACGGAGGGTGCGGCGGCGGACGCGGATACGACGGAGCCGGAGACCAGGGCTCCCACGCCGGCGGCGGCGAGCGCGGCGACGGCACGCCGCCGGGTGAGGGGGCGCGGTGCGGGCAAGTCGGGTGCGGAGCGGGGCGGTTGGGACATGGTGTCTTCTCCGTCTCTCCAGAGGCAGTGGGGCGACGCGTGTGAGCGACGCATGTGTGGGGGCTGCGGGAGTACGTGAGTGCGTGGGTGCGTGAGTGCCGAACGGTGGTCCCTCGGTTTGTCTTACGCCAGCGATTCAGGTGTGTAAAGGGTTCTCACTCAGGAAGGACGGAGAGCCGCGCTCTTCCAGATCAGCGGACAGGAAGCGCTTTCTCCCGGATGGGCATGATGCGGCGCCGGGCCACCTCGGTGACGGCCCGGCAAGCGTCCCTCGACGACACGTCATGGATCACACGTCCCACCACCGCTCGCGCTGCGGACCGGCTGCGCTCTCTTTACTCTCGGTTCATGGACACCACGGTGTGTGTCCATGTGAAGGAGTGTCATGCCTGCCGAGGCCGCCGGGGTGGTTCGAGTGAGCACAGAACCCGACCAGGGGCCCGCGGACCTGACGACCGCCCCGCCGGACACGGAGACGGCAGAGACGGCAGAGACGGCAGAGACGGCAGAGACGGCAGAGACGGCAGAGACGGCAGAGACGGCGACGAACGAGCCGGACCGGAAGGCGGTTCCGCCTGGTACGGAAACCGGTACGCCGGCTCCGGAGGCTGAACCCGTCCGTACCCCCGACGAGATCCGCGGCCAGGCCAAGGACGAGGAAAAGCCGCTGCTCGCGGTCCTCGGTGACAAGCCGGAACCCGGGCCCGCCCCCGCCCCATCCGGCTCCTCCGCTGCCGCCGGTATCAGCTACCTCGCGATCCTGACCGGCACCTTCCAGCTCTTCTACTTCGGCGTCGAATTCGCCGGGCCCGGCTACTGGTGGTCATGGCCCATGGTGTTTCTCGGCCAGCTCATGGTGGCACTGTGCTTCTGCGAGGTGGCCGCCCGCCATCCCGTCGCCGAGTCGGACCACACCAATTCGGTTCACACTCGTTCGGTCGACACCGGTTCGGTCCGCACCGGTTCGGTCCGCACTCGTTCGGCTCACACCGGTTCGATCCACACCGGTTCGGTCCACAACTGGGCCAGAGAGCTCGGCGGTCCGCATATCGGCTGGCTGGGCGGCTGGATGACGGTGACGGCCACCATGGTCTCCCTCTCCGCGGTCGCCCTCGCCTGTCAGATCACACTGCCGCAGATCTCCCGGTTCTTCCAGTTCGTGGGGACCGGCGCGGGCAGGACCGACGCCGCCGCCAACGCCGTACTGCTCGGCTCCGTGCTGATTCTCTTCACCACCCTGGTCAACGCGTTCGGCGTCCGGCTGATCGCCCGGATCAACTCGGCCGGACTGCTGGTCGAACTGATCGCCGCCATCACCCTGATCGCTCTGCTGGTCGCGCATCTCGCGCACGGACCGGGCACGATCACTCAGGCAGACGGCCACGGCGTCGGCGACACCGGCGGTATCGGAGGGTCGTTCGGCCATGTCGCCGCCCTTCTGACCGCCTTGCTCGCCTCCGCCTATGTCCTCCACGGATTCGGCACGGCGTCAACGCGCGGCGAGGATTCCCCCGACCCCGGCCCCGGCGCGCCGCTGTCCGTCCTGCGGGCCGTCGCCGTCTGCTTCCTGATCGGCGGGCTCGTCGTCCTGTTCGCCCTGCTCGCGGTACCCGGCCTCAACTCCGCGCGGCTGTCGGTCGACGGACTCCAGTTCGTACTGCTCTCCACCCTGAGCCCGCCCGTCGGCGAGATCGTGCTGTGGTGCGTGGTCATCGCCGTCACCATCTGCGCGCTTGCGGTGCACGCGGCCGGAACCCGGCTGGTCGTCGCGATGGCGCGCGACAACTGCCTGCCCGCCGCCTCGCTGCTCAGCCGGATCAGTCCACGGTTCGGGACTCCGGTGGTGGCCACCGTCGTCGTCGGCCTGGTCGCGGTCGGCGTTCTGGTGATCAACGCCGGTCAACCGCGGATCTTCTCAATGATCGCCAGTATCGCGGTGATCATGATCTGTCTGGCCCATCTGATGGTCTCACTCCCCATGTTGGTGCGACGGCTGCGCGGTACGTGGCAGCCGACGTCCGAGGCGCACGTCGCGTCCGAAGGGCACCTCGCGTCCGAGAGGCACTTCTCGCTCGGCCGGTTCGGACTGCCGGTCAATCTCCTGGCCGTGCTCTGGGGAATCGGTATGTCGGTCAATCTCGCGTGGCCACGACCGGGGGTCCACAACGCGGGACAGCCCTTCCCCTGGTATCCGCGCTGGGGCGCGTTCCTCTTCGTCGGCGTCGTGGCCGCGGGCGGCTTCACGTACTACTGGCTGGCCCGGCGCGAACGTACGGGCGTGTCCGGATCCGGAGCCCGTCAGGCCACCGCCCGCCCCCGGGGCAACCTGTTTGCAACGTACCGGTCCCTACTGTCCAACGTGCGGCGTCGTCCAACGGCGGGCGGCGCGAAAACCGGGAGGCCACCGAAATGACCCGTTACACCGCGCCCGGCAGCGACGGCGCGATCATCTCGTACGCGTCACGGTACGACCACTGGATCGGCGGGGAGTACGTTCCGCCGGCCCGTGGGCAGTACTTCGAGAACCCCAGCCCGGTCAACGGCCGCCCCTTCACCGAGATCGCCCGTGGCACGGCCGAGGATGTCGAGCGCGCCCTGGACGCCGCGCACGGCGCGGCACCCGGCTGGGCGAGTACGCCGGCGGCGGAGCGGGCCAATATCCTCAACCGGATCGCCCACCGGATGGAGGAGCATCTGGAGGAACTGGCGGTCGCCGAGAGCTGGGAGAACGGCAAGCCGGTCCGCGAGACCCTGGCCGCAGACATCCCGCTCGCCATCGACCACTTCCGCTACTTCGCGGGCGCGCTGCGGGCCCAGGAGGGCACGCTCAGCGAACTGGACGGCGACACCGTCGCGTACCACTTCCACGAGCCGCTCGGTGTGGTGGCCCAGATCATCCCGTGGAACTTCCCGATCCTGATGGCCACTTGGAAACTGGCGCCCGCGCTGGCGGCGGGGAACGCCGTCGTACTGAAACCCGCGGAGCAGACCCCGGCCTCCGTCCATCTCTGGATGAGCCTGATCGCCGATCTGCTGCCCCCCGGCGTCGTCAACATCGTGAACGGTTTCGGCCTGGAGGCCGGCAAGCCGCTGGCGTCGAGCCCCCGGGTGGCCAAGATCGCCTTCACCGGCGAGACCACGACCGGGCGGCTGATCATGCAGTACGCCTCGGAGAACCTCAAGCCGGTCACACTGGAGCTCGGCGGCAAGAGCCCGAACCTCTTCTTCGACGACATCTGGACCGCCGACGACGACTTCCGCGACAAGGCACTCGAAGGCTTCACCATGTTCGCGCTGAACCAGGGCGAAGTGTGCACCTGTCCGTCACGGGCCCTCATCCAGGACGGCCACTACAACGAGTTCCTGGAGGCGGGCGTGGCCCGCACCGAGGCGATCGTACCGGGGAACCCGCTGGACACCGCGACGATGATCGGCGCGCAGGTTTCCGACGAGCAGATGGAGAAGATCCTTTCGTATGTCGCCATCGGACAGCAGGAGGGCGCCAAGGTTCTGACGGGTGGTCAGCGGATCGACTATGAGGGAGAGTTGGCGGGCGGCTACTACATCCAGCCCACCATCTTCCAGGGCCACAACCGTATGCGCGTCTTCCAGGAGGAGATCTTCGGCCCGGTTCTCGCGGTGACGCCGTTCAGCGACTTCGACGACGCGATCAAAACCGCGAACGACACACTGTACGGACTCGGCGCGGGCGTCTGGACCCGCGACATGAACACCGCCTACCGCGCGGGCCGCGCGATCCAGGCGGGCCGCGTCTGGACGAACTGCTACCACACCTACCCGGCACACGCCGCCTTCGGCGGCTACAAGCAGTCGGGCATCGGCCGGGAGAACCACCGGATGATGCTGGAGCACTACCAGCAGACGAAGAATCTTCTGGTGTCGTACTCCCCGAAGAAGCTGGGCTTCTTCTAGACGCAGAAAAAGGGCGTCTGACCAGGGCAGATGCCCGGCAGGCGCCCTCCTCGGCGCGCATCCAAGCAGCGAGTCGAAACACGCTCTTACTCCCGATATCTCCCCCGCTATCCCAGCCCTGACCAGCAGTTCCGGGGCATTTCCGGGCCAAGGTCCCGCTAAACCCGTCAAGTCGGGGCCGATGCCTTCGAACGCAGCTTGGCTGCGGAGCCAGTGATGGCGCGGTCCCGTCGAGCGAACCAGAACCGACTCACTCCAGGTGGAGAGCGGCCAAACGCGGCAGTCGGCGAGCCATCTCGTCTTGGTCGTCGAAGTCGACCTGCGGGTTCTCGTTGTCGGCCCCGGTCCACGCAGCGACAGCTGGGCCTATGTGACCGCCGGGTGCTGGGCCGCGATGGAGAAGGGCGGTCACGGGCTTGAGTTCGTCATGACCGCCCACGTCCGCGACCAGCAGTTCATCGACCTCATGGCCGTGATCACGTACTACCACTGCGGTGGGCATCAGCTCGACCTGGAGCACAGCATGCCGATCGGTGAACCATGGGTGCCGGGCTCGAACTGCGACCACCTGCTGATCAGCCTGCCCTATCTCCACGGACCTGACCTTGAACAGTGTCCGCTGCCCCGGGGGCACGCCCGCATCCTGTGGACCTTGCCTGTGACGGCCGCCGAAATCGACTTCCGCAGGCATCAAGGCCATGAGGCGTTGGAGCAGCTCTTCGACGAGGCGGAGATCATTCCCACTGATCCTTTCCGGGCGTCGGTCGTGTGAGACAACGACCGAACCTATCCCGGCGGTCACCGCAAGTGATCACTGGGAGCGTATCGGCTCCAGGTTCCGCCGGCTTCGGTCACCAGGCGGGTGGCGGTCTTGTCGCGGTAGCCGAGTGCTTTCGCGATGACGGGGGCCGGGGCTTGGAGGACGAGCTGACGGATCGCGGAGGTACTGCCGCGCTGTGGAGGGACGCCGATCTCACGCAGATGGACTTGCAGGCTGACCGGGCGGAGAAGCGGGCGGGGCGATTCAGGACGGTCAGGTGGTGATGGAGCACTCGGGCAGTGGGGGCGTCTGACGCGCAGGTGCCGGGGCTACCCGGGACGACGGCGCGGCCTGGCGTGGCGGTAGCCGTCCGGCGGGGTGCGTCTCCGGACCGTTGCGGCGGCCGCGGTCGGCTGCGCTGGCCTTCACGGGTATACGCGGCAGCCGGATGGACCATCCCAGCAGGCGCGGGGCAGGACGGAACCGCACTGGGGAACCAACGCCGAGGGGACCATCCCCCGCGGGCACGGGGAGCAGGCGCCGCCGGGGAAGCAGCCGTCACGGTTCATCAGCTCACGCACCGCGTCCTCGAACCGGGAATGGTGCAGGGCGTCCAGCTGGGACAGCCCGTAACGCAGCCCCTGCGCCCGCACCGCCTCCCACCGCGCGCTCTGCCGCTTCTGGTGGAGCCGGCCTCCGCCGGCCAGCACCGCGAGCGCGCCGACCACGGCCAGGACCCACCAGTGGGCCAGCAACCAGTTGACGACGGCCAGGGCCGCGGCTACGAGGAGCCCGGTCAGCCGCGCGCTGCCGCCCGCCGCACCTGCGTGGACGGCATGTCGCTGGGCAGGATCGGACGCATCATCGATGCGCTGCGCCACGAGCGCTGCCGATGGAGCCCTGCCAGAAGGGTCTACATCCCGAAGAAGCGGGGCGGCTCGAAGCCGCGCCCACTTGGCCTTCCGCCGTGGTCGGACAAGCTCGTCGGCGAAGTGGCATCGACGCCCTGCCGGTCCCGTTCTTCTTGGACCAGCAGGGCGGTTCGTTGTTGGTCAGTCCCGGCGGGGACCCTGGACGAGTTGGTCGATGACGGCTGCGGCCCGCTCCGGGTCTTCCTTCAGCCACCTGCCGAGGTGGTCCTGGACGGCCTGTCCGACGCATTCGCGTACTTCGGAGTTGCCCAGCACGCCGCGCGTGGAGCCCTCGAACTCGGGACGGTCCAGCTTCACCGACACGACCGCCGTCAGGCCCGCGCCGATCCGATCGGTGCCGAAGTCGGGGTCCGTAGGTCTCAGCAGCCCCTGCTCTCGCGCGTACGCGGTGACCGCGGCCGCCATTCCGTCGCGGAAGCCCACCGCGTGCGTACCGTCGTAGGTGGGCCGGCTGTTGGCGAAGCTCCGCATCCGCTCCTCAGGGCAGCCGCACCACCGGAAGGCCACCTCCATCACCCCTCTCATGCGAGGGTCCTCGCGCTCGAAGGCGATGGTGTCCATGGGGGCGGACGCCGTCGTGCAACTGTCGAGGAAGTCGACGAAGTCCCGTGTCCCGCCCGGGAAGCGGAGCCGCACCGAACGGGACTCATCCGGGCGGCGCAGGTCGGTCAGCGAGATTTCCAGGCTCTGGTTCAGGAAAGCCAGTTCTCTGAATCGCTCCTCCAGTTCGCCGAACGAGAACTCCGTGGCTCCGAAGATGTCGGCATCGGGCCAGAAGGCAACGGTGGTCCCGCTTCCGGTCGCCGTTCCCACCTTGGTGAGGGGGGTGGCGGCCACGCCGCGCGCGTACTCCCGCACCCATCGGACTCCCTCGCGCCGCACCTCGGCCGTCATCCGGCGCGACAGGGCATTGACGACGCCGGGCCCCACGCCATGGAAGCCGGGCGTCACGTCGTGGCGGCCTCCGGTGCCCGTACCGGCCTGCATCCGGGTGAGCAGGGCTTCGAGCCCGGGACCGCCGGCGCCCTCCGTCCCGTCGACGGGAACGCCTGGCCCGTCGTCGGCGACGCACACGCCGCCGTCGGGCGTCAGAGTGATGTCGACGCAGGCGGCACGGCCGGCCAGAACCTCGTTCACCGCCCGGGCCGCGATCTCGAACACCATATGACGCAGGCCGCGTTCACCCGTCGAGCCGACGTACATCCCGGGCCGTTTCCGGACCGCTTCCCATCCCTCCAGCACCTGGATGTGGCTGGCCTCGTACCTGGTGGCTTCCTCGCTCACGATGTCCCCTCCGATGACGTTGAGCAGAACCTCCAAGGTTAGATAATTCCCAGGAAAACACCAGGTCAGAGGCATTTCTCCAATGCCGTCGGCGGAGGCGTGAGCGACTGTCCGAAGGCAGTCGGCCCAGTGGCCGCGAACCGAGCCCGCAGTACGGCCGCGGCCCCGTCGAGGGCCTGAACGACACCCTTACCGGCGCCCCTCGAGGCCCCAGTTTCGACTCCGGCGAAATCCTCCCCTGGCCGGCACCCCACCCGGGCCGGCAATCCGGCTCCCGGCCAGCCGCTAAGGTCCCGTCCACTCCTCGTCGTCCTCGTCGAGCCCGAGCCCGGCATCCCCCGCCCGAGACAAGGAGGAAGACGCGTGGAACCGATCCCAATGGCCATGACCGTTACTTCAGTCCTCACCGTCCGCAGAGGCCGGTCCCGGTGTCGCGGCCGACGCTGGTGTGGACCCCGACCGTGAACCCCCAGGTCCTGTCCGGCGGATCCTCGTGGATCAGGCCGCGGCGTTCGGTGGAGGGGGTACCTCCCG
>NZ_MAUD01000321.1 GCF_001700515.1 Streptomyces lushanensis
GTGAGGGGGTGTCCACCCGGTCACCGGGTGGACACCCCCTCACCGTTTCACTGCCGGGCGGGCCGGTCAGACGCGTCCGCCGCCGAAGGGGAAACCGGTGCCGTAGTACGTGCCCAGTTCCTCGTTGTAGGCGGCGTTGCCGAGGTGCTTCTCCCGGTCGAACTCGGGAGCGTCCTTGATCTGCTCCTTCGTGCGGTCCACGTAGATCTTCTGATCGTTCGTGTCGATACGGCTGACCGTGCCGGCCGGCAGGAGGACTTCCTTGCCGAAGATCCACGGACCGGTGTCGACCACGATGTACGAGGAGTCGACCTCGTCGGAGTGCTTGTCGACCTTGCCGATGGAGCCGTCCGTCGCCTCGACCTTGTAGCCCGTCAGATCGGCGTTGGCCAGACGGCCGGACGTCTCGCGGTAGCCCCATATGTTGTCGGACACGAAAACAACCCCTTTCACGATTTCTGATATCAGCGTCCCGCTTTCCCGCCGGATTCTTATGCAGGAGAAAGTCCGGAGAGGTGCAGGACCCGCTGGAGATTCATCTGCCCTCAAAGTCCCGGCGCACACACCCGGTCCTGTGATGTCGGCCCGCCCTCAAAAGGACAGGCGCTGCGGCCGCGCCGGGCAGATCCGCGCCATGCCGGGCGGAAGAGCCGAACGGCCCGCCTACCAGCGGTACCAGCGGCCACTCCCACCCTTCGGGCGAGCCACGAACCCGATCAGCCACAGCACCAGCACCGCGATCGCGACCCACCAGAGGACCTTCACCGCGAAACCGACACCGAAGAGAATGAGAGCGAGCAGTAGAACAAGAAGCAGGGGAACCATGATTATCAACCTCCGAAGAGTCGTCTGCCCTGATCCCGGGCACTCATGCGGCCGAATTTACGCGTTTCCCATTCGGGTTCGAGGGAAGCCGTGCGGGGCGCGGCCGGTTGAATAATCCTGAAATTCACCGGCCCTTTCCAACCAGCCTTGCCGGCTTGGCAGTTGGCCTGGCAGGCGGGTGAAGCCCCCGGCGGAGGGGTTTTCGACCCTTCGCGCAGGGACCGCGGAACGGGACCACGGCGGAGTCGTCCCTCGCCGTCAGGCCGCGGCGGAGCCAGAAAGTGGCCGCCCGCGGACGCGATCCGCCACGAGTCCCCGTGCCACACAGCTCACCTGACTGGACGTCACCTGATGTCACACCGCCCGGTGAGGGCTCAGGAGGCGATATTGCCCGAGGCAAGAGACCGTGGCACGATCGAAAAACTATTCGCCCTGATGGCAGTGAGGTGTTCATGAAACGGACACGGCGCCTGGTGGCTCATCTGGTGGGCCGGAAGCGGGTCAGCGGACGCTACATCTACTGGCCCTACCACACTCGGTAGCCCTACCTGTTCAGCGCGGAACGCCGATCGCGGGATCCCTCACGAGGGGTCCCGCGTTTCACAGGGCACAGGGGAGGGCGCATGGCGCACCGTGAGAAGCCCGGATGGCCGCCGGGCCCGCGCGGGCACTGGCTCAGGGGCAACACCCGCGAGTACGAGGCCGACCGGATCGGCTTTCTGCGCCGCTGTCACCGGGAGTACGGTGACGTCTTCTCCTACGACGAGCACACACTGTTCGTGATCGACCCGGAACTCACCCATGAGGCACTCACCCGCACCGGCGACGCCTTTGTGACGGAGCTGGCGCCCTTCGACATGCGGCGGGATCTCGACCGGGCCACCGCGCACGCCACGTCCTGGATGTCCGAGCGCCGGGCCGCGTGGCCGGGGCTGAACCGTACGGCGGCGGCCACGACCGACGATCTGACCGTCGCGGTCCTGGACGCGGTCCTCGCCGACGCGGCCGGCCGTGAGGTCGACGTGCTCACCACGATGCGGACGCTCACCGCCCGGACGATCGCCGAGTACTGCTTCGGTGAGGACTCCGCCGGTGTCCCCGATCTGCTCCACGAGACCGTCCGTGCCACCCAGCCCTTCGCGGAGTCGTCCCGCGAGTTCCCCGCGTGGCTGCCGCTTCCCCGCCACCGCCGTTTCTTCCGTACCTACCGGCGCCTGGGCGAAACGCTGACCGCTATGGTCCGGGAGCGGCGCGCGTCGACGACCGACGCGCCCCCGAGCGACCTGCTCGGCTTTCTCCTCGCGGCCGAACCGGCCCCGCCCCTCGGCGCCGTGGTGTCGACCCTGCACAGCGTCCTCATGGGCGGCCACGGGGTCCCCGCCGCCGCCCTCACCTCCGTCGTGTGGGAACTCGCCCGCCGCCCCCGGCTCGTGGACGACCTCCGTGACGAGGCGGACCGCGCGGCGGAGGGCGCGGCGGACGGCGGCACTCCGCTGGCCGGGGCCGTGGTCCGGGAGACGCTCCGGCTGCATCCACCCGCGTGGCTGATGACCCGTACCGCCAGTACGGCGACCACCCTGGGCGACTGGTCGCTCAGCCCCGGTGACGACGTGCTGCTCAATCCCTATCTGATCCACCGGGACCCCCGGTGGTGGTCCCGGCCGGACGAGTTCGACCCCACCCGGTGGCTGGACGGGCGATCGGCCCCCGGGCCGGCCTACCTCCCGTTCGGTGCCGGACCACGGGTGTGCCTCGGCTCGGCGCTGACCACGCGACAGCTGACGTTGACCACCTCCCGGCTGGCACAGCGCTTCACCGTCGAATCACCGAACGCCGCATCGGTGACACCGCAGTTCGTCGACCGACTGGCCCCCGCGAACCTCAGAGCCCGCTTCCTGCCGACCGGAGGGCGGTAACTGCCGAGGGTACGTCGAACCGTGGCCGTCGACCGCACTCCACCTCCACCTCCTCCATGCCGGTGAGCGAGGAGGTGGAAGGAGGCTCACCGACGCAGTGCGTGTCTACATCTCCGCGGCGGGGGCAGGCGATACCTCGTAAGCGTTGTCCATCGCTGGGAGTGATGACCATGTCGGGTGAAGAGAAGACTCAGGCCAAGGGCGAGCAGGCCAAGGGCAAGGCCAAGGAGGCCATCGGCCGACTCCTCGGGAACGAGCGCCTCACCGCCGAAGGCCGCGCCGAGCGGGCCAAGGGCGACGCCCGGCAGGCCAAGGAGAAGGTCAAGGACGTCTTCAAGGACTGACTACGCCGTATGCGCGGCGGGGGCGGACCCGGTAGCCGACTACCAGGTCCGCCCCCGCCGCGTACCGGGGTGAGCCGTATCCGCCCCTGCGGCGCCCGTGCCTTCCGCAAGGGGGCGCCCCCCGCGATGGGCGTGGGCCGGAAACGGGTGTGGGCCGGAGCATTTGCTCCGGCCCACACCCATGAGCGGGTCGGTCCGTGCTTTTTTGTCTCTGCTCTGTTCCTCAGGATCTGGGCGCCGTCACCGGGGCCAGGGGCATCGCCGCTTCGGAAGGAGCGGCCGACGCGGCGGGGGCGGCGGGGGAAGGTTTCAGGCGCTGTTCTGCCACGCTGAGGGCCTCCGCCGGAGTACGGGTGCCGGTGGAGACACACAGGGTGTACGTGATGTCCTCCAGTCGGCGCCGTGTACCGGCCGAACCCTGCTCCATGTGCAGGACCTTCAGCGTTTCGTACTGTTCGACAAGATTCCGCAGTATCGCGGGGTCGGTCATGAGCACAGCGGTACCTCTCGTATTCGTCCGTCTCCCCGGCCCCGGGCGCGGGTCATGACCGCCCTCCGGAGTTGAGGGATGGTCGCGCGGCCGGCGGGGAGGTTCTGTGATGCGGTCTCGGTTCAGGCGTCGGTGAGCATGCCGGCGCGGAGTGTGGTCAGGATGCGGGTCAGAAGCCGGGACACGTGCATCTGGGAGATGCCCAGTTCCACGCCGATCTCGGACTGGGTCATCTCCTGGCCGAAGCGCATCTGAAGGATGCGGCGCTCCCGGTCGCCGAGTTCTTCCAGGAGCGGGGCCAGGGCGTGGAGGTCCTCCACGAGATCCATGGCGGGGTCGCGGTCGCCGATGCTCTCGGCGTAGGTGGGGCCGTCACCGGATCCGTCGTCGTCCCCGCCGGGGGAGTCGAGAGAACCGGCCATGTAGCCGTTGGACGCCACCAGGCCCTCAACGATCTCTTCGTCACTCAGCCCGAGGTGCTCGGCGAGTTCACGGACGGTGGGCTGACGGTCCAGGACAAGTGACAGCCCCTCTTTGGCCTTGGCCAGTTCGACGCGGAGTTCCTGGAGGCGACGGGGGACATGGACGGCCCAACTGGTGTCGCGGAAGAACCGCTTGATCTCACCGACGATGTAGGGGACGGCGAAGGAGGTGAACTCGACTTCGCGTGACAGGTCGAACCGGTCAATGGCTTTGATCAGACCGATGGTGCCGACCTGGACGATGTCCTCCATGTCACCGCTGCCACGATTGCGGAACCTGCTCGCGGCGAAACGGACCAGGCTCTGGTTCATCTCGATCAGAGTATTACGGGCGTACTGATACTCATGCGTTCCCTCTTCCAGCACCCGGAGCCGGTCGAAGAACACCTTCGACAAGGCCCGCGCGTCCCGGGGCGCCACCTTGCCCGCGTCCTCGATCCACGGCAGATCACCCACCGGTCCGGCGTGCGCCGCCGGCGCCGTCACCGCCGGCGCTGCGGACGTGCCCTGGGCCTGCACGGATATCGTCACGTCGCCACCAATGCTCGATCGACTGCCAGACGGCACCTGCCCCGGAAACCCGGGCCCAACCCTGCGGGATGCCGCGAGTGTCGGATCCCACCCCTGCGTCGTGCCGGGCGCGGGAGGAGCGGGGCATGAGCACGGCGTCTGGATTCCCGGGACGGCCTTTCCCCTTCAGAAATTGTCCGGAACCATTCATCAATTCCCTAGGTGTCGTCCAGGAAATGCCCTCTTAACCTTTTCCTCCGACGGAGTTGGTGGTTCTCCAGGGGAGCATACGGAACGGTTCACGGTGTCGGCCGACGGGTCGGCAGTAAGAAGTCCGGATTCCGCTTGACCGTCCCTTGCTCGCCATCCGTACGCACGGAGGAGAACAGAAGTGAACGTCAAGTTCCGTATTCGCCTGGCCGCCGCTGCAGGCGCCGCCGCCCTCGGTCTGAGCCTGCTCACCACCCCCGCGTCCGCCGACTCGGAGACCCGCCAGATCGTCGGCGTGGGATCCGACACCACGCAGGACGTGGTCAACGCCCTGGGCAATGTCATCCCCGACCCGAACGGCACCCCGGACAACCAGCTCATCCAGTCGTACGACGCGACGGGCACCACCCCGGTCACCTGCCGTACCGGCGGAGTGATCCTGCGGCCCAACGGCTCCTCGCCCGGCATCGACGCGCTGCGCGACGACCTCAGCAACCCCGCCATTGACTGCGTCGACTTCGCCCGCTCCTCCCGGGGCCCGGTCGACCTCACCACGGCCCGGCTGACGTGGATCCCGTTCGCCAAGGACGCGGTGACCGTCGCGGTCCGGTCGGACAGCGCCCTCAACGACGGTGTGGGCTTCACCACCGGCCAGCTCCATGCCATCTACTCCTGCGCCAAGACCACGCACAACGGTGTCGCCCTGACGCCGCTGCTGCCGCACCCGGGCTCCGGCACCCGGGCCTTCTTCCTGGAGAAGATCGGTCTCAGCGAGGCCCAGATCGGCCTCTGCGTCAACGGCACGGTGCAGCCGAACGACGGCACCGCGCTGGGCACCGCCGGTGACATCGCCCCGTACTCGGTCGCCCAGTACACCGCGCAGATCTTCAACGTGGTCGTGGACCGTCACGGCGTCACGGTCCTGACCAGGGTGAACGGCGTCCCGCCGCGCTTGCCCAGCGGCACGGTCAACGCGAACTTCCCGTACCAGCGTGACGTCTACAACGTCGTCCCGACCGCGAAGCTGGCCGGTGGCGCCACCCCGGAACCCGACCTGATCAATGCCTTCGGCGGCCCCAACTCCAGGATCTGCGCCGAGCGGAACGTCATCGAGGCCTACGGCTTCGGCAGGATCCCCAACTGCGGCATCACCACCCTCAAGGGCGAGCGCTGATCTCTTGCGGCCGGGCCGCCGACAACGCCGGTCCTCCGCCTCGCGGTGCACCGCATCCGACGCGGCGGTGCGCCGCCCGACGCCGCTCGCCGATCCGCCAGGGATGACGGGACAGCCCTCAGTGTCTGGAGAGAGGAAGCCGGACGGCCGGTGGGAGCGGCATCGGGACGGGGGTCGCCTGGAACGACTGGATCATCAGGGCCGCGAAGCGGCGCGACGCCGCCACTCTGATCTTCGGTGACTCGGCGCGGATGCCTTCGTTCGCCATCAGGACCAGGCTGATGTCCTCCAGCACGAAATCCTCCCGCAAGGAGCCCGCCTCCTTCGCGCGCCGCACCAGTTCGAGCATCAGACGCAGCGTGCGATCGCGGTCGGCGGTGAAGTCGACCGCCTGGGGAAGCTGCGATGTGAACGCGCGGGCGAAGCCCCGGTCGAGGGCGTGCACCTCCATGAGATGCTCGATCACCAGGCAGAACCCGCTCCACGGGTCGCCCTCCGACAGACCCTCCTCCACGATCGCGGAACAGGAGGCCATCTGCTCGGCGAAGGCCTCGGTCAGCAGCGCTTCCTTGGTCCGGAAATGCCGGTAGACGGTCGCGACCCCCACCTCGGCGCGCCGGGCGATCTCGCGGATCGGGACGTCGAGACCCCGGGTGGCGAAGGCCGCGCGAGCGACCGCCAGGATGCGCTCGCGATTGTCGCGGGCGTCCGAGCGGAGCTTCGTTACCACTTCGGTCGTCATCACTCTCACTTTAGCCAAACGGACGGGGTGCTCCGTTACGGTCCGGCGCATGAGAGCGATTCAATTCAGCGAGTACGGTCCGCCCGGCGTTGTGCGCGTCGCCGAGGTGGAGGCTCCGCACGCCGGACCGGGCGAGATCCGCATCGCCGTGAGGGCCTCCGGAATCTCGCCCGGGGAGACGCTCATCCGCTCCGGGACGCTGCGTGACATGGTGCCCACGACGTTTCCGTACCGGACCGGATTCGACGCCGCCGGAGTGGTGGACGAGGTCGGCGACGGCGTCACGGGTGTGCGTATCGGCGACGAGGTGTTCGGCTACGCCGGGATGGCCACGCGTGGCGCCAACGCCGACTTCGCGGTGCTGGCCGCCTGGGCGCCCAGACCGGCCGCGTGGAGCTGGGAGGAAGCGGGCGGCGCCGCGGGCGGCGTCGAGACGGCCACCCGGGTGCTCGACCGGCTCGCGGTGGGCGCGGGGCACACCGTGCTCGTGCAGGGCGCGGCCGGTGGGGTGGGCACCGTCGCCGTCCAGCTCGCGGTCGCCCGGGGCGCCACCGTCATCGGTACGGCGAGCGAGCACAACCACCACTTCCTGCGGTCCCTCGGCGCGGAGCCGACGACGTACGGGACGGGGCTCGTCGAACGGGTCCGCGCGCTGGCACCGGCCGGGGTGGACGCGGTGTTCGACTGCGCCGGAGGGGCGCTGCCGGACCTCATCGCCATCGCGGGCGACACCGCGCGCGTGGTGACGATCGCCGACTTCACCGCGGCGGCCCACGGCGTACACATGTCGCACGGAGCGCCGGCCGACGACACGGGCGCGGCCGTGGGGGCCGCCGCCGACCCGCTGGCGGTGCACGGCCTCGCGCTCGCGGTCACGCTCGCGGCCGAGGGCCGGCTGCGGGTGCCGGTCGCGGCGGCGTTCCCGCTCGCCGAGGCGGCGGCCGCGCACGAACTGAGCGAGAGCCGCCACGCCCGCGGAAAGATCGTGCTGGTGAACTGACCGGTGGACCGACCGGACGCCTGGGTGGCCGGTGGTGCCGTACGCGGTCCGCCTGGAGCCCGGCGCGGTCCGGCGGCGGCCTGGGGGCGGGGCGCATCGGCCTCCGCGGACCCATGTCCACGATTCCGTGCGCCGACTCCGTATACGTCCCTGGCCGCGCCCCACGGGCCGTCCCTATACTGCGATGCCATTTCGGGGCTGCACCTGACGACGCGGGTAGGGCATGAACACGCACAGGGTTCCACGTGAGTACAGGATGCGGCCCGGCAGAACCACCGCTCTGATCGTGAGTTCGAGTGTGGCCGCCGTGGGCGTCCTGGTACCGATGTGGATCGTCGCGGAGTTTCCGAACGGGGTCTCGGTGTCGGTGACCCTGCTTCTGGTGGGGATCCTGGGCTGGATGATCCACGTGGCACGGCAGTTGGCCACCGTGGCCGATCTCAAGGGCATCCGGACCCGCGGGTTCTTGCGCGTGCGCCGGATGGCCTGGGAGGAGATCCAGGAGATCCACGCGGCGCCCAACCCCGGCGCGATCACACAGGACAACGCGCCTTCCACGATCGCCTACGCCTACGGCAAGGGCGGCAGGCGCCGGCTGCTCCCGTACGTCGACGACCTCCATGTCGATGTCGTACGGGAGGTCCGCGTGCTCAACGAGATCTGGCAGGAGCTGCGCGGCGAGGACTGGACGGCCGACGAGAACGCGGCGATCGACATCGCCCGCGACCAGGTCCGTCGCAAGGCGCTGGCGTGGGGTGTTGGCTGCTCGATGTTCTCGTTCCTGCCTCTGACGGGGTTGGCGCTGCTTCCCGTCTTCTTCGAATTCCCCGGGTGGACGGAGCCGGTGATGAATCCCTTCGTCATCCTGGGCGGCGGCTGGGTGGCCGTCTTCGGAATCACGGCGGCACTCGTCCACCGGGGCAACCGCCCCGCGGGGTGACGGGTTCCGGGGCGCCGTGAGTTCGCGGCCGAAGCGCCCTGCCCCGGGCGGTCGTGCGGACGCGGGTGCCCCGGGCCACGGCTCCGGGAATGGGGCGAATTGCCCATGTGCCCACCCTGATCGGGAAGTTCGGGTCACTCTGTGATCACAAAGCACGTGAAGACCTTGTGTGTGACATGTGTGTGCCGGTACGAATGTCGTGGCTCGCGCCCGGGATTGTTCCAGACCCGGCAGCGCCGAACGGAGCCTGGTTCCTCCGGGTCGGGCCGAAACCGCATCGCATCGTGACAGAAAGCGCGCCCTCTCATGTCTGCACAGCCGCCGGCCTCCGGCGATCCCTTCGACCCGTCCCGGCCGGTGGGGGAGTCGTCCATATCCGACGAGGAATGGGAGAGGTTCCAGCGGGAGAGCGAGGGCGCGGCCCGGCTCGCCGCGCCCGCCGAACCGTCCGCGCGGGCCCGCATGGTGACCGAACGGCTGCGGCGCCAGGACGAGGAGCGCGCCGCGCGGAGCCGCGGGAGGCGGAACGGCCCGGCGCAGCCGGACGGCTGGCGCACCGGACCGCCGACATTCGCCGCCGAGGACCGCGCGCGGCGGCGCCGCCGCTGGGTGACCGGCGTCCTGGCCGCCGCCGTCGTGCTGGTCGCCGGGCTCACCGTCGCGGGCGAGTTGCCCGGGCTGCCGGGCGGGGACCCGGCCTCACGCGCCGGCGGTCCGGCGGGCGCAGAGGCCGGTGACGGCGCCGTCCTGCCTGCGGAGACCGCGCGCCCCACCCGTGCACCGGCGGTGGGCGGGACCGTGCGGCCCACCCGTGAGCGCCCGTTCGCCGGGTCCCCCGCCGAGCGCTGGGACAGCGGCGCGGACGCGATCGTCCTGCCGTCGGCCAAGGCGGTCAACGGGGTGTCGGCGGCACGTGTCGCCAAGGGGGAGGCACTGCTGAAGGAGTTCCTGGTCGCGTCGAACCTCGACCCGAAGGTGCTGAACGGCGCCGACCCGGTCAAGGTGCTGGCACTGCTGGACCCCCTCCAGGGCGTGTACGTGACCGACTTGAAGGAAGGGCTTCGGAAGCCCTCCGCCGACAGCGATCCGAAATGGACCGTCACGCGGTTCGACAGCGACGAGGTCGGCATCATCGGCCACGACATCAGGGTGCGCGGCCGGATGACCGTCAGGAGGGGCGACCCGGGCGCCGCGATCCTCACGGCCGACTACACCTTCGTCTACCCACTGGTCAGCAAGAACGGGCGGGGCGAGATGACCCGCACGGTGGTGCGCCGTGTCGTCGAGGCACAGGTGGTCGACCCCGTCCGGTGGGAGAGCACCGACGGGAGGATATGGATCCGCGACACGAAGGCCAGCTTCGGCAACGACGCGTGTGAGTCGACCGACGGGCTGGTCCACCCGCGTTTCGGCTCGGAGCCGGGGGCCGAACCCAGTCCGGGCGCGACCAAGAGCGATCCGTACGACCGCAGCAGATCGCTCTCCTCGGAGTTCGGCGGCGCGTGCGACGTGGCCACCAGGATCTGAAGCTACGGGACGCCCCGCCGGCGGCTTTCCCTCCCGCGCCGGCCGTCCGGCCTTCGCCCGCCTGACGTCAACGCTGCCGAGGGAGAACACGGCGCCCTTGAGCGGTCCCGGCCACAGGCCGGGACCGCACGACCCGACCGGGTTAAGAAGTTGGTTAAACGAGGGGGTGGGATTCGCTAGTGTTCCGGAGGAGGTAGCGAGCCATGGCAACCGAGGAAGAGCTGTTCGCGTCGGTCGACGCCTTGCTGGAGGAGGAGCCGCAGCTCCCGCCCCCGGCCGAGCGCGCCCGGCTGCGTGAGGCCGCCGGGATCACACAGGCCCGTCTCGCGGTCGCGTTGAAGACGTCGACGCAGACGGTGAAGAACTACGAGAACGGCCGGAGTGAGCCGAAGTCGCCGCGGTTGGAGGCGTATCAGCGGCTGCTGAACGGCTGGGCGGCGAAGTACCCCGCCCACAGCGCCCCTGCCGCCGCGCCCGCCGCTGCTGCCGTGCCCGTCCACAACGTGCCCGCCCACAACCTGGCCCTTATACACATCTGA
>NZ_MAUD01000322.1 GCF_001700515.1 Streptomyces lushanensis
GCGCCCGACTGTGGTGGGCATAACGCTCGGGGCGACGTCCTTGTACGGTTCGGACAGTCGCGTGGGCTCCGAGGGGCGGCCCGGCGCGTTGTGCGCCGGGCCGTGTTGGGGCGACTACGTGTGGCGGATGTTTCTGGCTTCTCGTTGGTGTGGGTCGGGTCAGCCGATGGTCTGGCGGGTCTTCCACCAGATGGATGCCGCAATGATTTCGGTTCCGGTCCCGGTGAGGGAGGTTCTGTTGCCGGGGTGGAAGCGTACGGAGCCGTCGGAGCGTACGGCCCAGATGTCGGGGATGGTGTCTCCGTTGGCGTCGGGGGTGCCGAGCAGGAGGCGGAACGGCCGGGGCCGTGGTTGGCGGAGCCGTCGGCAAACTCGCCTGCAAGGCCGTCGGCAAGTTCGCCAAGACCGCCGCCGGCCAGGCGATCGGCAAGAGCATCAAAGCCGCGGGCTCGAAACTCCTCGGCAAGGGCGGCTCATCAGCACGAGCGGGGGCGGGCACCGCCCAGTGCGTCCTCGTCGGCACTTAAGCGAGTGACGACCGGTCGGATCTTCGATTCGTCAGGAAATGCCATCCACGGCGAGATAGAAGCTGGCTGCAGCAGCGATCTCGTTGAGGCTGCCGATACATACCTCAGGCAGCATGGAGCCCCCATTAATCCAAGGGCTGCGCGTTACCCGGTGTCACGGCATGTTGAATCCCAACATGCAGTGTGGATGCGACAAAATGGGATAACCGATGCAACGGTTGTCATGAATAACTCTGAAGGCGTGTGCGGCGGCATGCATGGGTGCCGAAGCGCAATTAGGGCAATCCTGCCTGAAGGGTCAACTGTGACCGTATAGTACCCTGGCGCATCGGAGTCGGCAGTTATTCTCGGAGAGGCCGTTGCACCGTGATTCTGAATGCAGTGATACATGGTCGCTATTACCATGCAGAAAGCCGGTCGGAAAAGGCTGAGATAGTTGCCGAGGTCATGGAGAACCTGCGATCAGAGCGTCGTGACCAGGCACGGATCAGTCCGGGAGAGGTTGCATCACTCATGTTCGCGGACGGGCGTCACTCGGAGTCCGTCCGCGACTGGTGGCCTGATAACACCCTTCAGGTCGCGGTCAACTCGGAGACTGGTTACGGCGGGCTCGTTTGGTTCGCAACTCAAGAGCGTGTGACGAAAGATGGTATTTCGGAACACATTTGGGTTTCCGATAACTCGAGTCCTCCTGATTTCGATCCGCGCGTCGTGTCCGACCCTGGAGTTCCGTATTTCTTTGACCCCATAAGCGCTCTGCCGCTCGATCGGGTTCGGGCCGCGCTTGAGGAGTTCTGTCGACTCGGAACCGGCGATCGGCCTGAGTGTATCGAGTGGGTTCACGGAGAGATGAATGGACAGCGGCATGGCTGATTCTGCTAAAATTTTCGCGTGCGTGGGGACGCGAACCCCGACTTCGGAGGATCTCGGCGAGCCTTCGGGATATCGCGTGCAGGTCAAAACACCTGACCGTCCCTGAAATGTGCCAGAGGCCCCGCCGGAGTTTGCCCCCAGTGGGGCCTCCGGGGTGTCTGACGGCAGTAGTTGACGGCAACGTCAGTGGACGGTGGCTCCGCACGGCGGTGGGTCGTCGCCGTCGTCGTGGGTTGACCCGTCGTTGGCGGGGAAGCCGTTTCTGCGTCGAGGTCGAGGTCTTCCCAGTGGAGGCCGAGGAGTTCGCCCTTGCGGAGGCCGGTGTGCAGGGCGAGTTCGAACAGGGCGTACAGCGGGTGGCCTTGTGCGGTGGTGAGGAACTGGCGGGCTTCGTCGGCGGTGAGAGGTTCGAAGCGTCGGGGCCGTGGGGTGCCGGTGCGGACGCTGCGGGCGACGTTGCGCGTGATCTCCTCCTCGCGGACGGCGTGCTCCAGGACGGACTTGAGCACGGAGTGGATGTAGGTCGGTGTCGGAGAGGACGGCGGTTTGCGGCGGTACTACCCGACCTACCTGAGCTGAATCGGCCGGCGGCAGTAGCGACGGCAACAACCCCGCGCAACCACGGACAGCCACGCACCTCACCGGACCAGCAAACCGCACTTGACCTGCGAAAAAGCAGGTAGAGGCAGCACATAGCACACGTACCATGTGCTGGCAGGTACTACGCCGGTCCTGGTGCACAATACGTGTCCGCGCGTTTTCGCGGTGGACTCGTCGGGCGAGACCAGCATCCTCCCGGTGCACGAGATAGATTCGTCCGCCCATCCGGGGGTCGCTGATAACTTCACCAATACGCTTGCCAATGGAGTGAGTCCAATTGTCACGCGGATGACGGGCCGCTCGGCTATTCGGGCCAATCGGAACGCGGCGCAGGCTGGAGTTCCTCGCCCTGGCACTCTCGCATGGGGAATGTCATGGGAGGAATTTCCATTCACATCAACCTATGAAGGTGGCTCCGGGGCAACGCTCGACTGATTCCGAGAAACGAGAATGTGGCACATGGGCCAGATTCACTAGGCCGTTCTTGAGGGATAACGGAATCAATGATGGCGACCAGTGCTATGTGCGTAGGCAATGACGGAAGGGAGTGCAGGGATGTTGTCGAGCGAGCTTGAAGCGTTGGTGGGCCAGCTCACCGAGATGGCCCGGCCGGTGGTCTCTTGGCTCGTGCCGGGCCTGGATCCGGGCCAGGTTGAGGCGTTGATGGGCCAGCTTCCCCCTGGGGAGGTGTTGACCTGGTTTGGGTGGTGCAACGGGGTTGCGCTTCAGCAGGGTCAGGTTCAAGACGACATCAATGTGATCCCGGGATATGCTCCACTGTCTTTGAAGGAAGCGGTGGAAAGCAAGGAGACCTACGGCGGGGACCCTGTCCTTGGCGAGAACTGGATCCCAGTTCTCGCGGGTGCGGGCGGAGACATCTATGCGGCCGTTTGGCAGCCGGGACAGCCTGCCCGTGTAGCCGGTGTTCTCGTTGGAGAATCCACGGAAATTCAATTCGCCAGTCTTGGGCAGATGGTTAAGGTGTTTAATGAGTGCTATCGTCGTGACGCCTTCTATGTAGACAGTCAGCGCCATCTCGCGATGGACCCAGGCCTTTATGATGAAGTGTATGCGGAGATGATTCGGTAATCGGCTAGAAACGCCGCCCATACGTCTGCAGAGACTCTGAAGCGGCCCTGCCGGAGGCTTTTTCCGGTAGGGCCGCTTCGGTGTCTGGGATTGCATCTACACCTCAACTACGGCTTCGCCAAGTGCCTCGGCCCACGGTTGTGCTGGGTGAGATGACGCTGGCTGCGTGACGGGGGGGCGGGAAAATGGCTCGCGGTGGTCGGCGGGGTCCGGCTACGGTGGG
>NZ_MAUD01000323.1 GCF_001700515.1 Streptomyces lushanensis
CCCCTGCCCCTGCCTCTGTTGTCCCTGTCTCTCCCTCTACCGGATCCCACGGCTCCCCCAGAGACCTCGTCACCAGGGCCACCGGGCCCGGCAGCCCCACTCGGAGCCTGACACACCGTCAGTCGCCGCGTATACGGGGGATTTCGCCATGCGCCCGCGTGGCGGGGCCCGGAGCGGGGAGCACGGAAACCCGTCGGTCACGCGTGGTCCTCGGCGTCGGTCTCCGACCGGACAAAGGTGTGCCGATCGCCGTCGGCCCGCTCGGCGAGGACACGGGCAGGGGTCGCGTGGCGCTCGCCCCACACCCGTAGCTCGGTGAGGACGGGGAAGAGGTCCCGGCCGGCTTCGGTGAGGACGTACTCGTCCCGCGGCGGGCGGTCGCAGTACCGGCGGCGTTCGATGATCCCCACCTCCTCAAGTGTGCGCAACCGCAGCGCGAGAGTCTCCCGCGGGGCGCCGGTGTGGGTCTGGATGTCCTTGAACCTGTGGACGCCGAAACCCAGCTCGCGGACAACGAGCAGGCTCCAGCGCTCTCCCGCGACCTTGAGCGCGTCGGCGATGGAACAGTCCCGGGGCGCCGCCCGGGTCGATTCGCTTTTCTGACTCACCCTGTTACCGTAGCGCGTGTCAGTGGATTCGAAAACCGAACCAACGCGACGGGCATGTCCGCGAGAGCGGTTCCCATCACCTCTCATCACCCGCACCCCGCACTCGCCACTCCGTGAAAGCCGGAAGACCGGCGGGCGAGGTGCACCGCCGCTTCCGCCGCACCACCCGGACAGGAGACCGACATGACGTCCGTGCTCATCACCGGAGCCTCCAGGGGCATCGGCCGGGCCATCGCGATCGAACTCGCCGCCCGCGGCCACCGGGTCGTCGCCACCGCCCGCCGGCCCGAAGACCTCGACGATCTCCCCGTCGACCGGCGTCTGCGTCTCGACGTCACCGATCAGAGGAGTGTCGACGAGGCCTTCCGTGACGCCGGAGAGATCGACGTGCTCGTCAGCAACGCCGGCGCGACGGTCCGCGCGCCCCTGGAGAACGTGCCCGTCTCCGAGGTCGAGGCCCTCTTCCGGCTCAACACCTTCGGCCCCCTGCGGGTGGTGCAGGGGGTGCTGCCCGCCATGCGGGAGCGAGGCGCGGGCCGACTGGTGTTCGTCTCCAGCGTCCAGGGCCGGCTCGTCGTGCCGATCATCGGCCCCTATGCCGCCAGCAAGTGGGCGTTGGAGGCGCTCGCCGAGACACTGGCCGTCGAAGCCGGTCACTTCGGTGTCAAGGTCAGCATCCTCCAGCCGGGCTCCGTCTCCTCGGGCGGAGCCGAGCGCGCCCGGTCCTTCTTCGCGGAGAACGACCCCTACCAGCCCCTGTTCGAGCAATTCGGCGCTCTGCGCGGCACGTCCGTCTTCGAGGCCATCACCCCCGGGGAGGTGGCCGCCGCGGTCGCCGACACGATCGAACAGCCCGATCCTCCGCTGCGCGTCCCGGTGGGCGCGCCCGCCAGGACCGCCCTGGAGGCACGCAAAGCGGCGCCGGAGGACGCTCCCTTCGTGCCGGTCACCCTCGACTGGTAACCCGGCGCCCACCCCGGCTACCCGTGTCGGCTGCGGCTCCGGCTGCGCAGTGGCAGAGCGGCGAGCGTGAGCAGAACGGCGAGTCCGAACAGCGCGATCGCCACGGGCACGGGCTGCCTGGCGCGCCAGAGCTGCACCGGCAGCCCGATCCAGGGGACGCGCAATTGTGCTACGCCTTTGAGTGCCGAGCGCCGCATCGGAGTGGAGTCCGCCGAGGAGTTGGCGTCGCCTTTGGTGATCAGGTCGTTGTTGGAAAGAACCTGGTGGACCCGGTGGGTGAGCAGACGGTGGGGTCGGGTGGGGTCCTGGCCCAGTACGATCTGGCCCACCGCCGGGGTGCGGTCGGGCGGTGGTGGCTGGTAGAGAACGACATCGCCCGGCATGAGGGCGGGACGCATGGAGCCGGACTGCACCACGCCCGCTGTCCAGCCCAGCGCCATCACGGGCAATTGCGCCCACACCAGCAGCCCGAGCATCGAGCCGAGCACGGTACGTGAGACGACCGAGGTGGCCACGCGGATCGGGTGCGGGGCGTCCTCGGCAGGTGGTTGGTGGAGCGCGCGGACGGCCAGGTCGCTCGGGAGAGTCACTCGTGTTCCCGCGCTTCCCAGGTGAAGGACGCCTCGTTGGTGTCCGCGCCCTGCGAGCTGTCGGGTGCGCTCGGGCTGAACTTCCACACGAAGCGGAAGCTGAGCGAGTTGGGTGGCTTGCCGGGCAGGGTCCAGGGGCCCACGCCGGTGCGGAAGTCGGTGTACAGGGCGACGAACTGGTCCAGGGTGCCGTTGAACGCGGTCTTGTGCGGAGTGAAACCGTCGCAGTTTCCGAAGGCGCCGCCGCTGCCCACCTCGATCTTGAGGTCGATGAAGGACTGGAAGTCGCTGGGCCAGCTCTCCGCGTCGCTGTACAGCTTGAGCGCGGTGGGGAAGGTGGCGTTCGACTTGACCCTGATGCAGTTGGACCCTTTGTCGCCGGGGCGCATGTTGTCGATGCGGAACATGGGCACCCTGCTGTCGTTGGCCAGTCCCAGCGAGCCCGCGGTCCACTTGTTGCCGCTGTTGGTGCTGGTCCCGGTCCAGTCGGCATTGGTGGCACCCCAGACCAGAGCGCCGCTGAGCAGTAACCCGAGCGGGACGGGCACCACCTGTGCCAGCACGTTCAGCCAGGGACGCGCCATCGCCCACTCCGTTCAATTCCGTCGTTTTCGCAGCATATTGTCTCCCCTTGCCCCACCTGCGATGGTGCCGCTCCGTGTCGCACTGACATGACATCGCGACTGATGACCACGAGCGACCGCAGTCGGCCGAACGCGGTAACGCGGTCCCCGTCGGCCACCTCGGGCCTGCCCGGACGATCTTCGTAGCCCCGGAGCGTCCGGGGGCGTGCTCGCCGACGGACTCGGCGGGGCGCTCCACCGCTGGTCAAGCAGGTCAGGAATGCTGTCGGGTCCGGCTCCGGCGAGACGTCCGTGCGGCGGGCATCGCGAGTGACGGCCGCTTTGCCGGGCCCGTGCGCCCTGGCGGGGGCCGTCACTCGATGAAGGTCGGCTGTCGGAGCGGAACGCCCCATGGACTCGCGGGTTGCCCTGGATCGACACCTGCTCGTCGTTGATGTGCGTGATCCACGCGTCCTCGGTACGGACCGACAGGAGCCGGTTGGCGCTCACCTTCCCCGGGAACAGCGACTCCCCGTGGACGGTCGGCGCGAACCGCTCGCCCTCGGCGTCCAGCCGGCCGTGGACGACCGGCCGGGGCGGGCCGTCCTGTGTCTTCCAGGACGTTGTCGACGGTCGGGCCGCCGTGGAGGGTGATGGCTCGAAATGTCCCGAACCCGAATGTTCCTCCCCGCGGGCTCCCCGCGGGCTCGCGTCGTCAGTGGCCGCCCGCGCCGGGGGCGAAGGGCCCGTCCAGGGCCGCCCATTGCAGGAGCAGGATGGTCTTCCCGTCGGTGATGCGTCCGTCGCGGGTCATGGCGAGGGCCTCGGCGAAGGGCAGTTCGAGTACCTCGATGTCCTCGCCGTCCTCCGCGAGTCCGCCGCCCGTCCCGGTCCGGTCGGCGGGGGTGTAGGGGGCGGCGAAGAAGTGGAGGCGTTCGGTGACGGAGCCGGGGCTCATGTAGGCGTCGAGGATGTGGGTGAGCGGGCCGAGGGTGACACCGAGCTCCTCGGCGCACTCGCGTCTGACGGCGGCGGGCGGGTCGTCCGCGTCGAGCAGCCCCGCGGCGGCTTCGACGAGCATTCCGTCGGGGTGGTCGTTGACGTAGGCCGGGTAGCGGAACTGGCGGCTGAGCAGGACACGGCGGCGCCGGGTGTCGTAGGGCAGCACGACGGCACCGTCGCCGCGGTCGTAGGTCTCGCGCTGCTGGGTCTCCCAGCGTCCGTCGCTGCGGCGGTAGTCGAAGGTGGCGCGCCTGAGGACGTGCCAGCCCTGGGAGGTGAGCTCGACGTCGCGGACCCGGACGCCGGGGTTGCGGTTCAGGCCGCGTCCGGCCTGGTCGAGGCCGGTACGGCCGCGATGGTCGGGGGTGTCGATGCCGGGGCGGCCTGTCATGCGGTCTCCTGCGGGACGCGGCGGGGAGTCCCGGCCATGTCGTGGTGGACGGGCGGGGCGATCCACTCCCCGATCGCGGGGAGGCGGCCGGTGGCGGAGACCGGCCGGGCGGCGGTTTCGATCGGGGTGAGGAGGGGGCTCTCGGTCACAGGCGTTACCATACATGCAAAAACGTGCAAGAACAGGAGAGAACGCGGATGCTGGCTGCGGAACGGCGCGACCACCTGCTCGAACGGCTCGCCCGTCAGGGCAAGATCGTCGCCAAGGAGGTCGCCGCCGAACTGGGGATCTCCGAGGACAGTGTGCGGCGCGACCTGCGAGATCTCGCCGCCGAGGGACTGTGCCAGCGGGTCTACGGCGGCGCGCTCCCCGTCTCGCCGGCGGTGGTGGACTACGCCGCCCGGCGGAGCGTGGCCCCGGACGGCAAGCGGAAGGTCGCCTCGGTGGCCGTCACTCTGGTACGGCCGGGCTGCACGCTGATTCTCGACGGCGGGACCACCGCCCTCGCCGTCGCCCGCGCACTCCACCAGGATCTGGCCTGCACCGTGATCACCCACAGCCCGACGATCGCCGCGGCCCTGCTCGACCATCCGCAGGCGGAGCTCTTCCTGCTGGGGGGCCGCGTCTTCAAGCACTCGGCGGTCACCTGCGGTGCCGCCGCGGTCGAGGCCGCGCAGAACATCTCCGCCGACCTCTGCCTGCTCGGCGTCACCGGTGTGCATCCCGAAGCGGGACTGACCACCGCGGACGCCGAGGAGGCCGCGATGAAGCGCGCCCTGTCCGCGCGGGCCGCGGACA
>NZ_MAUD01000324.1 GCF_001700515.1 Streptomyces lushanensis
CTGTTCGTCCGTACCGAAGCGGGCGATCACGGTGCCGCAGATCGCGGGCGAGACGACCATCATCAGCAGCGGACAGCCCGCGCTGCCCAACTCCTCCAGTACGAGCGCGAGTTCGGTGATCCCGCCGCCTCCGCCGCCGTACCAGCAAGGGCCGCCGCCACCGGTCTTCCAGCAGCAGTCCGCCGCGCCGCCCGCGCCGTCGCTGCCCCGGCAGACCGGCGACGACGACTGGATGCTGCCGCCGCCCTCGCACGCGCAGGGCCCCCAGGGCCGGGGTCCGCAGGGCCAGGGCGCTCCGGGCCACGGTGTGCCCGGCCAGGGGCCGCACGGCCAGAGCCCGGCCGGGCCGTATCAGCCTCCGGCGGGCTGGACGGCGGTCATCGGCCCGGACCGCGAGTACTTCATGGCGATGATGCAGCGCAGCGGCCCCGAGGCCACCGGGCTGAACCTGCCCGCGTACTCCCCGGAGCAGCGGCTCCAGCTCGACGGGAACCAGGTCACCATCGGCCGCCGCCGGCACTCCACCGGTGAGTCCCCGGACATCGATCTGTCGGTACCGCCGGAGGATCCGGGCGTGTCGCACCAGCACGCGGTCCTGGTCCACCAGCCGGACGGAAGCTGGTCGGTGGTCGACCAGAACTCCACCAACGGCACCACGCTCAACGGCGCCGAGGACCCGATACAGCCCTATGTCCCCGTCCCGCTCAAGGACGGCGACCGGGTCCATGTCGGTGCCTGGACGACGATCACTATCCGCCGCGGCTGATCCCGCCGGCGCTGAGGGGCCAGACATACGGGCCCTCCGGATCGTCCAGCCATGCCCACTGGCGGCCTCCGGCGATGGTGACGCCGAACCGCTCACGTCCGGGACGGTGCTCGCGCTCCCAGAGGGAGAGCGCCTCGTGCGGGTCGAGGCTGCCCGCGGTGAGCGCGAGCAGAAAGCGGAAGAGGTCGTTCTCGATCGCGCGCCGGGGCAGTCCGCCGAGCGGACGGTGCATGAGGGCGGTGCCGGGCATGCCCCGCAGCGGTACGAAGAACGCGGCGGTATGCAGGAAGTGGCCTTCGGCGAACGTCCCGCGCGCGCCGTCGCCGCCGTCGTACTCATCGCCGCCGACCCGGAGCGCGATCACTCCCGTGGCGAGCGGAGCCAGGATGCGCGCGCCGGGGCGGCACTGCTCCAGCCAGGCCGTCGGCACCGACGGCAGGGTGCAGGTCGCGATGATCCGGTCGAACGGAGCGCGCTCGGGGCAGCCGCGCGCTCCGTCGCCGGTGACGACGGCGGGCCGGTAGCCGGCCGTCGCGAGATGGGCACGGGCGGACTCGGCGATCTCCGGGTCCAGATCCATGGTGGTGACGAGCTTGTCGCCGAGCCGGTGGCAGAGCAGCGCCGCGTTGTAGCCGGTGCCCGCGCCGACCTCCAGGACGCGGTCCCCGTCCCGTACGTCCAGCTCCGCCAGTATCCGGGCCATCAGGGAGGGCTGGCTGCTGGACGAGATCTGCTCGCCGTCGCGCACCCGTGTCGCCAGCGGCCCGTCCACGTACGCGCCGTGCAGCCAGCGCCGCCGCCGCGCCGGATCGCGGTCGCCGTTCCACAGCCGGTCGTAGCCGCCGGGCCGTCCCACGAAGTAGTACGGCACGAAGACATGACGTGGCACCTCCTCGAAGGCGGCCCGCCAGACGGGGTCGTCGAGCGCGCCGGTCAGCGCGATCTCCTCGACCAGGCCGGCACGCGCCTCCGCCGCCTCGGGATCGTCGGGACCGAACGCGTCGTCACGGTGTGCGCCCATCCCTCCACTGTCCTGGGTGAGCGCCCAGGAAGCGAGTGGGCCCGCCAGGCGGACGCGACTACCGCCCGGACGACGGCGGCCCGGCGCGGCCTCGGCGGACAGGTCCTCGGCGGACGGGTCCTCGATGGACAGGTCCTAGGCCCGAGGTCCTCGGCCGGTGCGTCTGAGACGATGGACGGGTGAACGAGATTCCGCACGGCACGCTTCAGGAGCAGACCTTCTACGAGCAGGTCGGCGGCGAGAAGACCTTCCGACGGCTGGTCCGCCGCTTCTACCAGGGCGTGGCGGAGGATCCGCTGCTGCGGCCGATGTACCCGGAGGAAGACCTCGGCCCGGCCGAGGAGCGCCTCGTACTCTTCCTCATGCAGTACTGGGGCGGCCCTCGCACCTACAGCGACAACCGCGGCCATCCCCGGCTGCGGATGCGCCACGCGCCGTTCACGGTCGACAGCGCCGCGCACGACGCCTGGCTGAAGCACATGCGGGCGGCGGTCGACGAGCTGGGGCTGTCCGAGGACCACGAGCGGCAGCTCTGGAAGTACCTCACCTACGCCGCCGCCTCGATGGTCAACTCCGCGGGCTGACGGACCGACCGGACCTCACGCCGGCCAGCCGGTCGAACCGACCCGGCCGTCGAACCGACCCGGCCGTCGAACCGACCCGGCCGTCGGATCGGTCCGGTCATCGAACCGGTCCGATCATCAGGCCGGTGTGACGGACAGCACGCCGAGTCCCGCGCGCCGTACCGCTATCGAGCCGTACGGCGTACGGAGCCGGAGCCAGCTTCCCGACTCCAGCAGCGCCACCGGCTCCGGTGGCACCGGTGCCTTCCCGGACACGCCGTACCCGGCGGAGTCGGCACGCGCGATGGGTGCGGGCACCCTCCCGCGGGCCGGCCGCAGAAAGCCCAGCGACTGCGCGGCGTGCACGGCCCGCAGCGGAAGCTGGGTGTCGCCGAGGGTACGGGACCAGATCTCCCGGCCGATCCGGTCCCGCTCGGCCCTGGTCCTGCCGGCGGACGGCAACTGCTCGTCGCGGGAGCGGAATTCGGCGACCGCGGCCGACAGCGCGCCTCGTATCGCTCCCTCGCCCGGCAGTCCCGCCACCTGCCGCCAGCCACCGCGCGGCGGCAGGACCCCGGCCCACGGCGGCCCGGTGACGGCCCCGGGCACCACCGCGCGACCGGCCTGTTCGTCGATCGCTTCGAGCAGTTCACCGGCGGAGACGGTGACATCCAGCTCGTACGGCGCGGCGAGCCTGGCCGTACGGATCGCCAGCACCTCGAAGGACGCCGGCCGGCCGAACACCGCGAGCGCGCCGCCCCCGGCCTGGAGCCGGACGGCGGCGGCGCGGTCGTAGTGGATCAGTCGGCCCAGGAAGGCGCCGAGATCGGCCGCCTCCCGCGCGTCGGCGAACTCCAGTCCCCGCGCGGGGTCGGGCCGCGCGGACTCGGGCTCAGGCATGGGCACAGGCACGGACACGGTCATGCCGCGATGGCATCCTTGTCGTCATCCAGATACTTCAGGAGGAACGACTTCTCCTCCTCGGTGATCCGCCGGGGGCGCCCGGCGGCCAGGTCGTACGGCACGACGACCGTCGAGGCCCGTACGTAGACCTCCTCGGCGTCCTCGTCGTCCTTGATCTCGTACGTGATCGTCAGCGACGCGGCGCTTATCCGCGTCACCCACGATTCGACGGTCACCGGCGCGTGCCGGTGGACCAGCGGCCGTTTGTAGTCGATCTCGTGCCGGGCCACGACGGAACCGCCCGCGAAGGACGGCGAGCCGGCCCCCGGCGCCAGCCGGAACATGAAGTCGATCCGGGCCTCCTCCAGATACCGCAGGAAGACCACGTTGTTGACATGCCCGAAGGCGTCCATGTCCGACCAGCGCAGAGGACAGGTGTAGAAGTGCCGGGCCATCTCAGCCCCGGGTGAGCTTCTTGTAGGTGGCACGGTGCGGGCGGGCGGCGTCCGCGCCGAGCCGCTCGATCTTGTTCTTCTCGTACGACTCGAAGTTGCCCTCGAACCAGAACCACCTGGACTCGCCCTCGTACGCCAGGATGTGCGTGGCGACGCGGTCGAGGAACCACCGGTCGTGGGAGACGACCACGGCCGCGCCCGGGAATTCCAGCAGCGCGTTCTCCAGCGAGGACAGGGTCTCGACGTCCAGGTCGTTGGTCGGCTCGTCGAGGAGCAGCAGATTGCCGCCCTGCTTGAGCGTCAGCGCCAGATTGAGCCGGTTGCGCTCACCGCCGGAGAGCACCCCGGCCGGCTTCTGCTGGTCCGGACCCTTGAAGCCGAAGGCGGAGACATAGGCGCGCGAGGGCATCTCGACCTGGCCGACGTTGATGTAGTCCAGCTCGTCGGAGACGACCGCCCACAGCGACTTCTTCGGGTCGATGTTCGAGCGGCCCTGGTCGACATAGCTGATCTTCACGGTGTCGCCGACCTTGATGACACCGGAGTCCGGCTCCTCGATGCCCTGGATCATCTTGAACAGCGTGGTCTTGCCCGCGCCGTTCGGCCCGATCACCCCGACGATGCCGTTGCGCGGGAGCGAGAACGACAGGTCGTCGATGAGGACCTTCTCGCCGAACGCCTTGGAAAGGTGCTCCACCTCGACCACGACACTGCCGAGCCGCGGGCCCGGCGGGATCTGGATCTCCTCGAAGTCCAGCTTCCGCATCTTGTCGGCCTCGGCGGCCATCTCCTCGTAACGGGCCAGCCTGGCCTTGGACTTGGCCTGGCGCCCCTTCGCGTTGGAGCGGACCCACTCCAGCTCTTCCTTGAGCCGCTTGGCGCGCTTGGCGTCCTTCTGGCCCTCGACCTTCAGACGCGTCTGCTTGGTCTCCAGGTAGGTGGAGTAGTTGCCCTCGTAGCCGATGGCCCGGCCGCGGTCCAGCTCCAGGATCCAGCCGGCGACATTGTCGAGGAAGTACCGGTCGTGGGTGACGGCGACGACGGTACCGGGGTACTTGGCGAGGTGCTGCTCCAGCCACTGGACCGACTCGGCGTCCAGATGGTTGGTGGGCTCGTCGAGCAGCAGCAGATCGGGGGCTTCGAGCAGCAGCTTGCAGAGCGCGACCCGGCGGCGCTCACCACCGGAGAGATTGGTGACGGGCCAGTCGCCGGGCGGGCAGCCCAGCGCGTCCATGGCCTGTTCGAGCTGGGTGTCCAGGTCCCACGCGTTGGCGTGGTCGAGGTCCTCCTGGAGCTTGCCCATCTCCTCCATGAGCGCGTCGGAGTAGTCCGTCGCCATCGCCTCGGCCACTTCGTTGAAGCGGTTGAGCTTGCCCATGATCTCGGCGGCGCCGTCCTGGACGTTCTGGAGGACGGTCTTGGACTCGTCCAGCGGCGGCTCCTGGAGGAGCATGCCGACGGTGTAGCCCGGGGACAGGAACGCGTCGCCGTTGGACGGCTGCTCAAGGCCGGCCATGATCTTCAGCACGGTGGACTTACCGGCGCCGTTCGGACCCACCACACCGATCTTCGCGCCCGGCAGGAAGCTCAGCGTCACGTCATCGAGGATGACCTTGTCGCCGTGCGCCTTACGCGTCTTGCGCATCGTGTAGATGTACTCAGCCAAGAGAAACCGTCCGGCAATCGAGAAGGGCCAATGTGCGGCTCCGCCGCGTGAGGCAGATACACCCCATCTTGCCTGACGTCCATCCCCTGATGGAAACCAGTACCGCTTCCCGGACCCGCCGCGCACCGTGGCGCCACGGGCATGGCCCCCGGCGCGCTGTCGCACGCCGGGGGCCACTGTGTGCGCCGTATCACTCAGCGCCAGGATGTACTCACGCTCGGGTCGCCGAAGGGGGCGTGGATCATTCCTCGGAGGCCGGGGCCTTCTTCTTGCGGAGGAGGAACACGGCCGCGCCGCCCAGGACGACCAGCGCGATCGCGATGCCCGCGATGACCGGCGTCGCGCTGGAGGAGCCGGTCTCCGCCAGATCGCCCGTGCCGCTCATGGCGCCCAGGCCGCCCGCCGTGCCACCGCCGACCGAGGCCGCGCTGGGCTGCGAGGAGGGCTGCTCGGTCACCGGCGCGGGAGTGCCGGTGGTCTCGCAGTCCAGGACGCCCTTGAAGTTCTGGGTGAATCCGGCGGGTCCGGTGATGGTGAAGTCGTACGCCTCGTCCTCGCCGACCGGCACGGTGACGGTCTCGGTGGCACCCGGCGCGACGGTGTGCTCGGAGCCGTTCAGCTCGAAGGTGAACGGCGCGTCACCGGTGTTGGCGGCGGTGACATCGACACCGCCCTCCGCGCAGTTCTTCTCCGCCGTGACCGCCGGGATCGCACCGCGCTCGGCCCACGTCGCCGTCGCCGTCGCGGAGACGGTGGACTCGCTGGACCCGGCCAGGATCTGTGTCTGGCTCTTGGTCACACCGGCGAAGGCGCGGCCGACCGGCACGGAGGTGGTGGCCTGCACACCGAGCGAGGCCGTGCCGTCGACGGCGTCGGAGGGCACGTCGAAGTACAGCTCCGTGCCGTTGGCGGCTGTGGTGACCGGTGTGCCCTCCTTGTCGGTGATCTTGACGCCCGTGGCGGCGGCGTCGGCGGGCGGCGCCACCGCGACACTGTCGGCGTCGGTCCTCACGGTGACCGGACCGATCTTCTCGCCGGCCTTGCCGGAGACCGCGCCGGGCTCCAGGGTGAGCGAGGCCCTGGGCTCCGCGCTGTCCCGGGCGCTCTTCTCCAGCCAGTCGGCGAGCTTCTCGGCCTCGGCGTCGCCGGCGTCGACGTCGGCGCCGTCCGAGTAGCGCCAGATCGCGACCTGGGTGCCGGCCGCGGCGGTCTTCTCGGTGAGCGGTCCGGTGCCAGCCGCCTCGGCGAGCGCCGAGAGGTCGTCGATCTGCGGGTAGGAGTGGTCCAGTATCCAGCGGATCCTGCCGGCGTTCTTGTTGGCGCCGAGCGAGGTCTGGTCCCAGGGGGTCTCCAGATACTTCGCCTGTTCCTGCGTCGGGTTGTGGATGTCGATGCAGTAGGTCTTGAGCTTGCCGCCGCCGTCGACGGTCATTTCGAACAGTCCGGCGGGAAGCTGCTGGTCCTTGCCGTTCGCATGGAGGACGGCACCGTCAAAGGTCTTCAGGCCGTCGAGCGTGGCGGCGGCGCCTCCCGGGTGCTGGGAGGCGTCATCGGCCACGGCCGCGCCGGCACCGGCCAGCGAGCCCATCGCGACCAGACCCGATACGAGAACCGCGGCGGCGAGACGAGCGGCGCCCCGCCTCCGTACGGATGACGCAGATATCGCAGAAAACACAGAATTCCCCTTCGGGCGAGGTCCTGTCGCGGGTGAACGCGTGGGGGGATGCCTCGCCGGCAGACTCAAGTGTCCGTGAGTACTCGCGAATCCTATGGACGGGAAGAACCACGAATGCCCGCTCGCACACCCAGACAACCGTTCCGAATCGGAATCGTTATCGACACTCCGAAGCAACCATGGAATACGACTGGGTATATCGACAAATCTCCACAACCGCCTCCCAGTCAACCGGGATCACCACGGCATTGGCAGCACGCTACGAAACCGCCGCCAGAGGTCCGGCACCGGGTGGCCGCGGCGGCCCAGGCGGCCCAGGCGGTGCGCCCGGCTCCCGGTCGCGGCTGTCGCCCCGGTCCTCGTCCTGGCTCTGCGCCATCCCGTCGTGACGCTCCGTCAGAGGCGGAACCGCCCTGCCCGCGCGCCTGAACGCGGAGGTCCCGCGTGTCAGATCGTGACCGACCGCCACCGCGTCGATGTCCGCGGAGACCCTGCGCTGTCCGTCCCTCTCGTCCTCGCGCACCCGCAGCCGGCCGTGCACCACGAGGGGCTCGCCGACGGACACCGACGCCGCCAGATTCGCCCCCAGGGCCCGCCACGCCCACACCGTGTAGAAGCTCGTCGGCCCGTCCGCCCAGCCGTTCTTCTGCCGGTCCCAGCGGCGCGCGCTCACCGCGAATCTGAAGCGCGCCACTCCGCCCGTGGGCGACTCCCGGAATTCCACACCGGTAGCGACATTCCCCACCACCGTGACCACTGTGTCGTTCATAACGGCCCTCCCGTCCGGTTGCATTGACCGATTCCATGCTGGACCGGACGGAAGGAATGTGCCGACGCCTGTGGATTACCGATCAGTTGTGGAAAACCTCGTCACCCGCGCCCTCACCCCTCCCCGCACCCCCCCCCTCGCCGAACCGCCGTGCCCTCACCCGCACCCGCCGCACTCAGCGCCCCGCCCGGGACACCGCCACGT
>NZ_MAUD01000325.1 GCF_001700515.1 Streptomyces lushanensis
GCGCCGGTCCGCCGCCGCCCGCCAGAGCACCGCCGAAGGCACGGCCACCGCCGCCGCCACCGCCGCCGCCCGCCGAACCGAGCTGGGCCGTGAGCGTCGGGCTGACGGCCGTGACGAGATACGCGCCGCCGAGCCCCAGCGCGATACCGAGCACCCCGCCGAGCAGACCGTTGACGAGCGCCTCGCCCACGACCTGACGGGTCACCCGGCCGCTCTTCCAGCCGAGCGCCTTGAGCGTGCCGAACTCCCGTACCCGGCGGCTGACCGCCGAGGAGGTGAGCAGACCGGCCACCAGGAAGGCGGCGATCAGCACGGCGACGGAGAGCCATGTGCCGACGGTCGTGGCGAGGTCGGAGGCGGTGGACAGCGAGCCGGACACGGTGTCCGCGAGATCGGCCGACGTGGTGACGGTCGTGTCCGGGACGTTCTTCTGGATGGCGGCCTTGACGCCCTCGATCTGCTGCGAGTCGGCGGCCTTCACATAGACCGTGGTGATCTTGTCCTTGGAGTCGGCCAGGGTCTGGGCCTTCTTCAGCGGGATGTAGAGGTTGGCGGCGGCATCGCCGCTGTCGGCCGTGGCGACACCGACGACGGTGAACTTCGTGCCGGAGATGGTCACGGTCTTGTCGACCGCGAGGCTCTTCTCCTTGGCGTACGCGCTGTCGACGATCGCGACGGCCGCGTCGGTCTCGCCGCCGGTGAAGGCGCGGCCCGAGGTGATCTTGGAGGAGGTGAGCGGGCCGAGTGCGGGCGCGGAGACGTCGGTGCCGTACACCGAGTAGCTGTCGACGTCGAACGCGGCGCCGCCGCCCCGGACCTCGCCGTCCCCGGCGCCGCCGCCACCGGCCCTTCCGCCGCCCTCCGGCGGAGTGAACTCGCCGGGCTTGAACTCACCGTTGACCTTGAGCACGGTCAGGCTCAGCCCGCCGACGGCGTCGGCGACACCGTCCTGGTCGCCGACCTTGGTGACGGTCGAGGCGGCGAGCGTCTGGAGGCCCTGGACCAGCACCCGGTCACTGCTCTGCTCCGAGTCGTCGCCCTTGGCGTCGAACTCGAAGCGGGGCCTGGTCTGGCCGCCCTCGGCGGGCGGTGCGGCGGCCTTGGTGACGGTCATGTCGGTGCCCAGGCCGTACAGCGAGTGCAGGACCTTGTCCTGTGCCTGGCTCATACCGGAGGAGACGGAGCTGACGATGATCACCAGCGCGATACCCAGGGCGAGCCCCGAGGCGACGACGAGCGCCGCCTTTCTGCGACGGCGCAGCTCGCGCCCGAGATAGGTGAAGAACATGGACGTGAAGCTAGGCAGCGGGCGTGATGAAGTGTTGAGGCCCGGGTGAGAGCTGGATGAGAACGCGAACGGCGGCGGCACCACGAGGGTGCCGCCGCCGTCGGGCGTACGCGGGGAGAGCCGGGCCCGGCCGGGCCGTACGAGGGCTCCCGGCCCGGATCAGACCTGCGAACCGGCCTGCCAGTCCGCCCAGTTGAGGTTCCAGCCGTTGAGGCCGTTGTCGGGCTTGATGGTCTTGTCCGGGGAGTTCTTGACGATGACGACATCGCCGATGAGCGAGTTCTCGTAGAACCACGCGGCCGGCTGGTTGGGGTCGCCCGCGCCCTTCACGTCCGCCAGACCGACACAGCCGTGGCTGGTGTTGGCGGTGCCGAAGATGGACTTGGCGCCCCAGTAGTTGCCGTGGATGAAGGTGCCGGACGTGGACAGCCGCATGGCGTGCGGGACGTCCTTGATGTCGTACTCGCCCTTGCCGTCGTTGTCCGTGAAGCCGACCGTGGCGCCGTTCATCCGGGTCTCCTTGAACTTCTCGGAGATCACCATCTGACCGTTGTACGTCGGGTTCTCCGGGGAGCCCGAGGAGATCGGGATCGTCTTGACCGTCGCGCCGTCGCGGGTGACCGTCATGGTCTTCTTCTGGGCGTCGACGGTGCTGACCTGGTTGCGGCCGATCGTGAACGTGACCGTCTTCTGCTGGACGCCGAAGACACCGTCGGCGCCCTCGACACCGTCCAGGTCCAGCTTGAGCGTGACCGTCGAGTTGCCCTGCCAGTACTGCTCGGGGCGGAAGTCGAGCCGCTGCGAGCTGAACCAGTGGCCGACGACCTCCTGGCCGCTGCTGGAGGTGACCGTGATCCCCTCCTGGACGGCCTTCTGGTTGGTGATCGCCTTGTCGAAGTTGATCGAGACGGGCATGCCGACGCCCACCGTGGAGCCGTCCTCGGGCGTGAAGTTCCCGATGAAGCTGTTGTCGGGCGAGACCGTGGTGAAGGACGAGTTCTCGTGGGCCTCGCGGCCCTTGCCGTCCTTGGCCGACGCGGCGATCTTGTAGGTGGTGGACCGGTCGAGCTGTCCGTCCGGCTGCCAGCTCGTGGAGTCGGCGGAGAGCGTGCCCGGCACATCGGTGCCGTCCGCCGTGGTCATCGCGACCTTGGTGAGGGTGCCCTTGGTGACCGTGACCTTGGCGTCGTTGTTGATGCCGACGTTCGTCGCGCCGTTCTTCGGTGAGATGGCTATCTGGGCCTCGGAGGTGTCCTTGGCCGCCGCCTCGTCCACCTGAGCCTGCGACGACGGAGACTTCGTGTTCTCGGCGGACGCGTTGTCCGCGCCCTCGCTGCAGGCCGAAAGCACCAGTACACCGCCGAGCACCGCGGACGCGGCCATGAGGCCCCTGCGCCGCTTGCTGTCCGTCATCACACGCTTCTCCATCATCGACGCCGCCAACCCTGCCGCTAACCCTTAAGAACTGCTGTACCGGTTCGCCCGGTTCCACATCGACCAAGATGTGTCGCACACCACTCGCGGTTCCGCATGGGCGAGCCCCGGCCCGTCGCTGACGCGGACCGGGGCTTCCAGGGTGACACGCTCGTGTACTAGACCCGACCAGCCGGGGCTTCCTCCTCCTCTTCCGCCGGCTCGTCCCGATCGTCGTCGTCGAGGTCCCACTCCGCCGAGTCCGGGTCGTAGTCGATCTGCTCGCTGGTCCAGGACGCCTGGGCGAGCTGGACCCCGGGGACCGTCCTGACCAGGTCGAACGGCTCCACGAGATACGCGATCGCCTCGGCCTCGTCCTCCCCCACGGCCGTCTCGGCGTGGGCGCGCTCGTCGTCCGGCATGAACTCGTCGGCGCCGATACGGGCGAGGGCGGTGGCGCTCAGCTTCTCCGGGTCGTCGACCTCCAGCACCAATTCCACCCGAAGCCGTACATACCGTGATGTTTCTGTAGTGGTCATACGACGGAGCGTAGGGCTCAGACCCCCCGCGACTTTCCCGCGACCCGCTGCTTTCACTAGCATCGGCGCACCCAGCCAATTCGGCGTTGTCACAAGGGGGATCGATTCCGTGTCCGTCGTACGCCGACCGCTGCTGACAGCCACCGCCGCCGGGACCCTGCTCTGTGCCCTGTGGTTCGTTCCGTCCGCGAACGCCACCGATGAGCAGGGCGGGCCGGCCAGGATGTCAGCGGCCACCGCTCAGGGCCCCTCCGCCGGGGACTCCGGCACCTCGAAGAGCCCACGCCATCTCGCCCTCGCCGACACGGGCAGCGTGGACACCACGCCGTACCTGTTCGGCGGATCCGCCTTTCTGATGATCGGCGCGGGGTTCGTCGCGCACTCCCTGCGAAGAGACGCGGGCGTGCTCTGATCCATCCGCACCGCACGAAGGGCCGCCCGGAACACCGGGCGGCCCTTCGTCTCCTTCCCGGACCTCTCAGGGCCCGGACCTCTCAGGGCCCGGACCTCTCAGACCAGTGGCCCGGTCACCGGCTCCACCGCCGCGACCAGCCCGCCCGCGCGGACGAAGGCGTCGGCCGCCGCGAGATCGGGCGCGAGGAAACGGTCGGGGCCGGGGCCCTGGACACCGGCGGCGCGCAGGGCGTCGATGGCGGCCCTGGACGCGGGCGCGGGCGTCAGCCCCTCGCGCAGCTCGATCCCGCGCGTCGCGGCGTACAGCTCGACGGCGATCACCCGGGTGAGATGGTCGACGGCGGTACGGAGCTTGCGCGCGGCCGACCAGCCCATCGAGACATGGTCCTCCTGCATCGCGGAGGACGGGATGGAGTCGACGGAGGCGGGGACCGCCAGCCGCTTCATCTCGCTGACCAGGGCGGCCTGGGTGTACTGGGCGATCATCAGGCCCGAGTCGACGCCGGGGTCGTCGGCGAGGAACGGCGGCAGCCCGTGCGAGCGGTTCTTGTCCAGCAGCCGGTCCGTACGGCGCTCGGCGATGGAGGCGAGGTCGGCGGCGGCGATCGCCAGGAAGTCCAGGACGTAGGCGACGGGCGCGCCGTGGAAGTTGCCGTTGGACTCGACACGTCCGTCGGCCAGCACCACCGGATTGTCGACCGCCGAGGCCAGCTCGCGGCCGGCGACGACCTCCGCGTACTCCAGCGTGTCCCGTCCGGCGCCGGCGACCTGGGGTGCGCAGCGCACAGAGTAGGCGTCCTGGACGCGCGGCGCCTCGTCCTGCTGGAAGTGGCCGGTCAGCCCGGAGCCGGCGAGCACCCGCAGCATGTTGGCGGCGCTGACGCCCTGTCCGGGATGCGGGCGGATGGCGTGCAGCTCGGGCGCGAGGACCTTGGCGGTGCCGAGGAGGGCCTCCAGGCTGAGCGCGGCGGTGATGTCGGCGGAGGTGTAGAGCCGCTTGAGATCGGCGATCGCCATCACCAGCATGCCGAGCATGCCGTCCGTGCCGTTGAGCAGGGCGAGGCCCTCCTTCTCGCGCAGCTCGACCGGCGCGATGCCGTGCGCGGCGAGCAGCTCGCCGGCCGGCCGCACCACACCGTCGGGGCCCTCGGCGTCGCCCTCGCCCATGAGCGTGAGCGCGCAGTGGGAGAGCGGCGCGAGATCGCCGGAGCAGCCGAGCGAGCCGAACTCGTGCACGACGGGCGTGATCCGGGCGTTCAGCACGTCGGCCATGGTCCGGGCGACCTGCGGCCGTACGCCGGTACGGCCGGACGCCACGGTCTTGAGCCGCAGGAACATCAACGCCCGCACGACCTCACGCTCGACGCGCGGCCCCATCCCGGCGGCGTGCGAGCGCACGATGTTGCGCTGGAGCCGGGTCCGCAGATCCTGCCCGATGTGCCGCGTGGCAAGCGCCCCGAAGCCGGTGGACACGCCGTACACGGGCTCGGGCTTGGCGGCGAGCGCGTCCACCACCTCCCTGGCGGCGGCCATCGCCCCGAGCGCCTCGTCCCCGAGCTCAACCCGCGCGAGCCCGCGCGCGACGGCGACCACGTCCGCGCCGGTGATCCCGGCCGTCCCCACCACGACAGTGTGCATATCCATATTCAGGAGCCTACGGACTGAATCCCAACGTGTCACCTCCCGGTGGGGGGCCGTGGTGGGGGGCGTCCTCAATCGCCGGACGGG
>NZ_MAUD01000326.1 GCF_001700515.1 Streptomyces lushanensis
GCGGTCCACGATGCCGTCCACGCCCGTGTGGACGGCATCGTGGACCGCGACGCGGAAACGCTCGCGACCTTGCCGGTCACCGTCAAGCGCATCCTGACGGGCGCCGGGCGCCCGGAGGGCGAGGGGTTCGACGACCTGATCGTGCTGCGCGAGGTCGGCGGCACCGACGAGCTGAACCGGCTCCGCTCCCGGCACCAGTCCGGCGAGAAGGACATCGCCGGTCTGGTCGACGTCGTCGACGACCCGACGCTCGGCCTGGCCTGCGAGACGGCCATCGCCCTGCCGTACACGGTGGTGCAGTTCAAGGACCCGACGAAGATCCCGCTGGAGATCGTGATCGCCGCCGCGGACCGTTCCCCGGGCCAGCTCATCTGCCGGGCCGAGGACCTGGAGGAGGCCAAGGTCATCATCGATGTCCTGGAGAAGGGCTCGGAAGGCGTCCTGTTCGCACCGCGCGACGCGAACGACGTCTTCGAACTGGTGGAGCTGCTGCGGGTCAAGACCCCGGACCTGAACCTGAGCACGCTGACGGTCGAGTCGATCGAGCACCTGGGCCTGGGCGACCGGGTCTGCATCGACACCTGCACGCACTTCGAGAAGGACGAGGGCATGCTCGTCGGCTCGTACGCGCACGGGTTCATCCTGTGCGTGAGCGAGACGCACCCGCTGCCCTACATGCCGACCCGCCCCTTCCGCATCAACGCGGGCGCGCTGCACAGCTATGTCTTCGGCCAGGACAACCGGACGAACTATCTGAGCGAGCTGAAGGCCGGGTCCGCCGTCCTGGCCGTCGGCGCCGACGGCC
>NZ_MAUD01000327.1 GCF_001700515.1 Streptomyces lushanensis
ATCTCGCTGTCGCCGGACAGCACCCAGACGCGGTACGGAGTCCGGCCGAGCCGCTGTCCGGCGAGCGCCATGCCCACGCCCACCGGCAGTCCCTGGCCCAGTGAGCCGGTGGCGACGTCCACCCACGGCAGCCGCGGCGTCGGATGGCCTTCGAGCCGGCTGTCGAGCCTGCGGTAGGTGAGGAACTCCTTCTCGTCGATCGCGCCCGCCGCCAGATACATCGAGTACAGCAGCGGCGAGGCATGGCCCTTGGAGAAGATCAGCCGGTCGTTGCCCGGATGGCCGGGCCGGTCGAAGTCGTAGCGCAGATGCTTGGCCATCAGCACCGCCATGAGGTCGGCGGCGGACATCGAGGAGGTCGGATGGCCCGAGCCCGCCGTATCGGCGACCCGTACGGAGTCGACCCTCAACTGCTGGCCGAGTTCGGTCAGTTCTTCGCTGTTCATGTCACTCCTCGCGAGGTGTGCCGGAGATGTTGGAGGTGTGCGGTCCGCCCGGAACCCTGGCCAGCTCGGGCGACGACGATTCGAGCGGTACGGTCCAGGAGCGGACCAGGCCGAGCTGGACGGCCTGACGCGGCAGCACCGCCTCAAGGAGCCAGTCGGCGGCGACGCGCACCCGGTTGCCCGGCATGGCCGCCAGGTGGTAGCCGCGTGTGACGGCTCCCGCGAGCGGTCCGGACAGCGGCACGCCGAGCGGATTGGCCGCGGCCTTGACCCCGCCCAGATCCACGACGAACCCCAGGTCGTGGTGGCGGTAGACCCGCTGCACACCGTGGCCGAGCGTGGCCGCCACATTGCCGCCCGCCACCCGGCCCTGCCTGGTGGCGTGTTGGGCGGTCATCGGCGTGAACTGTCCGGGCCTGGTGAGGTCCGGTACGGCCGCGGCGTCACCGCAGGCGAAGACCTCGGGGTGGCCGGGCACATTGAGCCGCGCGTCGACGAGCAGCCTGCCCCGTTCGACCGGCAGACCGAACGTGGAGACCAGTGGGTCCGGCCGTACGCCCACACACCACACCAGGGTGTGGGTCTCGATGAACTCGCCGTCGTCCAGCGTGACCCCGGTCCGTGCCGCCTCCTTGACGGAGGTGCCGGTCCGTACGTCCACACCGCGCCGGCGCAGCACCCGGTCCGCGGTGACGGAGAGCCGGCGGTCCAGTTCGGGCAGGACGCGCGGGGCGATGTCGAGAAGCAGCCAGCGGGGTTTGCGCTGATGACACCAGGTGGGCTGCCGGCGGACCAGCGCGTCCGTGAAGAGCTGGCCCTGTGCGGCGACCTCGGTGCCGGTGTAACCGGCCCCGACCACGACGAACGTGGCACGGGCCGCGCCCTCACGATAGTTGTCGGTGGCGGCGGCCAGCTCGATCTGACGGGTCACATGGTCCCGTAGGTAGAGGGCCTCCGGCAGTCCCCGGAAGCCGTGCGCGTACTCGGCGACGCCCGGGACCGGAAGCAGTTTGTTGACGCTGCCCACGGCGAGGACGAGCCGGTCGTACGTCAATTCGCCACGGTCGCCCTCCGGCCCCGTGTACGCGACACGCCGGGACTCCAGGTCGACGTCATGGGCCTCGCCGAGGACGAGCCGTACCCGTGGCAGCGTCCCCGGGAGAGAGACCGTCACCCGGCGCGGCTCCAGAATGCCCGCGGCGACCTGGGGCAGGAGCGGGAGATAGAGAAAGTAGTCCGTCGGGTTCAGCAGGACCACTTCCGCGGTGTCCCGGACGCGCCGGGAGAGCGTACGGGCGGCCTCGTATCCGGCGAATCCTGCTCCGATGATGACAATGCGTTCTCGGCTCACATTCGACTCCGGAGTGTGACATATCGGGTCGTAAGGGTTGACTTGTCACGTGCCCGCCGACAGGGACGACAAACACCTCCCCCGCCGCGAAGGCGTTCGGAAGCGCTGTGCGGGGCACCGGGATACGCATGACGAAAGGCATCGCGAAGGGCATCGCCCACGACGGTGCCCAACGCCGCGTGGCCGCTGCCGCGGGGCCCTCACCTGCCGGTTGACACGATCGTGAGAGGTGGGAAGGTGGACGCAGGGGAGGAGCCGCCACCTCCCCCCGGCAGAGACTCCCACGCACCGGCGCAGGGCCGGCCCGCAGGAGGCGAGGAGAACGACGTGAGCGGCGACAGCGGCGAAAGCGGCGAGATCATGGGTGACGAGGTCTACCAGCCGGACGGCTCGGAGGTCATCGACGACGAGGGCATCCTCGACCCCGAGGACACTCTCCTGGACCGTGGCTCGGACCCCTTCGACGAGGGCTGGTCGCCGCCGGAGCGCCCGCTCGGTGTGGAGCACATCGGGACGACGGCCGCCGAGCAGCAGGCGGGTGAGACGCTGGATCAGCGGCTCGCCGAGGAGGTCCCCGACCTCCCGGTTCCCATCGGGGACGGTATCGGCGACCTGCCGTACGGGGAGGGCGAGACGCTCGACGACGAGGTCGGAGACGACCGGTCGGGGCGGCTGGTGGCGCCGGACGAGGGCGCGCACGAGGACGCCGAGAAGGACATGATCGCCAGCGATGTCGGGATCGACGGGGCCGCCGCTTCGGCGGAGGAGGCCGCGGTCCATCTCGTTCCCTATCCGGAGGACGAGGAAGAGGCCGGCCCCGAGTTCGAATGAACCAACCGAGCTCGGGTGAACCAACCGCGCACGGCCGGGCCGTACATCGGGAGCGGGTGAACATCCGCCCGGTGTAAGGCACTTCCGCACCGGTGTACGGCACTTCCGGACCGTGCGACGGTGTGTACGACGGTCAGACCAGGACCGGCACGCGCGACACGGGCGGCGCGAACACTGCCGGAGCGGGCACCGGGACCGGCTCGCACCGCGCCGTGCCGAGCCCGGTGAGAGGTCTCCAGGGCACCCTCGGGATGTCCTGCGGGCTGCGGACACTTCTGGTGAACCAGACGACCTTGCCCTCGGCCGTGGCGCACGTACCCCAGCTGTCGCTCAGCGCGGCGACTCTGGCGAGACCGCCACCGGCCGTGAGCAGCCGCGGCATGCGCGGGCCGTTGTCCTCGACGGAGGCCGTCAGATGCCGGCCCGTCCAGCGCAGTTCGACCACACAGCGATTGCCGTCACCGACATGGCGGTGGACATTGGTCAGCAGTTCGTCGATACCTTTGCCGACGGGCGCGACATGCAGGTCGAGCCTCCAGTGCCGAAGGCGCGCGGCGACGATGCGCCGGAGTTGTGGAACACGCCCCGGAAAGGCGTGGAGTTCGACCACACAATGACGGTCGAGCGGATCGGTCATCGTCGAGGCTCCTCACGCAGAGGCCCACGAACTTCACCACGTCGGATCAACACAGCGTTGGATCAACGACCCCCGAGCACGAAGCGTGAGCGAAAGCCACTTCTGGGTCATTCTCAGGGTGAGGTGAGCCGTCCGGAAGCGCAACACGGGAGGGTTCCAGGCACATCACGACCCGCTCGGAGCGGGTCGGAACGACGGTCGGAGCCGCTCGGAGCGGATCGGCCCGGCGACCCGCTCGGTCCCTCGGCCTTCCACCAGGAGCCGGCCACCGGCTCACCGGCTTTCCAGGAGCACCTGGATCTCTTCCTCCTGGTCGCCGAAGGCCGTGCCGATGTCGTGGACGGTGAACGCGGAGGCCAGCGTTCCGCGCACGCTGTCCACCGCCGAGTAACCGCCCTGGAGTGTGGCCGTGAGCGGTGCCGTCAGCCGCACGGGGCCCGGCTTCCCGCCCGGATGGGCGGCGTCGAACGTCGCGAGCCACACGGTGGGCCGCCGCCCGGCCACGTCCCGCGGTACGTCGTCGGCCGCGCGATCGCAGGCGAAGGCCGTACGGAGCACACCGAACACGGCGTGCGCGTCCTCCTTCGCGCCGTCGGTGAGCGCCACCACGACCTCGTCCACGGGACGGTTCACACTCTTCACGTCGATCGCTCCTCTCCGCGTCAGGTGTCGTGCCCGGGGTCCGGCGTCCGATGCCCGGTTGCCGGTCCGATGTCCGGTTGTCCGTTTCCCACCCTCTCCCCCGCCGCCGAGGTGTGCGACCGGACCGCACCCTGCCGGGTCCGGACCGGCCTCCGGGGCGGGGCGACGGAACAGCCCTCAGGCTTCGAGCTCCTTGAGGAAGGTGGTGCAGAAGGCGTCGAGGTCGTCCGGCTTCCGGCTGGTGATCAGGGTGCCGGGCGCGGACGTGCAGACATGGACCTGCTCGTCGACCCAGGTGGCGCCCGCGTTGCCCAGATCGGTCCGCAGGCTCGGCCATGAGGTCAGCGTCCTGTCGCGCACCACGTCCGCCTCGATCAGCGTCCAGGGGGCATGGCAGATCGCCGCCACCGGCTTGCCCGCGTCGAAGAAGCCCTTGACGAACGACACGGCCGCCGCGTCCATCCGCAGGGCGTCCGGATTGGCGACACCGCCGGGCAGCACGAGCGCGTCGTACTCGTCCACGGCCGTCCCGGACACCGTGCGGTCGACCGGGAAGGTGTCCGCCTTGTCGAGATGGTTGAACGCCTGGATCTCACCCGGAGCCGTGGAGACCAGTACCGGCTCTCCGCCGGCCTCGCCCACGGCCTTCCACGGCTCGGTCAGCTCGACCTGCTCCACGCCCTCGGGAGCCGCGAGGAATGCCACACGCATGTGATCACGTCCTTTCACGTCGTGCTCGTACGACTCCTCTCATATGTCTCTTCCCATACCCAGCCGTACCCGGATATTCCATTTGCTTCCGGGCCCATGTTCCGGTCACGTGCACGCGTCGGACGGCTCAGAGACGTTTCGCGTCGGGAGCGGTCGCCGTGCGGAGCCACGCGGTCACGCTCGCGGTGCGGCGGCGCAGTCGTTGCAGAGGCGTGGGCGGCAGCTCGCGGGCCGCACCGCGGGCGTAGTACCGCTCGACATGGAACTGGCCGACGGACAGCACGCTGGTGACGACGATGTACCAGATCGTCGCCACCATCAGCAGCGGGATGACCTGGTACGTACGGTTGTAGATCAGTTGCACGGAGTACAGCAGGTCCTGTACGGCGAGCACACTGACGATGCTCGTCCCCTTCAGGGTGCCGATCAGCATGTTGCCGGCGGTGGGAACGATGGAGCGCATCGCCTGCGGCACGACGATCCGGCGCAGCACCCGCCACCGGCTCAGCCCCAGGGACTGCGCGGCCTCCGTCTGGCCGGCGTCCACGGAGAGGATCCCGCCGCGCACCACCTCCGCCGCGTAGGCCGCCTCGTGCAGGGTGAGACCGACCAGCGCGGTGAGTCCGGCGCCGAAGAGATTCACGGTCTCGAAGGTGAGGAACTCGGGGCCGAAGGGGATACCGATGCCGAGCGTCGGATAGAGCGCGCCGATGTTGAACCAGAACAGGAGCTGCACCAGCAGCGGAGTGGATCTGAAGATCCACACATATCCCCAACTGATCGTGCGCAGCACCGGGTTGGCGGAGAGCCGCATCACGGCGAAGACCGTGCCGATGACAAAACCGAGCACCATCACGCCCGCGGTCAGCCAGAGCGTGAGCAGCAGCCCGTCGAGCACGGCGGGCGTGGTGAAGTACTGGCCCACCACGCTCCACTGGAAACGCGGGTTGCGTACCACCGAGTTGACGACCATCGCGAGGACCAGCAGCGCGGCGGCGGCCGACAGCCACCGTCCCGGGTGCCGGCGCGGCACGATACGGGAGTCCTCATCGGCGCGCGGTGGAACCGGTCGGCGTCCGGGAGGAACCGCGTCGGGTACGCGCAGGACATCGGGCGAGGGCGACACAGACATGAGAGGGCTCCGGCGGGAGTGCGGTCGGCGGCGGTCGGTGTACTCCGGGTGCCCGGGTGCTCCGGGTCCGGACGTTCCAGGTACTCCAGGTACTCCGGATGCTCCGGACGTCGTCACGCACCGCGTCCCTCAACACGGCTGGTACGGCCCGGTGTTCACCTCGGTCGCCTCGACGGGCCGATGTGCGCACAGGAGCCGCACGCGTCCCGATCGTACGGGCCGGAGCCGCGCGCTTGTCAAGGACGCCTCGGTGCCCGACCACAGTGCGGGCACCGGTTGACTTCGGTGAACGTCCCGTGCTCAATTGGCTGCATGCAGAAGCAGCTGCCGTTGGTCACCCGCGGCCACATCGACTTCGGTCGAGTGTGGTCCGCCTCTTGTTGCGCCTGATCGCACCTGACCTCGGCAGCGGGCCGCCCGACCGGCCCCTCCCTCCCTCGGTGACCCCGTCGCGGGCCAAGTTCCCGTCCCTCACCGGGCGCACGCTGCCGTCTTCCTCCTGACGCTCCACGCGCCACTCCGCTTCAGCGCCCCACTCAGCTTCCGCCGTTTCCGCCGTGTCCGCGGTTCACCCAGGGCTCCTTCGGCATGCCCTCCTCCGCGTACGCGCCGCGTTTGTCCGCCGTACGAAAGGTCCGTCATGCCTGTGGAGTTCCTCGGTATCGCCGCCACCCACGACGGGTCGGAGACGAATCCCCGCTCCGGCGCCGCGTTCGACAAGGAGTACACGCTCAAGCTGGCCCGCGCCCACGAGGACCACGGCTGGGACCGGGTGCTGTTCGCGTACGGCTCGGGCTCGCCCGATCCCGCTCCGGCCGCCGCGTTCATCGCCTCGCGTCTGGACCGGCTCCAGATCCTGCTGGCGCACCGGCCGAACGTCTCGTACCCGACCTTCGCCGCCAAGACGTTCGCGACGCTGGACCGGATCAGCGACGGCCGGCTCACGGTCCACTTCATCACCGGTGGCAACGACCATGAGCAGGGCCGCGAGGGTGACACGCTCACCAAGGACCTGCGCTACTCGCGTACGCGCGAGTACATCGGGATCGTCAAGCGGATCTGGACCACGCACGAGCCCTTCGACCACGAGGGCGAGCACTACCGGTTCCACGACTTCGTCAGCGATGTCTTCCCGGTCCAGCAGCCGCGCCCGAACGTCTCGTTCGGCGGCTCCTCACCGGCCGCGTACGAGGCGGGCGGCGCCGAGGCGGACATCTACTGCCTGTGGGGCGAGCCGCTGGAGAAGACCGCGGAGCAGATCGAGGCGGTGAAGGCCGCGGCGCGCGCGGCCGGGCGCCAGGCGCCGCCGCGTATCCAGGTGGCCTTCCGGCCGATCATCGCGCCGACCGAGGAACTCGCCTGGGAGAAGGCCCACCGGACGGTGGACACCATCAAGGCCCGCAAGGAGCAGGGCGACGCGGCCCTGCTGCGCCGCTACCGCCGGGGCGAGCCCGAGAACACCGGCTCGCGGCGGCTGCTCGCGATCGCGGAGTCGGGCGAGCGCTACGACCGGGCGCTGTGGACGCCGACCGCCGCGGCCACCGGCGGCGCGGGCAACTCCAACGCGCTGGTCGGGACACCGGAGACGGTCGCACAGGCACTGCTCGACTACTACGACCTGGGTGTGGACATCCTCTCCGCGCGCGGTTACGACCTGCTGGGCGACGCCATCGACTTCGGCCGTCATGTCATCCCGCTGGTGCGCGAAGAGGTCGCCAAGCGGGACGCCGAACGGAACGCCGAGCGGGAGGACGCCGAGCGCGCGGACCGCGGCACGCGGAACCTGGTCGAGGCCGGCCGATGACCTCCGTCGCCGAACACGGCGGTCCGACCTGGGTACGGACCACCCTCACCGATCCGCTGGTGCTGCCGATGCTGCGCGAGCTGGACCAGGAGTACACCACGCGCTACGGCCAGTCGGCACACGGCGAGCTGGCCCGCTATCCGGCGGCGGAGTTCGATCCGCCGCACGGTGTCCTGCTGCTGTTGCTGGAGCACGGCGAACCGGTCGCGGGCGGGGCGTTCCGCAGGTACGACGACACCACGGCCGAGCTGAAGCGGATCTGGACCCATTCGGCGCACCGGCGGCGAGGACTGGCCGCCCGGGTGGTCGCCGAGCTGGAGCGGATCGCCGCCGTACGCGGCTACCGCCGGATCTATCTCACCACCGGGCCGCGCCAGCCCGAGGCCAGAGGGCTGTATCTGACGACCGGATACACACCGCTGTTCGACACGAACGCCGATCCGGAGACCATCGGTCCGCTCCCCTTCGAGAAGCATCTCGCCGACCGCGCCTCCGATGTCACCGCCCTGTCCGTCGCCACCGAAGGAAAGGTGTGAGCCCGTGCGCACCCTGTTCCCGGGCCGTCCGCGCCGATCGCCCGCCGTCCTTGTGGCCGCGGCGCTGCTTCTGCCAGTCCTGGCGGGCTGCGGTACGGACACGTCGTCCGGGTCGAGGACGGCGGGCGCCGCCTCCCCCGCGCCGTCGGACGATGTCACCGGTTCGCTCACGAAGAACGCCGAGCTGGCGAAGCTGCTGCCCGAGAACGTCCGCGCGCGGGGAACCTTCCGGATCGCCTCCGCCGTGAGCGCGCCGCCCACCGCGTACTTCCCGGACGCGTCGTCCGGCCGGCCGGCCGGCCTCGACATCGACATCGCGGACGCCGTCGGCAGACTGCTGGGACTGAGACCGGAGCGGCAGAACGCCAGTTTCGAGGCGATCCTGCCCGCGCTCGGCAGCGGCAAGTACGACGTGGGCACCGGGAACTTCGGTGTCACCGACGAGCGCCGCAAGACGATCGACTTCGTCACCTACATCAATGACGGACAGGGATTCGCCGTCCGCAAGGACGACACCAGCCTGAACAAGGTGACCGCTCTCGACGAGCTCTGCGGCAGGACCATCGGCACCGGAGCGGGCACCACCTTCGAGGCGACCCTGAACGCCCAGAAGGGTGTCTGCGCGGACGCGGGCAAGAAGCCGTACACGGTGCGGGTCTTCTCCGAGAACGGCGCCGTCCTGACCAGTCTTCAACAGGGCCGGATCGATGTGGTCATGTCGACCATCAACGGTCTGCGCTACCAGGCCTCGCAGCCGGCGGCCGGAGTCAGGTTCCTGGGCGAGTTCCACCGGCTCGACGTCGGTTTCGCCTTCGACAAGGGCTCGCCGCTGCTCAAGGCCTTCCAGGGCGCCGTCAACGAGCTGATCGACGACGGCACGTACGCCCGGATCCTCAAGAAGTGGGGAACGGAGGATTCCGCCATCGAGGAGTCCCGGATCAGCCCGCCCGAGACCACGTAGCGGCAGGAGCCTCCGATGGATATCGCAACCGGCACGGCGGACAGACCGCCCGTACCACCGTCGTCCTCCGCGGCGCCGCCCGACGCCCCGTCGTCGTCCTCCCGCTCCCCGAGGAAGGAGGCATCGCCACCGAGCGAGGCGGAACTCGCCGCGCTGAAGGTGGTGCCCGCGCGGCATTACTGGCGCTGGGTGGCCGGCGCCGCCGCGCTGGTCGTCGTCGCGCAGTTCGTGCACGGTCTGGTCACCAATCCGGGCTGGGACTGGGACACCTTCTTCCTCTATCTCTCCACCGACACCGTGCTTAAGGCCGTCTGGGTGACACTCCAGCTCACCGCGTACGGCACCGCGCTGGGCTTCGCCCTCGGTGTCGTCCTCGCCTTCATGCGGCTGTCGCGCAGTGTGATCCTCCAGACGGTCGCCTGGACCTACATCTGGGCGTTCCGCTCGATCCCGCTCATCGTCCAGCTTCTGTTCTGGTTCAACCTGGCCTATCTCTACCAGGAGTTGGGGGTCGGCATCCCCTTCGGTCCCGTCCTGTGGAGCTTCGACACGATGAACCTGGTGGGCGCCATGTCGGCGGCCGTCATCGGTCTGGCGCTCCATCAGGCGGCCTACGCGGCGGAGATCGTGCGTGGCGGGATCATCTCCGTCGAGGGCGGACAGCTCGAGGCGGCGGCGGCGCTGGGCATCCCCCGGCTGCGTCAGATACGCCGCATCCTGCTGCCGCAGGCGATGCGCGGGATCCTGCCCAACGCCGCCAACGAGGTCATCTCCCTCTTCAAGGGCACCTCGATCGTCTCCGTGATGGCCATCGGCGAGCTGTTCTACCAGGTGCAGGTGATCTACGGGCGCAACGGCCGGGTCGTACCGCTGCTGATGGTCGCCACCGCCTGGTACATCCTGCTCACCACGCTGCTGTCCGTCGCCCAGTACTACGTGGAGCGGCACTTCGCGCGCGGAGCCGAGCGCACTCCGCCGCCCACTCCGCTCCAGCGAGCCAGGACCTTCACCCGCAGAGTACGGGCCGCTGCCGCCACCGGAGGTTTTCCGCGATGAGTACAGACACCGCTCCCGAGGCGGCGCCCGGCGACGGCAACGGCCGGGACAGCGCCGCGAATAGCGGCGCCGGCACCGGCGGTCTGATGGTCGACGTACGGGGCGTGCACAAGAACTTCGGCGCGCTGGAGGTGCTCCGCGGGGTCGACCTCCAGGTCCGCACCGGCGAGGTCACCGTCGTACTGGGCCCCTCCGGTTCGGGGAAGTCGACGCTGCTGCGCAGCATCAACCATCTCGAAAAGCTCAACCGCGGCTACGTCAGCATCGACGGCGAGCTGATCGGCTACCGCCGCTCGGGCTCCAAGCTGCACGAGCTCAAGGAGAGGGAGGTGCTGAAGCAGCGGCTGCACATCGGCTTCGTCTTCCAGAACTTCAACCTCTTCCCGCATCTCACCGTGGTCGAGAACATCATCGAGGCTCCCGTCTCGGCGCTGCGCCGCCCACGCAGGACCGCCGTCGAACAGGCCGAACGGCTGCTGGAGCGGGTCGGTCTCGCCGACAAGGCCCACGCCTATCCGCGGCAGCTCTCCGGCGGCCAGCAGCAGCGTGTGGCGATCGCCCGCGCGCTCGCGCTGGAGCCCAAGGTGCTGCTCTTCGACGAGCCCACCTCGGCGCTCGATCCCGAACTGGTCGGCGAGGTCCTGGATGTCATCAAGGACCTGGCCCGCAGCGGCACCACCATGATCGTCGTCACCCATGAGATCGGCTTCGCCCGTGAGGTCGCCGACACCGTCGTCTTCATGGACGACGGTGTCGGCGACCTC
>NZ_MAUD01000328.1 GCF_001700515.1 Streptomyces lushanensis
AGGCTGCCGCCGGCGCCGGCGAGACGGGAGTGAACCTCGGCCTGCCGGGCGAGAAGCCCGACTTCAGGCGCCTGTTCTACATCGACTGGCCGATGCTCGACCGGCACCGGGACGCGCTCGCACACCGGCTCGACGCCTGGCTCGACATGCAGCGCCCGGAACAGCCGGCCCTGATCGACGGAGCGGGCCTGCGTGCCACGTACGCGGTTCTGGCGCGCCGGCCCGTTCGCACGCGCCCCTACTTCAACTCCACTCCCTGGGGCGGCCACTGGGCGCAGCGCGAACTCGGCTTCGACCCCGGCGCCCGCAACACCGCGCTCGGCTACGAACTGATCGCGCCCGAGGCCGGCATCCTCGTCGGTCCCGGGACGCAGGCCCAAGTCGAAGTGCCGTTCCAGCTCATGTGCGTACTGGAGCCGGAGAACGTACTGGGGGCGGAGGCGCACGCCCGTTTCGGCACGTCGTTCCCGATCCGGTTCGACTACCTCGACACGGTCGGTGGCGGAAGCCTTTCGGTGCACTGCCACCCGAAGGAGCCGTACATGCGTGAGCGTTTCGGCTGGACGTACACCCAGCACGAGACGTATTACCTGACTCTCGGCGGCCCCGGGACGAAGGTACTCCTCGGCCTGCGGGAGGACGCCGACGTCGATCTCTTCCGCAAGGAGGTGCAGGAGTCCGTCAGCGACGGAGTGCCCATGAATCCGGAAGATCACGTTCTGGCCTTCCCCGCCGAGCAGGGACAGTTGTTCATGATCCCCGCTGGCACCCCGCACGCGAGTGGGGCGGGCAACCTCGTGCTGGAGATCAGCGCCACCCCGTACCTGTACAGCCTGCGGTTCTACGACTGGCTGCGGCCCGGCGCAGACGGCAATCCGCGACCGCTGCCGTACGAGCACGGGTTCGCCAATGTGGAGACGGAGCGACGCGGCGAGGCCGTCGCCCGTGACCTGGTTCAGGAGCCGCGCACCCTGCGTGAGGGCAACGGCTGGCGTGAGGAGGTCATTGGCGCGCTGGACGAGATGTTCTACGAGGTCAGGAGGTACGTGCTCGACGCCGGTGCCGAGGCGGACGACGACACCCGGGGGCGATTCCATGTGCTGAACGTGGTGGAGGGCGAGGGCGTCACGGTGCACACGGCAGCCGGAGACCGGCACGAGCTGGCGTACGCGGAGACACTGACCGTTCCGGCAGCGGTTGGGCCCTATACCCTGCGGGCGACCGGCGACGGCCCGGTGCGGGTCGTGAAAGCGCTCGTCCGTTGATTCCCGTCCTGGAGATCGGCGGCACCCATGTCACCGCGGCCCTCGTGGACCTGCGCGACGGTCGTGTCACCAGCCGTAGCCGCAGGCCGCTCGATCCGCACGGCGCCGCCGAGGACATACTCGGCGCCGTACGGCGCTGCGCTGAAGGGCTGCCGGTGCCCCCGGGCGCGCGGTGGGGCGTGGCGGTGCCAGGGCCGTTCGACTACGCGGAGGGAATCGCGTTGTTCGTGGGGGTCGGCAAGTTCGACGCTCTGTACGGAACGGATGTGCGGGCGGCACTCTGCGACGGGCTGTGGCAGCTTCCTGGCGACGTCGTGTTCCTCAACGACGCGCACGCCTTCCTGATCGGCGAGTGGTTCGCGGGAGCGGCCCGCGGTCATCGTCGTGCGGTCGGCATTACCCTCGGCACCGGTGTCGGCTCGGCGTTTCTCGCCGATGGCAGCATTTGTGAGGACGGTGCCGGCGTGCCGCCCGAGGGGCGCATGGACCTCACCGAGATTGACGGCCGGCCACTGGAGGACACCGTCTCCCGTCAGGCGATCCTTGCCCGCTACGGCGACCCGGCCGCCGACGTGCACGACATCGCCGAGCGTGCCCGAGCGGGGGAGGAACGGGCCCACCGGGTGCTGCACGACACCTTCACCAAGCTGGGTGCGGCACTCGGCCCGCGTCTGACGGACTTCGGCGCGACCGTCCTGGTCGTCGGAGGCTCCATCTCCCGCTCCTGGGACCTCGTCGCTCCCGCTCTGCGCACCGGACTTGTGACCGGCGGCTGGGCGCCGGACGCCGCCGCCTCCAGCGCCGGTCCGCGGCCCCCGGTCGGCCCTGCCCCTTCCGGTCCGCGTCGCGTCTCGACGGCCGTCGCACGGCATACTCGTGTGATGAACCCCGCCGGCCCCGACGGGGAGGCGGCACTCATCGGCGCGGCACGCGCGGCGACCGCTTGAGACCGACGAAGGGAGACACGGCCGGCATGCCGGACACACGCGGGTCGAAGGACGCGCAGCCGACCGTGCGTGACGTCGCCGAGCGTGCGGCGGTCAGCGCCATGACCGTCTCCCGGGTCTTGCGCGACGACCCGAAGGTGCTGCCGGCCACGGCCGCCCGCGTACGCGCGGCCGTCACCGAACTCGGCTACCGCCGCAACGAAATGGCCCGCAGCCTGCGCCTGGGCAGCGGCACCGGCCTCATCGGTCTGGTGGTGACCAACCTGGCCAACCCCTTCTACTCACGGCTGGCCCTGGGGGTCGACTCCTTCGTCGCCCAGCACGGCCTGAAGACCGTGATCGGCAACACGGGCCAGGACCTCGACAGCGAGCGTGGCCTTGTCGAGGACCTGGCCGTCCGTCGTGTCGACGGCATCATCGCCGTGCCCGCCGGTGCCGACCAGCGGCACTTGGCCACCGCTGCGGCCGACGGCGTGCCCGTGGTGATCGCCAGCCGTCCACCGGAGGGCTTCGCCGCCGACTGCGTGCTGGTCGATGACTACGGCGGCGCTCGCGCCGCGACGGAACGACTGCTTGCCTCCGGACACCGCAGGATCGGCTTCCTCGGTTCACCGCCTGCTGTTTACACCAGCACCGAGCGGTTGCGCGGCTTCGCCGACGCCCTCGCTGCCGCGGGTCTGCCCAACGACCCCACCTACATACGCCAAGGCCAGCAGCAGACCGCCGAGGCCGCTCACGCGGCCGCGGAACTGCTCGACCTGCCGGAACCGCCGACCGCCCTGTTCTGCTCCAACAACCGCAACACCATCGGCGCCTTCCGCGCCGTCCGCCGCGCCGGGACGACGACCGCGCTGGCAGGCTTCGACGACTTCGAACTCGCCGACGCGCTCGGCCTGCCACTGACCATCGTTGCTTACGACAGCGACGAACTGGGCCGGGAAGCCGGTCGGTTGCTCGTCGACCGTATGAACGCCGGCCCTGCACGAACCAGGGCCGGCGCGACTGCCCCGCCCCGGCGCACCGTAGTGCCCACGACGCTCGTGCACTACGGCCCACCGGAGGTGGCGTACGGGCGGTGATCGGCCCTGTGACGGACGACGGAGCGGCGGCGCGACCGCGCGGAAGTTCCGGATGCGGAGGCGCGGTGTGTTGTCGGGGAGAAGACAGCCGGGCCGAGGGCGTGGGCTCGGGCGTCCTGCCGTGGTGATCATCCTTCTGTCGGTACCGTGGTGCCCTCATCCAAGGGGGGCGATGAAGCGTTTACTGGGGGCGGTCGCGGCAGCTCTGTTCGTGCTGACGGGCTGCGAGGGCGGCGACATCCAGCCGGAGCCGTCGGTGTCGGCCGCTCGCGCCAAGCTGTCGGAGACCTGGACCAAGAAGTTCGAGGTGTCGGCACGGGAGAGTCCGTACAACTGCGTCAAAGTGCCGCCTGAGCAGTGCCGCGAGTGGTTGGTCAACATACGGACGCTGACCCGCGCGCTGGAGAAGACAATCGAGGACCAGCATCTGGAGCGGCGGTACCCGGAGACGTTGGCACAGGCCAGGGAGATGGAGCGCGCGTCGGACATGTACGGCGACGCCGGGTGTGAGGGCGCGGACAACGAGGACGGCCCTGCGTGCTCCGCGAGCGCCAGGGCACTCGCGTGGGGCGCACCGTTCATCCCCGTCAAACTGAGCCTGGATGAGAATCGTTACGATTTGGAGGAAATACGAAGGAGCCGGCGGACCTGAGAGCGGTACTCTGCGGACTCCGCCCTGGCGTCGAACTGGCCAGGTGAGAGAGGACCCTCTGCGAGCGTCTGGCCTGCGGCGAGGACATCGGCGCCACTCGCCCCGGCGACTACGGCGCGGAGGGTATCCGATGATGTAGCCGGCCGCTCCGACGGCTTCGCCCACGCGATCGCCGCCCACACGGCGTGACCCCACACAGGCATGACCCCACGCCTCCAGCCCGCCGACCAACGGCTCCTGATGGACAATGCCCCCGACCCGAGACTGTCCTCCACCTACCTGCTCGATCCACGATCCCAGGTCACCGACCTCACCGGCGTGAGCGGACTCGTCCACCAGATCGAGCAGCGGCGCAAAGGCGCCGACCGTATCGATGTCGTCGCTGTGACCGGCCTGGGCGGCACGGGTAGATCGCGCCCCACGAGATCCTCACCGCCCACGGCGCCGTCCTCACCTGATCCGACCTCACCCCGCCCGCCCGGCACCCGGCGGG
>NZ_MAUD01000033.1 GCF_001700515.1 Streptomyces lushanensis
GGCGCGGACCGGGCGGTCAGTGGCGCGCGTCGGCGCCCATGATCAGTGACCAGACCCGCTCGCGGATGGCGAGGAAATCCGGGTCGGCCAGCACGGACCGGTCGCGGGGGTGCGGAAGCGTCACGTCGATCAGCTCGGCGACGCCGCTGGGCCGCCCGTTGAGGACGGCGATCCGGTCCCCGAACAGGACGGCCTCGTCTATCGAGTGGGTGACGAACAGCATCGTCACGGGATGGTCCTGCCAGATGCGCAGCAGCTCGAACTGGAGCATACCGCCGGAGAGCTGGTGCGGATACGACTTCTCGAAGCCGGACAGGCCGACGAGGGTGATCAGCTCGCGGGCCCGTTCCAGGGCCTCCTTCTTCGCGACGCCGCGCACGCGCAGGGCGTAGGCGACGTTCGCCTCGACCGTCTTCCACGGGAAGAGGCCGAAGTGCTGGAAGACCATCGCCACCCCGTCCGGGGTGCCGGCCGTGGTCCGTCCGTCGATACGGACCTCGCCCTCGGCGGGCGGGATCAGTCCGGCCACCGCCCGCAGCAGGGTGGTCTTGCCGCAGCCGGAGGGTCCGACGATCGAGAGCACCTCCCCGGCGCCGATGGTCAGATCGATGTCCTGGGACACGGTGCGTTCACCGAAGCGCATGGTCAGCCCGTCGATCGCCACCGTGGCGCCACCGTGCGCGCCGGCCGGTGCGGCCGTTCCTGCTGAGTGGGTCGTGGTCATACCGGGGATTCTGAGCACTAGGATGCCTGACATGCAATAGCTATACTCAAGAAACCGAAAGATGCATCATCCTGGTGTGAGGTGCCTATGACCGTGAAGGCGGTGACATCAGTGGCAGCAGCGACAGATGCGACAGCGGTGACGGCGACGTCCTCGGCCGTGTCTCCGGTGCGTCTGCTTCTGCTGCACACCTGGGGCGGTGACGCGCGCACCTGGGCGCCCGCGCTCCGTTCGCTGTGTGCCGGGGGGCGGGCCGCCGAGGCGCCCGATCTGCCGGGGCACGGCGACCGGGCCGACGAACCGTTCACCCTGGCCGGCGCGGTGGAGACGGCCGCGGCGCACGCCGCCGCGGGGGTCCCGGGCGGTCCCGCGGACCGCGCGGCGGGCCCGGGCGGTTCCGCGGAGCACCCCGTGGACCGTCCCGTGGATGTCGTCGGCTCCGGTCTCGGGGCCCTGGTCGCGCTGGCCCTCGCCCGCCAACGGCCCGCCGCCGTACGCTCGCTGACCCTCGTCGGGTTTCCCCCGGCCGGGGGGCCCGCGGCGGCGGGACGGCTGGCGGAGACGGAGGAACGGCTGCGCCGCGCCGGGACCGCCGCGTTCGCCCGGGGCTATGCGGACGGCACCCTGCGCGCCCCCGATCCCGCCCGGCGTGAACTGCTGCGCCGGGCGATGGCCGCGACCCGCCCGCGGACGCTGCTCGACTCCCTGCGCGCCACGCTCGGCTGGGCCGACGACGAGCCGCCACGGCCGCCCGGTCCGCCCTGTCTGGTGCTGCGCGGCGCCTTCGACGAACGCGTCGGCGCCGAGGCGGCGAAGACCCTGGCCGGGCGGCTCGGCGGCGCGTACGCCGTCGTACCCGGCGCGGGCCATGTCGCGTACCTGGACGAGCCCGAGGCCTTCGCCGCGGTCCTCGGGGACTTCCACCACCGCCTCGACCGCGCGGCGGCCGGTCCGGCCGGTCGATACGGCACGGAACCCGCCGCGCCGGTGCGACACTCGTCAGGCCCGCCGACCCCGACGCTCCCCGAGCGCTGAGCCATGAAGGACACACCCATGCTGCCGCCGGCCCGCCGACGTCCCTCCACAGCGACCGACGGTGTCGCGCCGAAGGGGGCGAAACCGCTGACGAAGCGCGACCGTATCGCCACCGAGCTGCGGCGGATGATCAGCGCGGGCGAACTGCCGCGCGGCAGCCGTATCCAGCAGGACGTGCTCGCCGCGATGTTCGACACGAGCATCACCCCGGTCCGTGAGGCGCTGCGGCTGCTGGAGGCCGAGGGCGTACTGGTCGGTGAGCCGCACAAGGGGGTCCGGGTCGCCGACGCCGACTACGAGCAGGTCAAGACCGTCTATCTGCTGCGCCGCCTGGTGGAGCCGTACGCGATGCAGCGGGCGGCCCGGCGCCTCTCCCCGCGCGACATCGACCTCGCGGAGCGGCTGGTGGCCGAGATGGAGGAGGCCGCCGCCGAGGGGGACCGGGCGCGGCTGAACGCCACGAACCGTCAGTTCCACTTCCTCTTCTACGCGAACTGCGGCAACGAGGGGCTGACCGAGGAGATCGACCAGCTCTGGCAGAAGTTCCCGTGGGACGTGCTCCAGGTCCTGCACGACCGTGCCGAGGAGACCTCCAACGAGCACCGGGCGATGCTGGCCGCGGCCCGGCTCGGCGACGGCGACGCGCTGGCCAGGGCGACCGAGTGGCACCTGGCCCGCAGCTTCCTCGCGCTGGCACGGCATCTGACGGGACAGCAGGTCGTCGATCCGTTCGACGTCGACAACGACTGACGGGACTCCTGACCGGACCGGCCGCCGCCCCTGGGGCGGCGGCCGGTCCGGCTGTCGAAACACACCTCGGGTCCTGTCCGGACAGGGCCTAGCGGGCGGGCGCCGTGGGCGTGGACGTGCCGGACGGCGAGGTGCCCGATGACGGGGTGCCGGGCGGCGGCGCGGGGGCGGGCGGCGCCGGCAGCGCGTCCATCTCGGCCCGGGAGAGGCCCAGTTCACGCAGCACGTCCGCGGTGTGCTCGCCCAGCGCCGGCACCCGGCGCCCTCCCGTCGGCTCCGGCCGGGGATGCAGCGGTGAGGTGACCACCCGGACCGCCTGCCCGTCCGGCAGCGTCGCCTCCGACCAGCGCCCGGTCGCCGCCGCCTGCGGATGGTCCAGGACCTCACCGATCTGGTTGAGCCGCGCGTAGGGCACGTCGGCCCGCTCAAGGCGGGCGGTGACCTCGGCGGTGGACAGCCCGCCCAGCCGTGCCTGCACCGCGCGTTCGGTGCGCTCGCGGTGCCGTACCCGGGCGGTGTTCGACGCGAACGCCGGATCCTCCAGCAGCCCCGGCTCGTCCAGCACCATCCGGCACAGCCGCCGCCACTGGCCCTCGTTCTGCACCGCGATCAGTACGTCCTGGCCCTCGGCCGTCGTGTACGGCCCGTACGGCGCGATGCTCGCGTGCCGCAGCCCGGCCGGCGGGGGCGCGGAACCCCCGTGCATCTCGGCGAGCAGGAGCGGGCTCATCCACTCCAGCAGTACGTCGAACAGCGCCACGTCGATCCGTTTGCCCAGACCGGTCCGCTCGCGTGCGTACAGGGCGGCGGTGACGGCGGTGAGCGCGTACGTCCCGCCGGCCAGATCGGCCAGGGACACGCCGGGCTTGGCGGGCGTGTCCGGTGTGCCGGTGGCCGTGATCGTACCGGCCTCGCCCTGCACCAGCGCGTCGTACGCCTTGCGGGTGGCGTACGGTCCCGACGGCCCGTACCCGGAGAGATAACAGCGCACCAGACGCGGGTTCAGCCGGGCCAGTTCCTCGTCGGGGACGATCCGCTCCAGGGCGCCCGGCGCGAGATTGCAGACCAGGACGTCGGCGTCGCGCAGCAGCCGGCGCAGCACCTCTCGCCCCGGCTCGGCCTTCAGGTCCAGGACGACGCTGCGCTTGCCCCGGTTGAGCCAGACGAAGTGGCTGGCCAGCCCGTGGACGGCCTCGTCGTAGCCCCGGGCGAAGTCCCCGCCGCCCGGCCGCTCGATCTTGATCACCTCGGCGCCCAGGTCGGCGAGATGCCGGGTGCACAGGGGGGCGGCGACGGCCTGCTCGACCGCGATGACCCGCACGCCCCGCAGATCCGCGGTCATGTCCCCGCTCGTGTCCGGGCCGCTGTCCGTCGTCATGAGCGGCCGAAGCGCAGCACGGTGCCGACGGCGGGCTGTACGTAGTTCGCGGGGAGATCGCGGGCCACGCGCGCGTGCGTGTGCAGTCCGCTGCAGTGCATCGGCATGACCGTGGCGACCTCCAGCTCGGCGAGCGCGTTCGTGGTCAGCCCGACGTTCTCCGCCGGGGTGGTGGGGAAGCCGAGGTGGAAGCCGCCCATCACCGCGCGGACGGGTCTGGGCCCGCAGACCGCGCGGGCCTGGGCGATCGTATTGATGACCCCCGCGTGCGCGCAGCCGGTCAGGACGACCAGACCCACGTCCTTCACATCCACCACGAGACCCATCTCGTCCGTCACCTCGTCCCGGCGCAGCCTGCCCTCGGCCGAGACCTGGTAGAGACCGGGGTCGCCGGGGCTGAACGCGGGAGCGGCACCGGCCTCGAAGGCGACCTCTCGCGGAATCTCCCCGGTGGTGTGCACACCCCAGCCGAGATCGAGCGAGTCCCTGGTCAGTACGGGGATGCCGCCGGACTTCTCGACCTCGCCGAAGCCGAACGCCGCGTTGTAGACGGGCGAGGTCCGGCCGTCGCCCATGACCGCGTACCGGGGCAGTTCCGCGTCGGCGTGCGTGGCGACCGGGACACGGCGTCCCGCCAGACCGAGGAAGCGGTGGATACCGCCGAAGTGGTCCGGGTGGCCGTGGCTGATGACCACATGGTCGATGCCGGTGGGGTCCACGCCCAGCACCCGCATGTTGTGTTCGAGGACCGTGCCGGTCAGACCGGCGTCGAACAGCACCCGCAGGGTGTGCCGGCCCCGGACCGCCTCGACCAGGAAGCTGATGCCGTTCTCCGCCTGGGGCGGGACACGCTTGGGGTCGAAGTGCTCGATGAGCCCGTACCGGGTGACGCAGTGGTCGTCACCGTGCCCGTCACCGCCGGTGGGGCTGGCCTGGTCGGGCAGCAGCATGTCCACCTGGTTCTCGACCAGCACGGTAATCGTGACGCTGTCGGCTTGGAACACGCCGCGATCCCCTCCTCGTCGGCGGGGCACCGGCCCCGCCCCTCGTCACGGATCCGGACGGCCCGTACGGTCCCACCGCACGGGCCGACCCGAAGTATTGTGACTGGTAAGCTACATCACCACTTAGGAAAATGCATCATCCTGTTCTTTGTGTGTGAGGAGTAGCCCGGTGCCCCCGCGTCCACCCCGTTCCCATCTCTATGTGCCCGCCGACCAGCCGCGTTTTCTCCGCAGCGCCGCTCGTACGGAGGCGGACGCGGTCATCCTCGATCTGGAGGACGCCGTCGCGCCCGCGCGCAAGGACGAGGCGCGCGCCGCCGCCGTCGGATTCGCCCTCGGCCGCCAGGACGGGGGACCGGAGCTGTGGGTACGGGTCAACGGGGGCGCCCGTGGTCTTGACGACGCCCGCGCGCTGCTCGCCACGGGCCGGATCGACGGCCTGTGGATGCCCAAGGCGGGTGCCGGTGCCGAGCTGGACACCCTGGCCGCCGCCGTGGGCGCGACCGTGACCGCGACCGGCGGGCCCGTCGCCCTGGGGCTCCTCGTCGAGAGCGCGGCGGGGGTGCTCACCCTCGGCACCGCCGTCCGTCACCCCGCCGTGCGCCGGATCCAGCTCGGCGAGGTGGACCTGCGCGCGGACCTGCGGATGGGGCCCGACTCCGCCCGTGGCGACGACCTGCTCGACTGGGCCCGGGGACCGGCCGTCGCGCACGCCGTCGCGCACGGGCTGGAGTGCGCCGTCGCGCCCGTCTCCGTACATACGTCCGACAGTGCGGCGTTCCGCGCCTCCAGCCTGCGACTGCGCGGGCTCGGCTTCCAGGGCCGCGCCTGTATCCACCCCCACCAGGTCACCGTCGCCAACGAGGTGTTCGGCACCGACCCCGCCGAGCTGGCCGACGCGCACGCCCTGCTCGATCTCTTCGAGCGGCACGAGCGCGACGGCAGCGGCGCCTTCCGCGACGGGCGGGGCGCGATGGTCGACGCGGCGACGGTGCGCAGGGCCCGGGACCTGACCGGCCGCCCCGTACGGAGCTCAGCCGGCGCGGGTCAGGAGCGGGGCGGGGAGCGGGGCGCTGTGGAGGACCGTGAGTCCTGAGACCGCGCGGGTCAGGGCCACGTAGAGCCGGCGGAGGCCGGTGCGTTCGTCGGGTTCCCCGGCGACGACCGACGCCGGGTCGTCCAGGACCACGTAGTCGTACTCCAGGCCCTTGGCCAGCGAGGCGGGCACCAGTGTCAGACGGGACGCCGCGGTGGTCTCCTCGCCCGGGGAGAGCCAGGGCATGGCCGCCGCGGTGAGGGCCTCGCGCAGGGCCGGGATCCTGCTGTCCGCCGCGATCAGGCCGATGGAGCCCTCGTGGGCCAGGGATTCCGCGCAGGCCGCCACGACCGCCGCGTCCAGCGCGGCGGCGTCGCCCGCCTCCCGTACCTCCAGCGAGCCCGGCGACTCGCGCACCGACTCCACCGCCGTCAGGCCCGGCGAGATCTCCGGCAGCAGCCTCGACGCGTACGCGATCACCTCGCGCGGCACACGGAAGCCCGCCGTCAGCTCCTCGACCAGCGCGTCCGACTTGCCGAGATGGCGCAGGGCCTCCGCCCAGCTCGCGGTGGCCCACGGTGTGGTGCCCTGCGCCAGATCGCCCAGGACCGTGGCCGAACCGGTCGAACAGCGGCGGCCCACCGCGCGGTACTGCATCGGTGAGAGGTCCTGGGCCTCGTCCAGCACGACATGGCCCAGCGAGTGCGTACGGGCGATCAGATCCGCCGTCTCGTCGATCAGCACCGCGTCCGCCGGCGACCACTTCACCGACTTCACACCGCGCGCGGGCTTCGTCCACAGGACCGTCCGCTGCTCGTCCGGCGTCAGCAGGCCCTCCGCGTGCTCGGCCAGGAACTCCGCGTCGGAGAGCAGCCGCAGCACCAGCTTCGCCGGATCGACCGGAGGCCAGATGGCCTTGACCGCCGCCTTGACCGACGCGCCGCGCGCCACCGCGTCCTGCACCCGGTCGTCGGGCGCCTCGCCCGCCCGTTCCATCTGCACGAGCACGGCGTGGGCGATCCGTTGCGGAAGCGCCTCACGCGCGGCGCCGTAGCGCATGTCCCGGTCCAGCAGCTGCCGGACGATCTCTTCGAGTTCGTACGCGGGCACCCGCCACCGCCGCGAGCCCCGCACCACCACGATGCCCTCCGTGGGCGTGGTGACATGGGAGCGCACGGCCCGGCGCAGGATCTCCGCCATCCGGGCGTCGCCCTTGAGCACGGCGGCGGGCGCCGGGTCCGTACCGCTCACCTCGACGGAGGCGACCAGCGCGTCCACCGTCGACTGCCGCACGTCCAGCTCGCCCAGCGCGGGGAGCACCTGCTCGATGTAGTGGAGGAAGGACGCGTTCGGCCCGATGACCAGCGTGCCGGTACGGGCCAGCCGCTCGCGGTGCGCGTACAGCAGATACGCGACCCGGTGCAGACCGACGGCGGTCTTGCCGGTGCCGGGACCGCCCTGGACACAGACCGTGCCGCCGAGGTCGCTGCGCACGATCTCGTCCTGTTCCGGCTGGATCGTGGCGACGATGTCCCGCATGGGGCCCACGCGCGGCCGTTCGATCTCGGCCTGGAGCAGCTTGCTGGAGCGGACGGCCTCGGTGGGATCGGAGAGACGCTCGTCCTCGTACGCGGTGAGGTCGCCGCCGGTGTAGCCGAAGCGGCGGCGCAGCGCGACATCGTGCGGGTCCTTCTTGGAGGCCCGGTAGAACGGCTGGGAGACGGGCGCGCGCCAGTCGATGACCA
>NZ_MAUD01000329.1:0-2281 GCF_001700515.1 Streptomyces lushanensis
CCTATCATGGGGTTCCGCGCCGGGCGGCAGGGGGTAACTCCCTTCACTGGACGCGCGTTGGGCCTTACGTAGACTGGGGCGCCCGGCAGCGGAGCTGCCTATCGATGCTTTGCGGCACCATCACGCAGGGAGTTACGACCGTGGCAAGTGGCAACGCGATCCGGGGAAGCCGGGTCGGAGCGGGGCCGATGGGTGAGGCTGAGCGTGGCGAGTCCGCGCCCCGCCTGCGCATCTCCTTCTGGTGCTCCAACGGGCACGAGACGCAGCCGAGCTTCGCCAGTGACGCACAGGTTCCGGAGACGTGGGACTGCCCGCGCTGTGGATTCCCGGCCGGTCAGGACCGGGACAATCCACCGGACCCGCCGCGCACCGAGCCGTACAAGACGCACCTCGCCTATGTACGGGAGCGACGCAGCGACGCGGACGGCGAAGCGATCCTCGCCGAAGCGCTCGCCAAACTGCGCGGCGAGATCTAGACACGAGATCTGGACCTCCGGATCCGGACATACCGAGATCCGGACACATCAAGATCTGGACATACTTCAGCCGGCCGGACACCCAACAGGTGTCCGGCCGGTTTCTTCTGCCCCGTCCGTGACCCGTGTCGTCCGGTCATCGCGCGGTCACCCTGATCGCATAGGTTGGTCGGGCAGCAGGGCACGCACACACGCACGAGAAGAAGTGGACCGATGTCCGAGATGAACGCAGAAGGCCGTACCAGGCTCAACCGGACGCCCGAGTGGAACGCGCTCGGCAAGCACCGTGAACAGCTCGGGCAGACGCATCTGCGGGAGCTGTTCGCCGCCGATCCGGCGCGCGGCACCGGCTACACCCTCCAGGTCGGCGATCTCCACCTGGACTACTCCAAGCACCTGGTGACCGACGAGACGCTGACGCTCCTTCACGAGCTGGCCGCGGCGACCGGCGTGGCGGAGCTGCGGGACGCGATGTTCCGCGGAGAGAAGATCAACACCACCGAGGACCGCGCGGTACTGCACACGGCGCTGCGCGCCCCGCGCGGCGCCGTCGTCGAGGTGGACGGCGAGAACGTCGTACCCGCGGTGCACGCCGTACTCGACAGGATGGGCGCGTTCGCCGACCGGATCAGGTCCGGCGAGTGGACCGGCCACACCGGGCGTCCCATCAAGAACGTGATCAACATCGGTATCGGCGGCTCCGACCTCGGTCCCGCGATGGCCTACGAGGTGCTCCGCTCCTTCACCGACCGCGACCTCACGGTCCGCTTCGTCTCCAACGTGGACGGCGCGGACCTGCACGAGGCCGTACGGGACCTGGACCCGGCCGAGACGCTCTTCATCATCGCGTCCAAGACCTTCACCACGATCGAGACCATCACCAACGCCACCTCGGCCCGCTCCTGGCTGCTGACCGGGCTGGGCGCCGGGCAGGAGGCCGTCGCCAAGCACTTCGTGGCGCTGTCCACCAACGCGGGCAAGGTCGCCGAGTTCGGTATCGACACGGCCAACATGTTCGAGTTCTGGGACTGGGTCGGCGGGCGCTACTCGTACGACTCGGCCATCGGTCTCTCGCTGATGATCGCGATCGGTCCCGGCCGCTTCCGGGAGATGCTCGACGGCTTCCATCTCGTGGACGAGCACTTCCGCACCGCGCCGCCGGAGGCCAACGCGCCTCTGCTGCTGGGGCTGCTGGGCATCTGGTACGGATCGTTCTTCGACGCCCAGTCGCACGCCGTCCTGCCCTACAGCCACTACCTGTCGAAGTTCACGGCGTATCTCCAGCAGCTCGACATGGAGTCCAACGGCAAGTCGGTGGACCGGGAGGGCCGTCCGGTCGAATGGCAGACCGGGCCCGTGGTCTGGGGCACTCCGGGTACCAACGGGCAGCACGCGTACTACCAGTTGATCCACCAGGGCACCAAGGTCATCCCGGCGGACTTCATCGGCTTCGCCCGGCCCGTGGACGATCTGCGGCCCGGTCTGGTCGCGCAGCACGATCTGCTGATGGCCAACTTCTTCGCGCAGACGCAGGCGCTGGCCTTCGGCAAGACGCCGGAAGAGGTACGGGCCGAGGGTGTGCCGGAGGAGCTGGTGCCGCACAAGACCTTCCGCGGCAACCACCCGACGACCACGATCCTCGCCGAGGCGCTCACACCGTCCGTGCTGGGCCAGCTCATCGCGCTCTACGAACACAAGGTGTTCGTCCAGGGCGCCGTCTGGGACATCGACTCCTTCGACCAGTGGGGCGTCGAGCTGGGCAAGGTGCTCGCCAAGCGGATCGAGCCCGTCCTCACCGGTGAGGA
>NZ_MAUD01000329.1:2324-2618 GCF_001700515.1 Streptomyces lushanensis
CCCGCCGCGGTGCTGGCGGTGCTCGGCCTCCTGTGCACGGCGCTGATACCCGTGTGGTGGTTCAGGGTGCACCGCTGGGAGGTGACGGAAGAGGCGGTCTATGTCCGTACCGGCTTCTTCTGGCAGGAGTGGCGGATCGCGCCGATGTCGCGGATACAGACCGTGGACACCGTGCGCGGTCCGCTGGAGCAGCTCTTCAGGCTCTCGACGGTGATCGTCACCACGGCGTCGTCCAAGGGCTCGGTCCAGATCGAGGGGCTCGACCACGAGCTGGCCGCGGAGCTGGCCGAGCGG
>NZ_MAUD01000330.1 GCF_001700515.1 Streptomyces lushanensis
GGCGGAGGATCCGGCCGCCGGGGCCGGGGCCACGGGCGAGGCCGACGGCGGGGCCGCGGCGGGCCTCGGGGGAGTCTCCACCGTACGAGCGGTACCGGCCGTACCCGCGCGTGGCTCGATCGCGTCGGTCGCCGAGGAACTGGGGATGCGCCGGGCGCGTGTGCTGTCGCGGTACGGGCTGCACGTGGCGGCCGACCGCTGGGACGAGTCGTTCGGCGCGAAGACCCCCATGGCGCAGGCGGCGCCCGCGCCCTGTGTCTCCTGCGGCTTCCTGCTGCCGCTGGCGGGTTCGCTGCGCCAGGCCTTCGGTGTCTGCGCGAACGAGTTCTCCCCGGCGGACGGCCATGTCGTCTCGCTGGCGTACGGCTGCGGCGGCCACTCGGAGGCGGCGGTCATGCCCAAGCCGCTGCGCCCGGCGCCGCCCGTACTGGACTCGATGGCCGCGGACACCTTCCCGCTGCGGCCGTCCCCGGACAGCGGCTCGGTGCAGGCGGGGCCGGAGGACGAAATGGAAGATCTGGGTCACTCGTAAGGCGATGGCCGCGGCAACGGCCGAAAGCCCCCGGGCAACGGCCGAGGCCGCGGGGGCGCGGGCCGAATGCCCGTCCGTACGAATGCGCACCGACACGCGCCGACGCACACCGATTCGCCCTGCCGGAGAGATTCCGGCAGGGCGAATGGTCAAACACCCGTGAACGATGTTCCAGCGAAATCAGCTTCCGTATCCACCACCTCGCAATGCGCGGTAGCCCCCGGGACAGGTGATCGTGACGCGCTTGGCCCCGGACAGCGGGCCGACGACGTACCGGTAGCCGTTCGCGCAGTCGACATAGACGTAGTAGCGGCTGCCGGAGCAGGAGAGGGCGAACGTGGAACCCGAGAAGTACGGGTCCCAGCAGCTCAGCGAGGCCTCCTGCGGCGGCACTTCTCTCTCGTGCCCGGCCGACCCGGCGACGGTGCCGCTGGTGGTGCGCCCGGTGGCGAGATCCGCCGCCGAATACCCCGCTCCACTGGGCGCGTCGACGGCATGCGCCACCGGCGCCAGCCCTCCACCGATACCGAGGGCGAGCATCGCGCCGGCCACGAGCACGCCCAGAGATCTGAGAATCTTCATTTCATTCCTTTCCCTGCCTCGGTCCGCCCGCCACTTCTGCCGGACCAATGCCCGAGACGAGAAAAAGGATCCCCGGGGCGCGATATCGGATCAAGACGGCCGCCATTACTTTCCGTAATCATCGATGAATTACCGATCACCTCGATTCGTTGCCGTCCTTAGGGAGAGTCGTTTCATCTGGCCATCCCGTCCGAATGGAGATTCATCCGAACGGGTGGCGAATTCTCGTCAGTGCGGTTCTGCTCACGAATAAAACGGGAAGTGCAAGCCGATCTGACACGGTCGTCCTCGCTTCAGCGGCGTCGTCCGGCGTTCAGGTCGCTCCGGAAGTTCTCGCGGAGCGCCCTCGCGACATCCGCCGTGACGCACACCCGACAGGACGGCAACTCGCCCCCGCCTGTGGCCGGAACCCCACCGAAGCGCCACCTGATCGCGTGCCGTCCGCACCGTGTGCGTCGGGAGTACGGGTGTCCGGTTCGGTAGGTGTTCGAGGGCGGCCGGGCGCGACCCCGCACCCCTTGGGAGGGGTGTACGCGGTACCTTCGGGCCGCACGGGGATGGTGGGGCGTAGTCGGAGCAGAGTGGAGTCACAGCGTGAGCGTCAGGACGACCGAGGGCGCCGACCCGTTCGGGACGGCGCGGCTGCGGCGTGGGGTGCTTGATGCGTGGGAGGCCAGTCCCGCGCGGTTCCGGGAGGACGCCAACGCCGAGGAGGATCTCGCGCTCGGCGGGTACCGCGACCGGCTCGTGGTCGAGCTGGCCCAGAACGCCGCCGACGCCGCCGCGCGGGCCGAAGTGCCCGGACGGTTCCGGCTGACCCTGCGGCCCGGTACCGCCGACGGCCCCGCCGTGCTGGTGGCCGCCAACACCGGGGCTCCGCTCGACGCCGCCGGTGTCGAGTCGCTCAGTACCCTGCGCGCCTCCGCCAAGCGGGAGGGCCACGAGGCCGCTGTGGGGCGGTTCGGCGTCGGATTCGCCGCCGTGCTCGCCGTCAGTGACGAGCCGGCCGTCATCGGACGCCACGGCGGGGTCCGCTGGTCCCTCTCCGAGGCCCGCGAGCTGGCCGGGCAGGCCGCCGCGGCCAGTCCCGGCCTCGGCGACGAACTGCGCCGCCGCGAGGGCCACGTACCGCTGCTGCGGCTGCCGCTGCCCGCCGAGGGCACGGCTCCCGAGGGGTACGACACGGTCGTCATCCTGCCGTTGCGCGACGGCACGGCGGCCGATCTCGTGGAGCGGCTCCTCGCCGGGATCGACGACGCCCTGCTGCTGACCCTCGCCGGGCTCGCCGAGATCGTCGTGGAGACGCCGGACGGCGGTGAACGGGTGCTGCGCCGCTCGCAGCACGGCCCGTACGTCGAGATCGAGGACTCCGGCGCCGGGGAAGGCGCGGAGGACGGGACCGGCCGTAGCCGCTGGCGCGTCGTCAGCCACCACGGTCCCACCGCGCCCGAACTCCTCGAAGGACGGCCCCTGGAGGAGCGCCTGCGCCCGCACTGGTCGGTCACCTGGGCCGTTCCCGTGGACGCCGACGGCGCCCCCCGGCGCCCCCGCACCGCACCCGTCGTACACGCCCCGACGCCGACCGACGAGCCGCTCGGCGTGCCCGCCCTGCTCATCGCCTCGCTGCCGCTGGACACCACCCGGCGCCATCCCGCGCCAGGACCGCTCACCGACTTCCTCGTGGAGAGGGCGGCCGACGCGTACGCCGAGCTGCTCGGCGGCTGGCAGCCCGTCTCCACCGGCACCATCGACCTGGTGCCCGGACCGCTCGGCAAGGGCGAGCTGGACGGCCGGCTGCGGGCCGCGATCCTGGCACGGCTGCCCCGGGTCGCCTTCCTCGCCCCGGCGTCCGAAGCGGATGAGGCGTACGCGGCGGATGGGCCGCGTGGGTCGGCTGGGGCACATGAGGCGCACGAGACGGATGGGGCGTACGAGGCACACGAGGCGCAAGCGGCGTACGAGGCGCGCGCGGCGCACGAGACGGATGGGGCGAACGAAGCGCCCACCGCCCTGCGGCCCTTCGAGGCCGAGGTCGTCGAAGGCGCCGGCGCCGACACCGTGCGCGTACTCGCCGAGGTGCTGCCCACCCTGCTGCCCGCCGGCCTCGAACGCCGCGTCGAGCTGCGCACCCTGGGCGTCGGCCGGCTCCCGCTCGGCGAGGCCATCGAGCGGATCGCGGGCGCCGAGCGACCGCCCGCGTGGTGGTGGCGGCTGTACGAGTCGCTCGCGGGCGTCGACCCGGAGCGGCTCTCGGGGCTGCCGGTGCCGCTGGCCAACGGCCGTACCACCATCGGCCCGCGCCAGGTCCTGCTGCCGCTGCCCGACGCCGAGGCCGCCGCGGACCTCGCCAGGCTGGGACTGAAGGTCGCGCACCCCGAGGCCGCCCATCCGCTGCTGGAGAAGCTGGGCGCGCTGCCCGCCACCCCGCGCGCCGTACTGACGACGCCTCAGGTACGTGCCGCCGTGGCGGCGTCGCTGGACGCGGGCGAGATCTGGGACACGGACCTCGGGGACAACGCCGCCCCGGACGCCGAGGAACTGGCCGAGATCGTGCTCGGTCTCGTACGGGACGCGGGACTTGAGGCGGGTGACGAGCCGTGGCTCGGCGCGCTCGCCCTGACCGACGAGGACGGCGAACTGGCCCCGGCCGGTGAACTCGTGCTGCCCGGCAGCCCGTTCGCCGCCGTGCTGCGCGAGGGCGAACTCGCCTTCTGCGACGCCGAGCTGGCCGAGCGCTGGGGCGAACAGCCGCTCGCCGCCTGCGGTGTGCTGGCCGACTTCGCGCTCGTCCGCGCCACGGACGTCGTCCTGGACCCCGACGAACTGGAGCCCCGCGACGGCGACTTCGCCGAGCCCGACGACGCGGGTCTGCTGGACGCGGTGGACGTCTGGTGCGAGGACGTGCTCGACCGGCTGCCGGAGACGCCGGTGCCGCCGGTCGCCACGGAGATCGTGGCCGTACGCGACCTGGACCTGGTGGACGACGACGCGTGGCCGCGGGCGCTCGCCCTGCTGGCCCGGCCGCCGCTGCGGGACGCGCTGACCCAGTCCGTACGGATCCTGCTGCCCGACGGCACGACGGAGACCGTGCGTTCGTACACCGCGTGGTGGCTGCGCGACCATCCCGTACTCGACGGCCGGCGCCCGGCCGGACTGCGCTCGGCGGGCGGCGATCCGCTGCTGGCCGGGCTGTACGACCCGGTGGACGCGACGGGCTTCGACGACGCGCAGGTGCTGCGGGCGCTGGGCGTGCGGACCTCGGTCGCCGCGCTGCTGGACGAGCCCGGCGGCGCGGCGGAGCTGCTCGGCCGGCTCGCCGATCCGGACCGCGAGGTCACGCCGAGGCAGTTGCACGCGCTCTACACGGCCCTCGCCGATCTCGATCCGGAGCAGGTGACGCTCCCCGACGAACTGCGGGCCGTCGTGGACGGAGAGGTACGGGTGGTCGACGCGGCGGACGCGGTGGTCGCGGACGCTCCCGATCTGGTGCCGCTGGCGGGCGGGCTGCCGCTGCTGCCGGTGTCACCGACGCGCTTCGCGGAGCTGGCCGAGCTGCTTCAGGTACGGCGGCTGAGCGAGGCGGTCGTGGCGGAGGTGACCACGGAGGGCGAGGAGCACACGGTCCCGGAGCCGGTGCATGTGCTGCTCGGCGCCGGCACGCCCGAGGTGTACGTGGAGCACGAGGAACTGCTCGCGGGCGGCGTGGAGCTGGACTGGCGCCGCACCCCGGACGGAACGGTGCACGCGGCGACGCTGGAGGGGGTGGCGGCGGGACTCGCCTGGGCGGCGGGCCAGTGGCCACGCCGCTTCGAGGTGGCGGCGCTGCTGGAGGACCCGTCCCGGACGGAGGAACTGGCGCGGGACCGGTGGTTCGACTAGGTCCGGTCCGCTTTCGGCTGGGCCCTGTCCGTTCCGCTGCGGTCCCGTCCCGTCCCGTCCGGTTCGGCTGAGCCCTGCCGGTCCGCCGGTTCGCCCTGGGCCCGGTCGGTCGGTCTTCGCAAAGATTTCCTATTCTCGTACAACTTTTCACCCTCGCCTCAGGTCTGGTTTTCCGGGTCAACAGACCCGAATGAACCAGACTTGGGGAACACATGCGTATTCGTGCCACTGTTGCCGCGGTCTCCGGCGCCCTGGCCCTGTCCGCTCTCGCCGTGCCGGCTTCCCAGGCCGCGCAGTCGGATGATCTCCGCTCGACGGTCGGACAGCTCAAGGAGCTCGTGCAGGACCACGCAACCGGGCCCTCGGCCAAGCGCCAGGCGCTTGCCGCGAACGCCAACACCCCTGCCGTGATCACCAAGGCAGTGGTGAACGGCGGCAAGCCCATCGTGGTTTCCGCGACCGGGAGCAAGAAGGTGTCCCTGTCGATCACCGCGTCCGACAACTCGGGCATCGCGGTCGCCGTCGGCGTGCTCTGGACGGGCAAGAACCTGGACGACCCGAACAGCAACGGCTTCAACCAGAACGAGGAACTGGCCACGTGCAAGGCCGTGAACGCCACGACCTCCACCTGCACGGGCACCTTCACGCTCACGGCCAAGCAGCTCAGGAACATCGACGCCACGAACTGGAACGTCCTGGTCATCGCGGCGGGCTACGACGACGAGGACATCACGATCAAGGAGTCCGTCTCCAAGATCAAGGTCCAGCGTGAGTCGAAGCTGACGGTCAACGCCGCTCCCGAGCCGGTCAAGAAGGGCGGCACCATCACGGTCACGGGCAGCCTGACCCGTGCGGACTGGGACAAGAACAAGTATGTGGGCCTCGGCACCCAGTCGGTGGCGCTCCAGTTCCGCAAGAAGACCAGCACCGCCTACACCAACGTCAAGGGCGTGAAGTCCTCGTCCACCGGTGCGCTGAAGACCACCGTCAAGGCGACGGAGGACGGTTACTACCGCTGGAACTACGCGGGTATCGCCTCCACCGCGCCGGTCGCCGTCGCGGGCGACTTCATCGACGTGAAGTAGGACTTCGTCGATGTGAAGCAGGAGGAGTCGGCGCGGGACCGGTGGTTCGACCAGGTCCCGCGCCGTTCCGTTCCGCGCTGTCCGGTCCGCCGGTTCCAGCGCGCCCGGCCGGTGGGTCTTCGCAAACACTCCCTGTTTTCGTACAACTTTTCACCCTTCCCCCAGGTCTGTTTTCCCGGGTCAACAGATCCGCAGAACCAGACCTGGGGGAACACATGCGTATTCGTGCCACTGTTGCTGCCGTTTCCGGCGCCTTGGTCCTGTCCGCGCTCGCGGTGCCGGCGTCCCAGGCCGCGCAGTCGGACGATCACGGTCTGACGGTCGGGGGCTTCGAATTCCTCCGGCACGGCGACGGCGCCTCGCCGCGGGCGCAGGCCCGCGCGCTGTCGGCGCAGGCCGCGGGCCTGCCCGTGATCACCAAGGTCGTCGTGAACGGTGGCAAGCCGATCGTGATCGGCACCACCACCGTCAAGAAGATCGCCATGTCCGCCACGGCGACGGACGACCTGGGCGTCCTCGACGTCAGCGCCCTCATCTGGGAGGGCAGCAGCCTCAGCAGCCCCACCAGCAGGTACTTCGAGCCGAACGACGACCTCGTGTGCAAGGTCGCGAGTGCCACCACCTCGACCTGCACGCACACCACCACGATCGACGCGGGGTGGCTGGTCAACACGGACGCCAAGACCTGGAACGTCGCCGCCGGCGCGTACGGCAACGGCGGTGAGGACGACCTCACCGTGGTGGAGAAGTTCAACACCGTCAAGCTCCAGCGTCAGTCGAAGCTCACGGTCAACGCCGCTCCGGAGCCGGTCAAGAAGGGCGGCACCATCACCATCACGGGCAGCCTGACCCGTGCGGACTGGGACAAGAACAAGTACGTCGGCTTCGGCACCCAGTCGGTGGTGCTCCAGTTCCGCAAGAAGTCCAGCACGGCCTACACCAACGTCAAGGGTGTGAAGTCCTCGTCCACCGGTGCGCTGAAGACCACCGTCAAGGCGACGGAGGACGGTTACTACCGCTGGAACTACGTGGGTATCGCCTCCACCGCGCCGGTCGCCGTGGCAGGCGACTTCATCGACGTGAAGTAGAACCCACCGCTACGACGAGGGGCCCGGCAGCCTGCCGGGCCCCTCTGCCGTGCCGAAGGCGTTCGCCGCCTCCGTACGGCCCTCAGGCCGGGCACGGCCCTCAGGCCGGGAATCTTCGGCTCACCCAGCGCCAGCAGAACTCCAGCGCCGCCGACGCCACCACCGCGATGCCGACCGCCAGCCACGGCATCGTCGTACCCACCAGCTTCAGCGCGAAGAAGTGCTGGAGCGCCGGTACGGCCAGTACCACCAGGAACGCCAGCCCCATCGCCGTCACCAGCCCGATCCGCCACCAGGTGTACGGGCGCGCCACGATCGCCAGCACCCACAGGGAGACCAGGAAGAGGGTGAGGGTGGCCGCGCTGGTCTCCGCGTTGAGGGCGTCGGGGCCCGTGTAGTAGTGGCGGGCCATCATATAGGCGACGAACGTGGCGATTCCGGCGATGATGCCCGACGGGATCGAGTACCGCATCACGCGCCGTACGAAGTTCGGCCGCGCCCGTTCCGTGTTCGGCGCCAGCGCCAGGAAGAAGGCCGGTACGCCGATCGTGAGCGTCGACAGCAGTGTCAGATGCCGTGGCAGGAACGGATACTCCACCTGGAAACAGGCCACCAGGATCGCCAGCAGCACCGAGTAGACCGTCTTCGTCAGAAAGAGGGTCGCCACCCGTGTGATGTTCCCGATGACCCGCCGGCCCTCCGCCACCACCGACGGCAGCGTCGAGAAGCTGTTGTTCAGCAGCACGATCTGGGCCACGGCCCGGGTCGCCTCCGAGCCCGAGCCCATCGAGACACCGATGTCCGCGTCCTTCAGCGCCAGGACGTCGTTGACGCCGTCGCCGGTCATCGCGACCGTGTGCCCGCGCGACTGGAGGGCACCGACCATGTCGCGCTTCTGCTGCGGAGTGACCCGGCCGAAGACCGTGGCGGCCTCGATCGCCTCCGCCATCTCCTCCCGCGCGGTGGGCAGCAGCCGGGCGTCGACCGTACGTTCCGCGCCCGCGAGACCGAGCTTCTTGGCCACCGCGGCCACCGAGACCGCGTTGTCTCCGGAGACGACCTTGGCGTCGACGTTCTGCTGGGCGAAGTAGTCGAGGGTGCCGGCGGCGTCGGGCCGCAGCCGCTGTTCCAGCACGACGATCGCGGTCGCCTCGGCGCCCGCCACCGCCTCCGGCGCGTCCAGCGCGGCGGCGGGAGCGGCGGCGCCCCCGTCGCCCGACCGGCCTGAGCCGCCCGCGTCGCCCGACCGGCCTGAGCCGCCCGCGTCGCCCGACCGGCCTGAGCCGCCCGAGCCGCCCGTGCTGCCTGACCGGTCCGCGCCGCCCGCGCCCGCACCGACGCGGGCCAGCAGCAGGACCCGAAGGCCCTGTTCGTTGAGATGATCGACCCCGGCGAGCGCCGGATCGTCGTGCGGCAGCAGCACATCCGGCGCGCCGAGCAGCCACCCCGATGAGAGACCGCCGGCCCCGTCGGCCTCGCTGAAGGCCGCGCCGCTGTACTTCCGTACGGAGGAGAAGGGCAGCGCAGCCGCGACGGGCCATTCGCCGCGCTCGTCGCCGAACGCGTCGACGACCGCCTGGAGGCTGGCGTTGGGACGCGGGTCGGACGCGCCGAGCGCGCCGAGCACCTTCCGTACGTACGTCTCGTCCGCGCCGCCCAGAACGCGCAGCTCGCTGACCCTCATCCCGCCCTCGGTGAGCGTTCCGGTCTTGTCGAGACAGACGACATCGACGCGCGCGAGGCCCTCGATCGCGGGCAGCTCCTGGACGAGGCACTGCTTGCGGGCGAGCCGGATGACCCCGATGGCGAAGGCGATGGAGGTCAGCAGCACCAGGCCCTCGGGGATCATCGGGACGATGCCGCCGACGGTCCTGGCCACGGAGTCCTTGAAGTTGCTCTGCTTGACGACGAGCTGGCTGACGATGAGCCCGAGGGCCGTCGGGACCATCATCCAGGTCACGTACTTGAGGATGGTGCTGATGCCGTTGCGCAGCTCGGAGTCCACGAGCGTGAAACGGGACGCCTCCTCGGCGAGCCGCGCGGCATAGGCGTCGCGCCCGACCTTGGTGGCCCGGAACGCGCCGCCGCCGACGACCACGAAGCTGCCGGACATCACGGAGTCGCCGGGGCGTTTCAGCACCGGATCGGCCTCTCCGGTCAGCAGCGACTCGTCCACTTCGAGGCTCTCGGCCTCGACCACCTCGCCGTCGACGACGACCTTGTCGCCGGGGCCCAGCTCGATGAGATCCCCGAGGACGATCTGCGCGGTGGAGATCTCCGCGGCGACACCGTCACGCCGTACGGTCGGTTTCGCCTCGCCGATGACGGCCAGTCCGTCGAGGGTTCTCTTGGCGCGCAGTTCCTGGATGATGCCGATGCCGGTGTTGGCGAGGATCACATAGCCGAAGAGCGTGTCCTGGATCGGCGCGACGAAGGACATGATCACCCAGAGCACGCCGATGACCGCGTTGAAGCGGGTGAAGACATTGGCGCGGACGATCTCGACGGCGGAGCGGCTGCTGCGGACGGGGACGTCGTTGACCTCACCACGGGCGACGTGCCGCGCGACCTCGGCGGCGGTCAGCCCGGTGTGGCGGCCGGAGGGCAGCGGGAGCCTCATGGGGTGTACGGGATCGAGTTCGGCGCCCGCGTCGATGGTGGGGCCGTGAGATCCGCGGCCGTGCGGCTCGGGGCCATGGGGCTCGGGGCCGTCGGTGTCGATCTTCGCCCGCTGCGTCATGATTTCGACGGTACGACCCGTGAGGCGCGTTCACCCGCCGAGAGGCCGGAGATCCGACCCAGGGACGAGCGGGATGGTCCTGTGGCAGTACTCGGGGGAGGGCGGAGGCCCTGCTTTGGTCAGGGTCACGTCAGGGGTGCGTACGGGGGGGCGCGCGGCGGGGCCGGCGCCGCCGGTCGGGCCGTCCGCCGGTCACAGACAGGTGGGTCGGCGCGATCGGCTGGGCCGGCGTGATCGGTCAGGCCGTCGGTACGGTGCGACCACCGGACCGATCGGTCGCGGTCAGGTCGGCGCGACGCGATCGGTCAGGCCGTCGGCCCGGAGTGATCATCGGACCCCGGGTCCTCGCCGGCCGCCCCGGTCCGTCCGGCCGCCCCGCTCTCCCCGGCCTCGCGCGCGGCTGCCGCGCGCTTGAGCGCCGCGTCCCGCCCGCGTACGTACCAGATACCGATCAGCCCGAGCCCGCCGCCGGCCAGACACGTCCAGATCCACCACGCGTGCCCGTGGTCGCTGTACCAGCCGTAGAACGGGAGCTGCACCAGGAAGAGCACGAACCAGATGATCGTGCCGCCCGTGATGGTGCCGACGACCGGCCCCTCCAGAGGCTCGGGCGCCGCACGCCGGGGAGTTGCCGTCGAAGAACCGGTCATGGCCGTCAGTCTATGTGGGGCCTTCCGGGCACTGGGCGGAGCCTGCCGGGCCCAGGCCCTGCCCGGTCCGGGAAGCCGGCGCCCACTCCCGTCCGGTCCGGTCCGTTCCGAACCCGGCCGCGACGGGGTGCGCGCCCGGCCGTGCCCGACCGCGGCGGCCATGCCCGGCCGTATCCCGGACGGTGTCAGTCCCGCCGTGTGACGCCGTAGAACTTCTCCGTCTCGTCGACGGCCGCCCTGAAGCGTTCGTCGAAGTCGTCGCGGACGAGCGTCCCGGCCACATAGTCCTGGACGCTCATCCCCCGTCTGGCGGCGCGCTCCCGCAGCCGGTCGAGCAGCTCACCGTCTATCCGCAGGCTGAGCACTGTCGATCCCATGCGGACCAGGGTCGTGCGCGGGCACGCCCGGTCATGTCGCTTTCCGGTACGGACTCACTCGTATGAGTGACAGAGGCTGGTCCGGGGGTTGATCCGCGCGATGGACCACGGATCGGCGGCGCGCGGGCGAAACGCGGAGAAACCGAGTGGTATTTAGGTTGGGTAATGAGTTATGCTAACAAACATGCCTGACCTGTCCCACGGTGGCGACGCGATCGAGAACGACGCCGCCGTGAACGCACTCCGCTCCGCCGTCATGCGGCTGGGCCGGCGACTGAAGCACCAACGTGTGGACGAATCGCTCAGCCCGACCGAGATGTCGGTGCTGGGCACACTGGCCCGCTGTGGTTCCGCCACGCCGGGCGAGCTGGCACGCAGGGAGCATGTCCAGCCGCCCTCGATGACCCGCATCGTGGCGCTGCTGGAGGCGAAGGGCCTGGTCAGGCTGGAGCCGCATCCCGACGACCGTCGGCAGAAGGTGGTCAGCCAGACCGAGGAGGCCGAGGCGATGCTCGAGGAGAGCCGCCGCAGGCGCAATGTCTGGCTGGCGTCCCTCGCCGAGGGCCTGGACGAGGACGAGTGGGCGAAGCTGCGCGCTGCCGCCCCCGTACTGGAGAAGCTCGCCCACCTGTGATCCGCGCGCTGTAAGGAGGCGAACCCACTTTGAGTACGGGATCCGGAGCAGAATCCGCCCCCGCACCGATATCCACCCACGACAGCACGACCGGGAACGACGGCAAGACCCGCGGCGGGACCTTCTCGTCGCTGAAGATCCGTAACTACCGGCTGTTCGCGACGGGTGCCGTCGTCTCCAACACCGGTACATGGATGTCCCGGGTGACCCAGGACTGGCTGGTACTCAGCCTCACGGGCTCCTCGGCGGCCGTCGGTATCACCACGGCCCTCCAGTTTCTGCCCATGCTGCTCTTCGGGCTGTTCGGCGGTGTCGTCGCCGACCGCTACCCGAAGCGGCTGCTGCTGCTCTTCACCCAGGCCGCGATGGGTGTGCTGGGCGTCCTGCTGGCCGTTCTGACGCTGTCGGGACAGGTCCACGTCTGGCACGTCTATCTGATCGCGTTCCTGCTCGGCATGGTGACCGTCGTCGACAATCCGGCCCGGCAGTCCTTCGTCTCCGAGATGGTGGGCCCCGACCAGCTGCGCAACGCGGTCAGCCTGAACTCCGCCAACTTCCAGTCCGCGCGGCTCATCGGCCCCGCCGTGGCCGGTGTGCTGATCACCACGGTCGGCAGCGGCTGGGCCTTCATGCTGAACGGTCTGTCCTTCCTGGCGCCGCTGGCCGGTCTGCTGCTGATGCGCCAGCACGAACTGCACAAGTCCGTCCGCGTGCCGCGCGGCAAGGGCCAGTTGAGAGAGGGACTGCGCTATGTGCGCGGGCGGCCGGAGCTGATCTGGCCCATCGTCCTCGTCGGTTTCATCGGCACGTTCGGCTTCAACTTCCCGATCTGGCTGACGGCCTTCGCGCACGGGGTCTTCGACGGCGGGGCCGGGATGTACGCGTACTTCAACATCCTGCTCGCGGCCGGCTCACTGACCGGCGCCCTGCTCTCCGCCCGCCGCCGCTCCAGCCGACTGAGACTGCTCCTGCTCACGGCGATGGGCTTCGGGCTGCTGGAGATCGCGATCTCGCTGTCGCCGTCCGTCTGGCTGTTCTCGCTGCTGCTCGTACCGATCGGCGTGATCGGCCTGACGACGAACATCAGCGCCAACACGACCGTCCAGATGGCCTCGGACCCGGAGATGCGGGGCCGGGTGATGAGCCTCTACATGATGGTCTTCGTCGGCGGCACCCCGGTCGGCGGCCCGCTCCTCGGCTGGGTCACCGACACCTACGGCCCCCGGGTCGGCTTCGCCACGGGCGGCGCGGTCTCCCTCCTCGCGGCGGCGGCGATCGGCCTGGTCCTGATCCGGGTGGCGGGCGTACGCGTGAGATTCGACCTGCGCGGAGGCCGTCCCCGCGTGGACTTCGTCCCGAGGGAACGGGAGCTGGCGACGGCGGCGTAGGACTTCGCGCGGCGCGATGCGGCCCGGGCGGCCATGGCGATCCTGTCGGTGTCAATGACGGTCATCGTGGCGCTCCTCCCCGCCGCCGCGGGGCGCGGCAGCGCCCGGTACAACGATACGCACGGTGATCGGGCCACGTACGGGCTCGCGCCGTGGGAAGACTTGTCCGTATGAGACTCTTCGCCGCCGTGCTGCCACCCGCCGAGGTCCGGAAGGAGCTCGATCCCGTCCGTGACCGGCTCAGGGCGATGCCCGGGGCCGAGGGGATGCGGTGGACCGGGCGGGAGGGGTGGCACTTCACGCTCGCGTTCCTGGGCGAGGTCGAGGACGCGCTGCTGCCGGAGCTGACCGCGCGGCTGGAGCGGGCCGGGCGGCGTACCGGGACGTTCGCGCTGCGGCTGCGGGGTGGCGGGCACTTCGGCGGGCGGGCCCTGTGGGCCGGGGCGGCCGGGGACATCGCCACGCTGCGGCGCCTCGCGGAGCGCGCCGACGCCGCCGCGCGCCGGTCCGGCCTGCCGATGGAGGAGCACCGCCACTACCGGCCGCATCTCACGCTGGCCCACAGCCGTACGGACCTGGATCTGCGGCCGTACGCCTCGGCCATGGACGGCTTCGAGGGCACACCGTGGGAGGTGGCCGACATGGCGCTCGTACGGAGCCGGCTGCCGGTGAGCGGAGTGCGCGGCGAGCAGCCGCGGTACGAGACGCTCGTACGCTTCCCGCTCGGCCCGGCCCGGCAGGAGCCGCCGAACGGGCGGACGCAGGGGCGGACGCAGGGGCGGACCCAGGGGAAGCCGGACGGCGACCCGGGCGCCGACCATGACCCGGGCGCCGGGCGCGGGGCCCCCGGCCGTTAACCTCGACCCGTGGACCCCAAAACCCGAAACCAGATCATGGCCGGCGCGCTGGTGCTGATGTTCGCGATCATCGCGGTGGCAGCCGCGGTCGGTTAGGTCCTGTCCGACCGGACAGGACCTGGTCACCGGCCCCGGCCGCCCTCCCGCGCAGCGCGTCCTACCAGGCGAACGCCTCCGGCGAGGGCCCCGTGCCCGGGAAGATCTCGTCCAGCGAGGACAGGACCTCCTCCGACAGCTCCAGCTCGACCGCGCGCAGAGCGGACTCCAGCTGCTCGGCCGTGCGCGGGCCGACGATCGGACCCGTCACGCCCGGACGGGTGAGCAGCCATGCCAGCGCCGCCTCACCGGGATCGATGCCGTGCTTGTCGAGCAGATCCTCGTACGACTGGACCTGCGTCCGGATGGCCGTGTTGGCGAGCCCGCTGCCCGAGCGGCCGGCGCTGGTACGGGAGCCGCCGCCCTCGCGCTCCTTGCGGATCGCGCCGCCCAGCAGACCACCGCTCAGCGGCGACCAGGGGATGACCCCGAGGCCGTACTCCTGCGCGGCCGGGATGACCTCCATCTCGGCGCGGCGCTCGGCCAGGTTGTACAGGCACTGCTCGCTGACCAGCCCGAACGAGCCGAGCCGACGGGCGGTCTCATTGGTCTGGGCGATCTTCCACCCGGGGAAGTTGGAGGAGCCCGCGTAGAGGATCTTGCCCTGCTGGATCAGGGTGTCGATGGCCTGCCAGATCTCCTCGACCGGAGTGGCGCGGTCGATGTGGTGGAACTGGTAGAGATCGATGTGATCGGTCTGGAGCCGCTTGAGGCTGGCGTCGACCGCACGGCGGATGTTGAGCGCCGAGAGCTTGTCGTGATTGGGCCAGGCCGGGTCGTCCCCGGCCATGTTCCCGTAGACCTTGGTGGCGAGGACGACCTTGTCACGTCGGTCGCCGCCCTTGGCGAACCAGGTGCCGAGGATCTCCTCCGTGCGGCCCTTGTTCTCGCCCCAGCCGTAGATGTTGGCGGTGTCGAAGAAATTGATGCCCGCGTCGAGCGCGGCGTCCATGATGGTGTGACTGTCGGCCTCGTTGGTGAGAGGACCGAAGTTCATCGTCCCGAGGACGAGTCGGCTTACCTTGAGTCCGGAGCGTCCGAGCTGCGTGTACTTCATGACTCCACAGCCAACGCGTTCGAGCGCACTCAAGGCAAGCCCGAATCGGCCTTGTGGCCGTCGCGCGCGTTTTCAGTGGCTCGGCTTGATCGGGTCAGTCGTGTTTCTCGTACGGTGCGCCCAGGTTCCAGGCCTGGTGCATGGCGTCGGCGAAGGCGGCGGCGAGTCGGTGTTCGCCCGAGGGGGACGGGTGGGTGCCGTCGTAGGTGTGGCGGTGGATGTCGTATCCCGGTGGGCGGGAGGCGAGCAGCAGGGGGGAGGACGGCCGGTCCAGGTCGGCGACGGCCTTGGCGAGCAGTTCGTTGAAACGGTCGACCTCGGCGGCGAAGGCGCGGTCGGACTCGGCCCTGACATTGGGGATGACGGGCAGGAGCACGGCCCGTACGCGGGGGTTGGCCGCGCGGGCCTCGGCGATGAACGCGCGGGCGTTGTGCGCGGTCCGCGTGCTGTCCGTGTAGAAACCGAGGTCGATCAGTCCCAGCGAGATCAGCAGGATGTCGGCCCGGCCGGCCCGGACCGCCTCGCCGATCAGCGGACTCATGTGCTGCCACCCCACACCCCAGCCCGCGAGATGGCGGCGGGCATGGGCCGGGAAGCCGGGGCCGGCGGCGTAGTCGTACGAGACGGGCGCGTCGGCCTCGCTGTCGTACAGCCCGGACCGGGGGCCGACGATCCGGAACGGGGCGCCGAAGGACGCGCCGAGGTGCTGCCACATCCGATAGCGCCAGGTGAAGTCGCCAGCGCGCCCGATCGTCATGGAGTCACCGACGAAGAGGAAACGCATCCGGCCATCATGGCCGACCGCCGGGCCGGGGCGAGGCCGGGACACGGCGGGTGCGGGGGCAGGGACAGGGACGGGGGCGCGGCAGGC
>NZ_MAUD01000331.1:0-270 GCF_001700515.1 Streptomyces lushanensis
CTGCGGACCGAGGCCGAACTTCGCCGGGATGACCACGCTGACCACACCGAGCACGGCCGGCAGGATCACCATCAGCGCCATGAAGCCCTTGTCGGACGCGATGACCGCGGCGTAGCGGCGGATCAGCGTCAGCAACTGGGCGGCCCAGCTCTGCGGCTTCGGCGGACGCATCTGCTGCGCCGGCGGCATGTGTACGGACTGCGCGGCGACGGCGTCGATGTCCGCGGCGTACATCTGGTAGTGCTGCGAGCCGCGCCAGCGGCCCGCCCA
>NZ_MAUD01000331.1:309-1604 GCF_001700515.1 Streptomyces lushanensis
GGCTCGTCCAGGAAGATCAGCGACGGCTTGGTGAGCAGCTCCAGGGCCACGGAGACGCGCTTGCGCTGACCGCCGGAGAGCGAGGTGATCTTCTTGTTCTTGTGGATGTCGAGCTTCAGCTCGCGCAGCACCTCGTCGATACGCGCCTCGCGCTCGGCCTCGGCGGTGTCGCCGGGAAAGCGCAGCTTGGCCGCGTACTTGAGCGCCTTTCTGACGGTCAGCTCCTTGTGCAGGATGTCGTCCTGCGGGACCAGACCGATGCGCTGCCGCAGCTCGGCGAACTGCTTGTAGAGATTCCGGTTGTCGTAGAGGACATCGCCCTGGTCGGCGGGGCGGTAGCCGGTGAGCGCCTTGAGCAGCGTGGACTTGCCCGAGCCGGACGGGCCGATGACCGCGACCAGCGACTTCTCCGGGACGCCGAAGGAGACGTCCTTGAGGATCTGCTTGCCGCCGTCGACGGTGACCGTGAGATGACGGGCGGAGAAGGAGACCTCACCGGTGTCGACGAACTCTTCGAGCCGGTCGCCGACGAGACGGAAGGCGGAGTGACCGACGCCGACGATGTCGTTGGGGCCGAGGAGTACGGTGCCGGACTTCGCTATCGGCTGGCCGTTGACATAGGTGCCGTTGTGGGAACCGAGGTCCCTGATCTCGAACCGGCCGTCGGGCGTCGCCGTGAACTGGGCGTGCAGCCGCGAGACCTGGAGGTCGGAGACGACCAGCTCGTTCTCCAGCGCACGGCCGATCCGCATCACCCGGCCGAGGGAGAACTGGTGGAACGTGGTCGGGCTGCGGTCGCCGTACACCGGTGGTGCCCCCGCGGCGCCGCCGGGGANNCGCCGCCCTGGTGCGGGCCCTGCTGGTGCGGCACCTGTTCCTGCCGCGGCGGATGACCCTGCTGCTGGGGGACGTGGCCGTGCTGCTGCGCCGACTGCGGCTGCTGCCAGGACTGTTGTCCCTGGACGGGCGCCTGCTGAGCCTGCTGCCGGCCCTGTTCCGCCTGCTGCGTCCGGGCGGGTCCCGGCGTGCCGTACGTACCCGCGCCCGCCGCTCCGCCGCCGGTGAGGCTGAGCCGGGGTCCGTCGGTGGCGTTGCCGAGATACACGGCCGAGCCGGGCCCGATGTCCAGCCGCTGGATACGCCGGCCCTGCGCGTAGGTGCCATTGGTGCTGCCGTGGTCCTCGATGACCCAGTTCTGCCCGCCCCAGCTGATGGTGGCGTGGCGCCACGAGACCCTGGCGTCGTCGATGACCAGGTCACCCTGGGGATCGCGGCCGAGGGTGTACGACCTGGAC
>NZ_MAUD01000332.1 GCF_001700515.1 Streptomyces lushanensis
AGGTGCCGGGCCCTTTCCCATGAGGTCCCATGAAGGGCGTATCAAGGGCGTGGTCAGCCCGCCGCGTCCTCGCGGCGGACCGACAGCAGGTCCTCCAACTGCTCCTCGCGGGCCTGCGCCGCCACGAAGAGCAGCTCGTCACCCGCCTCCAGCGTCTCCTCCGGGTTCGGCGTCAGCACGCGCGTGCCCCGGATGATCGTCACCAGCGAGGTGTCCTCGGGCCAGATCACATCGCCCACCAGCGTGCCGGTCACGGCCGACTCCGGTGGCAGCGTCAACTCGACCAGATTCGCGTCGCCATGGCTGAAGCGCAGCAGCCGTACCAGATCGCCGACGCTCACCGCCTCCTCGACCAGCGCGGACATCAGCCGCGGTGTCGAGACCGCGACATCGACGCCCCAGGCCTCGTTGAACAGCCATTCGTTCTTCGGGTTGTTGACCCGGGCCACCACCCGCGGCACGCCGTACTCCGTCTTGGCGAGCAGGGAGACGACCAGATTGACCTTGTCGTCCCCGGTCGCGGCGATCACGACATTGCAGCGCTGGAGCGCCGCCTCGTCCAGCGAAGTGATCTCACAGGCGTCCGCCAGCAGCCACTCGGCCAGCGGCACCCGCTCCACCGAGATGGCCGTCGGCGCCTTGTCGATCAGCAGGACCTCATGTCCGTTCTCCAGCAGCTCGCCCGCGATGGAACGGCCCACCGCACCTGCCCCGGCAATCGCGACACGCATCAGATCCCGCCTCCGTCCGGGCCCTCGGCGAATGCCGCCTCGACCTTCTCGATGTCGTCCGTGCGCATCATCACGTGGACGAGATCGCCCTCCTGAAGCACCGTCTGGGACGTCGGCAGCATCGCCTCGCCGAGCCGGGTGAGAAACGCGACGCGTACGCCGGTCTCCTCCTGGAGCGTGCTGATCTTGTGCCCGACCCAACTCGATGCCGTATGCACCTCGGCCAGCTGCACCCCGCCGCTGGGGTCCCGCCACAGCGGCTCGGCGCCCGAGGGCAGCAGACGGCGCAGCATCTGGTCGGCGGTCCAGCGGACCGTGGCCACGGTCGGAATGCCCAGACGCTGATAGACCTCGGCACGCCGCGGATCGTAGATACGGGCGGCGACATTCTCTATGCCGAACATCTCGCGGGCCACCCGCGCGGCAATGATGTTCGAGTTGTCTCCGCTGCTCACCGCCGCGAAGGCACCGGCTTCCTCGATCCCCGCCTCGCGCAGGGTGTCCTGGTCGAACCCGACCCCGCTGACGCGACGGCCGCCGAAACCCGAGCCGAGCCGGCGGAACGCGGTGGGGTCCTGGTCGATGACGGCGACTGTGTGCCCCTGTTGCTCCAGGGTCTGCGCGAGTGCGGCTCCCACCCGGCCGCAGCCCATGATGACGATGTGCACGTGGACTTACCCCGCACTCCTGGTCGCCTTGCTGACCTGCGAAAACACCCTGTTCACTCTTCCTTCTCGACCTGCCGGGCACCAAGCGGGACACCGTGTACGACGATCCCCCGGGTCGAGCTTATGCGGCGGGGGTGACAATCCAGTCATCCATGGTGGGGCACGACCTGACAAGAGAGAGGGGTGCTGCCCGCACGGGCGACTGTTCGAACGCATAGCATCCTGTCGTGTCCAAACTGACCGACGTGCCCAAACGGATTCTGATCGGGCGGGCGCTGCGTAGCGACAGGCTGGGGGAAACACTCCTCCCCAAACGCATCGCGCTGCCCGTCTTCGCCTCCGACCCGCTGTCCTCGGTGGCCTACGCGCCGGGGGAAGTCCTCCTGGTCCTGTCCATCGCGGGTGTGTCGGCCTACCACTTCAGCCCGTGGATCGCGGTGGCCGTGGTGGTGCTCATGTTCACCGTGGTCGCCTCCTACCGGCAGAACGTGCACGCCTACCCGAGCGGTGGCGGCGACTACGAGGTGGCCACCACCAACCTCGGCCCCAAGGCCGGTCTCACCGTCGCCAGCGCGCTGCTCGTCGACTATGTGCTGACCGTGGCCGTGTCGATCTCCTCCGGGGTGGAGAACCTCGGCTCCGCGATCCCCTTCGTCGTGGAGAACAAGGTCCTCTGCGCCATTGCGATAATCGTGCTGCTGACGCTGATGAATCTGCGCGGCGTCCGTGAGTCCGGGAAGCTCTTCGCGATCCCGACGTATGTCTTCGTCGGTGCCGTGTTCATCATGATCGCCTGGGGCGCGGTCCGCGGGCTGGCGTTCGGCGACTCCATGAGAGCGCCGACGGCCGACTTCCAGATCAAGCCCGAGGAACAGGGACTGGCCGGCTTCGCGCTCGTTTTCCTGCTGCTGCGGGCCTTCTCCTCCGGCTGTGCCGCGCTGACCGGTGTGGAGGCGATCAGCAACGGTGTGCCGGCCTTCCGCAAGCCGAAGAGCAGGAACGCGGCGACCACGCTCGCCCTGATGGGCGGTCTCGCCGTCACCATGTTCTGCGGCATCATCGCCCTGGCCATGGCCACCGATGTGAAGATGGCCGAGAGCCCCGGGACGGATCTGCTCAGGGACGGGGTCCCCGTCGGCTCGGGCTATGTGCAGAACCCGGTGATCTCCCAGGTCGCCGCCGCGGTCTTCGGGGACGGCACGTTCTTCTTCGTCCTGCTCGCCGCGGCCACCGCGCTCGTGCTCTTCCTGGCCGCCAACACCGCGTACAACGGCTTCCCGCTGCTCGGCTCGATCCTCGCGCAGGACCGCTATCTGCCGCGGCAGCTCCACACCCGCGGCGACCGGCTGGCGTTCTCCAACGGCATCGTGCTGCTGGCGGGCGCCGCGGCTCTGCTGGTGGGCCTGTACGGCGCGGACTCGACCCGGCTGATCCAGCTCTACATCGTCGGCGTCTTCGTCTCCTTCACGCTCAGCCAGACCGGTATGGTCCGGCACTGGAACCGCCATCTCAAGACCGAGCGGAACGCGGCCAAGCGCCGTCATATGATCCGCTCGCGCGCGATCAACACCTTCGGTGCCTTCTTCACGGGGCTGGTGCTGATCGTCGTCCTCGCCACCAAGTTCACCCATGGCGCCTGGGTCGCGCTGCTGGGCATGGTGATCTTCTACGGAACGATGACCGCGATCCGTAAGCACTACGACCGGGTCTCCGACGAGATCGCCGCCGAGGAAGGCCCGTCCGACGACAGCGTCCGGCCCTCCCGCGTGCACTCCATCGTGCTGGTCTCCAAGGTCCACAAGCCCACGCTGCGGGCGCTCGCGTACGCCAAGCTGATGCGCTCGGACACCCTGGAGGCGCTGAGCATCAGCGTCGACCAGGCCGAGACGAAGGCACTCAAGGAGGAGTGGGAGCGGCGTGGCATCAATGTGCCGCTGAAGATCCTCGACTCCCCGTACCGCGAGATCACGCGGCCGGTCATCGAGTACGTACGCGGCCTGCGGACCGAGAATCCGCGCGACGCCATCAGTGTCTACATTCCGGAGTACGTGGTCGGCCGGTGGTACGAGCATCTGCTGCACAACCAGAGCGCGCTGCGGCTCAAGGGGCGGCTGCTCTTCACGCCCGGGGTCATGGTGACGTCGGTCCCGTACCAGCTCGAATCCTCGGAGCTGGCGAAGCAGCGGGCGAAGAAGCGGCGGGTGTACACGGCGCCGGGATCGGTGCGGCGAGGACCCGTGGACGCGCGGCCGGGGGAGTCGGGGAACGCGGGGGCCGCGGGCCGTGGTGGCGCCGCCGGCGGCGGGAAGGACAAGGGCTGAGCCGCGTGTGGCGGGCGGCCCGGTGAGGCGCACGTAGACTGGTGGGCTGGTGCTTCGCCGTACCGCTCCCGATGCCCCTCGCCGTCGACGTCCCCAGCCGTTGGCGCCCGCCGCCCTTGCCGTCCCGCCCCTGATGCCCCCCGCCCCTCTTGATCCTTGGAGCCACCCCGTCATGCACACAGAACCGCAGGCTTCGCTGATCGGGGAGGAGTACGAGGTCGAGGTGGGCCCCGTCGCGCACGGCGGCCACTGCGTCGCCCGTACCGACGAGGGCCGGGTGCTCTTTGTACGGCACGCCCTGCCCGGCGAGAAGGTCCGTGTCCGGGTGACGGAGGGCGACGAGGACTCGCGTTTCCTGCGCGCGGACGCGGTCGAGATCATCGACGCCTCCAAGGACCGGGTCGAGGCGCCCTGTCCGTACGCCGGCCCCGGACGCTGCGGCGGCTGCGACTGGCAGCACGCCAAGCCCGGCGCGCAGCGGCGCTTCAAGGGCGAGGTCATCGCCGAGCAGCTCCAGCGGCTCGCGGGTCTCACCCCCGAGGAGGCGGGCTGGGACGGGACGGTCATGCCCGCGCCGGGCGACAAGCTGCCGACGGGCGAGGTACCCGCGTGGCGCTCGCGCGTGCAGTACGCGATCGACGAGAACGGGCGCGCGGGACTGCGCCGGCACCGCTCGCACGATGTCGAGCCGGTCGAGCACTGCATGATCGCCACCGAGGGCGTCGGCGAACTGGGCGTCGAGCGGCGGGAATGGCCGCAGATCGCCACGGTCGAGGCGATCGCGGCCTCGGGCTCCGGCGACCGTCAGGTGATCCTGACCCCGCGCGAGGGCGGCCGGCTGCCGCTGGTGGAACTGGACAGGCCCGTGTCCGTACTGCGCGTGGAGGAGCACGACGGGGGAGTGCACCGGGTGCACGGCCGCGCCTTCGTGCGCGAGCGCGCCGACGGCCGTACGTACCGCGTCGGCATGGGCGGCTTCTGGCAGGTGCACCCAAGCGCTCCCCAACTGCTCGTCGAGGCCGTGATGCAGGGCCTGATGCCGAGGAAGGGCGAGACCGCGCTCGATCTGTACTGCGGGGTGGGCCTGTTCGCCGGGGCGATCGCGGAGCGCGTCGGGGAGACCGGCGCTGTGCTGGGCATCGAGTCCGGCAAGCGCGCGGTGGAGGACGCCCGGCACAACCTCCAGGACCTGCCCCGGGTCCGTATCGAACAGGGCAAGGTCGACCAGGTCCTGCCGCGCACCCGGATCACCGAGACGGACCTGATCGTCCTGGACCCGCCGCGCGCGGGCGCCGGCAAACAGACCGTCAGACACCTCTCCACCCTGGGCGCGCGCCGCATCGCCTACGTGGCATGCGACCCCGCGGCCCTCGCCCGCGACCTGGCCTACTTCCGCGAAGGCGGCTACTGCCCCCGCACCCTGCGCGCCTTCGACCTGTTCCCGATGACGCACCACGTGGAGTGCGTGGCGATCCTTGAGCCGGTGGGGAAGGGCTCCTGACCTGCGGTTTTGTCCGTGCGCATTATGTGCGGTGTGGGCGTTACGGGCGATATCTTGACGCTGAAATGACGCTCCTGACGCTCATTTGACGCTCGTTCTGATGGGGCGTCAGGTGTGTGCTGCGTCGCTGGTCAGCTGGCCTGATGGGGAAGTTCACGAGGCAGAGGTGCCGGAGATTTTTGGTGTCAAACAGTCATGCTCGGCCACATCAGCAGAGCGCCCAGCAGGTTCTTCGTCTGCTGGTGGTACGGCGGCAGCGGATCGCTGACCAGCGCAAATAGTGCCCGTCGAGACGTGGGCGGGGTCGCTGGCCCGAGCATGGTTTCGATGCTGTTCCCGGGGCCGGTCCCTGCGCGGGGACCACGTTGGCAGCGGTCGCGGCAAAGCAGGAGATACCGGAACACCCCCGCCTGCGCGGGGGCCACCTTCTGCGGCCCCGTGATCGCCACTGTGGCCAGCCGGTGGACAGGCGTGCAGCAAGCGACCGTCGAGGGGCCCGCCATCGGTTGTGCGGAGCTGTGGGGGAGGGTGATCGGTCCGGTCTGCTGGGAGGCGTCCGCTCTTTTAACGTGAACCCAGGGCTACTCGACCTTGAACGTTGGCATGAACTCGCTTAATCGCGTGCCACTGTGACCACATGTGTGTACGTTGTAACAGCCCGTGTGGGAAGTGTGGGCTGCTTGGGTCACCTGTGGCCATCTGGTGTTGCTCTGGGGAGGGCGTGTGCGTACGCACAGGGAGCGGTTCGGATCAGGTCTGTCCGCGCGTTGGCGGTCCTGGCGGTCGTTGACGGTCGGTGCGCTGGTGCTGACGCTGTCGGCGGGTCTGGTTTCGGCGGAGGCGGCGCCGTCCGCCGATCCGCGGCCGACACCATTGGCCACTGCGGGACAACCGGCGGCCCCGGCCCCGCAGGCTGCTGACAGCCCGTCTGCCGCTGACGCGCCGGCCGTCGGTCCGACGACTGACAACGCTGTCTACGCGTACGACGCGGCGGGCCGCCTGGTCGGTCTGACGGACCCGGACGGTGAGACGGCCCGCTACCGCTACGACGCGGCGGGTAACCGCCTGGGCGTCGACCGCTTCGCCTCGACGACCCTGTCGGTGCTGTCTCTGGTGCCGATCAGGGCCGCGGTCGGCGCGACCGTGACGCTCTCCGGCACGGGCTTCTCCACCACGCCGACCGCCAACGCGGTCTCGTTCGGCGGCAAGCCGGCCGAGGTGGTGTCGGCGTCCGCGACCCGTCTGAAGGTCAAGGTTCCGCAGGCGGCGGCGACCGCGAAGGTCTCGGTGACGGTCGCGGGCACCACGGCTCAGTCCCCGGAAACCTTCACCCTGGCGGCTCCGGCGCCCTCGGTGACGACGGTGGCACCGGCCTCCGGCTATGCGGGTACTCAGGTGGTCCTGACGGGTTCGGGCTTCGCACCGGTCACGACCGACAACGTGGTCCGGTTCGGCGGCGGCGTCATCGCCGAGATCACCGCGCGTACCGACACCGCGCTGACCGTGGTGGTCCCGGTGGGTGCGGCGACGGGTCCGGTCGAGGTGGCCACCCCCGACGGACGGGCTACGTCCGCCGGTACGTTCAAGGTGACCGCGGGTACTGGGGCCGGTGTGATCGAAACATCGGAGGAGACGTCGGTCACGGACGAGACTCCGCCGACGGTGTCGGTGACCACCCCGGCGAATCAGGCGCAGGTGATCTTCGACGCGGACGCCGGCGACGACATCAGCGTCGGCTTCACCGAGTCGACCTTCAACTCCACTGTGACCGTGCGGCTGTTGGACCCGCAGGGCAAGCGGCTGGAGTCGGCCACGTATACGGGTTCCGCGGGGGACTGGGAGATGATCGACGTACCGGTCAGTGGCCAGTACTCGGTGATCGTCGACCCGGGGACGGGAAATATCGGCTCGGTGAAGGTGACCGTGTCGAAGCCGCTCGTGTCGTCGCTGAGCCTGACCGGAGCCACGGTGGAGGTGCCGTTCACCCGTCCCGGTCAGGACCGTCTGCTGACCTTCCCGGCTGTGCTGGGTGACTCGCTGAGCCTGGGTATCGACGCGACCGGACTGGCCAAGTCGGCCTATGCGCGTCTGTACGATCCGAGCGGCGAGGAGGTCGACAAGGTCTATGTAACCGGGACCCGGCTGGGCGCCCTGGACGTCGACACCCTGGCCATGTCCGGTACGTACACTCTCCAACTCGACCCGGACGCGGCGGCGCTGGGCACGGTGAAGGTGACCGGCTCGCACTACGCGGATGCGGGCACGCTCGACGCGACCGGTCCGGCGGTCGATCTGAACATTGTTCGGCCGGGGCAGGACGGGCGGGCGCGGTTTGCCGGGGTGGCCGGGCAGCGGGTGTCCATCGGTGCGACGGCGGCCGGGTTCGGCACGTCCACCAGGGTTGAGATCGTTCAGCCGGACGGCGAGCTGCTGGACTACTTCCTTGCGCCGGACGGTGACGTGGGCCAGTGGGACAGTGAGGCGCTGCCGGCCACCGGTACGTACACGATCGCTGTGAACCCGAGCAGCCCGGTCGCGACCGGCAAGCTGACCATGACGCTCTCGCGCCCGGTCGCCCTGGCCCAACTGTCCACCACGGGCAGCGCGGTGGCGGTCGCTGTCAGCAGGCTGGGGCAGAACGCCGAATCGTCCTTCGAGGGGCAGGCGGGCGCCCGCCTTTCGCTCGGTGCCACCGCCAGCACTTTCCCCCAGTACGTCGATCTGACCGTGCTCGCGCCCTCCGGCGAGGAGGTGGTCGACAGGGAGAACGTCACCGCAGGCACGTCAACGACGATTCCGCTGCCCGCTCTGCCGGAGACTGGCACGTACCGTGTGATTCTGGACCCGAACAAGGGCACGTCAGGGACGTTCGGCCTCACCCTGTCCCCGGAGATCCAGGCGTCGCTCACCGCCGACGGTTCGCAACAGCCGATCACGGTGGCCCGCCCGGGACAGCGCGTACAGGCACGCTTCACCGCACCGGACGCTAGCTCCCTCGGACTGGCCGTCACTGCGAACACCATCGCGGAGTCCACCGAGATCAGGCTGATCGGGCCCGACGGCGGTACGGGCACACTCGTCGGGCGTGTGTCGGGCACGGCATCCGACACCTACTACCTGACGGATCTGACCCCGGGAACCGCCTACTCATTGGTGTTCGAGCCGGGCAAGGCCGCGACCGGCGCGATGAAGCTGTGGCTGTCCAAGCCCATCAAGCCCGGCGCCTTGTCGGCCGGAACGCCCTCTCGTACCGGTGAGATCACCCGGCCGGGGGCACAACTGGAGTTCACGCTCGACGCGGTGGCGGGTTACGGAGCCGCCGTCGTCTTCGGCGACACCACCCTCACCAAGACATCGGCACTGATCCACCGGGATCCCGCGGGCGAGGAGACGAGCCTCGGCTCACTGAGCAAGTCGGCTCTGGACGGCGACCTCCTGGCGCCCCTGGCGGTGGGCACCCACCGAGTCTTCGTACGCCCCAACGGCGAGGCCACGGGCAAGACCACAGCCACACTCGTGGCCGATGTGAACGGCGGAACGCTCGCCGTCAACGGTGCGCGCAAGCCGGTCACGATCGCCACGGCGGGCCAGAACGCCCACTACACCTTCACCGGCACCCAGGGCCAGAAGCTCACCCTCGGCCTGGACACACCACCGGGCGCCTGGTCGCTCTCCGTCTTCGGCCCGGACGGCAAGTGGCTGGTCGACGGACGTTCGATGAGCGCGTCGACGGTGTCCTACGCCCTCCCGGCGCTCCCGGCCGCCGGTACGTACACGCTCTCGGTCGACCCGAACTCCCTGCGCACCGGCACGTACAACCTCGGACTCACCACGACCGCACTCGCCCGCGGCGCCAGGACCGCGGCGGACATCGCACCCGCTGCCGGAGCTCCCGGTGGGGTGCGCGCTGCCGGAACCGTGGACGCGGGTGCGGATACGAAAGCGGATCCGAAGCCGGCGGCGGGTTCCGTGCCGACGGGTCCGGACGCCTGGCAGCCCGACAAGGGAAGCCTCGCGGGATACGACTGGCTGACGCGCCGCGGCGACGCCCCCAAGGCCCCGCCCGCGCTGCGCGCCCCGCCCCGGTCCACCGCACTGACGGGCCATGTGCTGAAGCTCGACGGCAAGCCGCTGGCCGGGGTCACGGTCTCAGTGGGCGGGAAGTCGGGCCGTACGGACGGGCGGGGCAGGTTCCTGCTCGCCGGGATCAGTGCCGAGGCGACCACCCTGGTAGTGGACGGTACGAGCGCGAACACCGGGCAGCGCCAGTACGGCCGGTACGACATCCGTATCCACCCCAAGGCGGGCCGGGCGGTCGATCTCGGCTTCCCGGTGTGGATGACACCGCTGGACACGAAACACACTGCGCGTTTCGCGGCTCCGGCGAAGACCGATGTCGTTCTTCGAACCCCGAAGATTCCCGGCCTTGAGGTGCGGATCCCGAAGGGCTCCGTGGTCCGTGACGAGAAGGGGAAGCCGGTCACGGAGCTGGGGATCACGGCGATCCCGATCGACCGGCCGCCGTTCCCGCTGCCGGACAACGGTGTCGTGCCGGTGTTCTTCACCGTGCAGCCCGGCGGTACGTATGTGTTCCCCAAGGGCGCGCAGATCATCTATCCCAACTACACACGCGAAGCCCCCGGCACCCGGGTCGACTTCATGGACTACGACCCCAAGGGCAAGGGCTGGTACGTCTACGGCCACGGCAGTGTGTCAGCGGACGGCCGCCAGGTGGTGCCGGACGCCAAGACCCGAGTCTGGGCCTTCCACGGCGCCATGTTCAACACCGGCGACATCCTCCCGTGGGACGACACCTGGCTCGAAGACGTGATCGACTGGCTCTCCGGCGACCCGGTCGAGCTGTCCACGGGCAAGCTGACCGACTCCCGCACGGACCTCGCGGTCGGCAACTCGCGCGGCTCGGCCGAGATCACCCGGACGTACTGGCAGGGCGATCCCGAGAAGCGGGCCTTCGGTATCGGCCGCGACCTGATCTACAACGCCTTCTTTCACTCGCAGGACCAGTGGGAGGAGACGGACCTGTATCTCCCGGGCGGGAGCAAGACCCACTTCGTCCGCACCTCGCCGGGCACCGACTGGACCAACGCCGTCTTCGAGCCCCTCGACAGCCCGTCGGGCTTCCGGGGCTCCAAGCTGGAGTGGAAGGGATACCAGGGCGGCTGGGAACTGACCTTCCGCGACGGCACGGTGTGGCTGTTCCCCCAGTACGCGCCGCTGCAGGAGATCCGTGACCGGCACGGCAACTCCATCAGGGTCACCCGTCTGGAGGGCAAGCGGGGCGACATCACCCGGATCAGCGCCCCCGGCGGCCGGTGGATCTCCCTCTCCTACGACACCCAGCACCGCGTCACCGGCGCGCGTGACAACACCGGTCGCACCACGGGCTACACCTATGACTCCTCGGGCCGTCTGGAGACGGTGACCGACCCGGCGGGGAAGATCAGCCGCTATACCTACGACGGCACATCGAACCGGATCAGGACCGCTGTCGACGCGCGCGGCATCACCTACATGAGCAACACCTTCGACGCGGACGGCCGGGTCAAGGAACAGACCCTGACCGAGGGCGCGAAGTACACCTTCGACTACACCAAGACCGGCAGCGGCGCGGGCCGTGTCACCGCGGCGAGTGTGACGCAGCCGGGCGGTGCGGTGCGGCGGGTGGAGTTCGACGGGGACGGTTACGGTGCGTCGGACACGCAGGCGTACGGCAGCAGCTTCGCCCGCAGGACCGTGTACCAGCGCGGCTCGTACCACCGTATCGACGCGGTGACCGACCCGTATGGCCGTCGCACCGAGCTGAGTTACGACGCCAACGGCTATGTGACGTCGGTGAAGGAGCTGGCCGGCACGCCGCAGGCGCGTTCGTCGGGGACGACGGTGTACGACGGGCCGTTCGACCAGCCGACCTCGGTGACCGATCCGCTGGGCAACACGACCAGGCTGGCCTACGACACCAACGGTGACCTGGAGACCGTCACCGATCCGCAGAACCGGGAGACGGCGTTCACCCACACTCCTGACGGCCAGGTGGAGACCGTCACCGACGCCTCGGGCGCGGTCACCGAATTCGCCTACGAACATGGCGAGTTGACCGGGGTCAAGGACGCGGAGGGCCGCACGAGCAGCCAGTTCCTCGACGCGGCGGGCCGTCCGGTGGTGATGACGGACGAGGCCGGTGCGCGGAGCACGGTCACGTACGACGTGCTCAACCAGGCGCGGAGGACGACCGATCCGCTCGGCCAGTCGACCGTTCTCGACTATGACGAGAACGGCAATCTGACCGGTCTGACGGATGCCCGGAACAACACCACGATCTGGGCCTACGACGACGCGGACCGTCCGGAGTCGGCCACCGATCCGCTGGGCGCGCAGGCGCTGTTCGGGTACGACGCCGCCGGGCGCGTCGCCAGGGTGACGAGCCGGACCGGTGAGGTGGCGACGGCCGAGTACGACCTGCTGGGCCGGGCCACCGTCGCCAAGTACGGTGTCGATCTCGCGGGCCAGGCCGAGTCCACGACGACGTACGCCTACGACGCCGTCGACCTGCCGAAGACCGTCACCGACACGGTGGCGGGCGCGCAGTCGTTCACCTATGACGCCTACGACCGGACAAAGACGGTCACGGGCCCGACAGGGACGGTCGGTTACGACTACGACGCGGCGGACCGCCGTACGGAGATGACCGCCGCCGGTACGACAACGCGCTACGGCTACGACACGTCCTCCATCCTCACCTCGGTCACCACGGGCAGCCAGGCGGTCACCTTCGGCCTGGACGCGGTGGGCCGGGAGAGGACGGCGTCCCTCCCGGGCGGCTTCACCCGTACCACCGGCTACGACAGGACGGGTGTCACCACCGCGATCGCCTACACCCGTGGCGGGGCCGGGGTCGGTGATCTGACCTACACCCGCGACGAACGCGGCTTGCAGACCGGCCTGTCCGGCAGTCTCGCGAGTGTGGCGCTGCCGGCGGCGGAGAGCGGGGCGGTGTTCGGCAAGGACAACCGGATTACCACCTTCAACGGCCGCTCCTTCAGCTACGACGCCGAGGGGCAGCTCACTTCGGACGGGAAGCGTACGTACGACTGGAACGCGCGCGGTGAACTGGCCGGGCTGACGGAGACGGGCGGCAGGGCGAGCGGCTTCGCGTACGACCCGCTGGGCACCCGCACCGGCACCACGCTCGGCGGGACGACCCGCAAGTTCCTCACGGACGGCTCCAACCCGCTTGTGGAGCAGTCGGGTTCGGGCGGGACGACCGCGACGGTCGCCGCGTCGGGCCTGGACGAGTACCTGACCCGGACCGAGAACGGCACGACGCAGGTCTACCTCACCGACGCCCTCGGCACGGTCGTGGGCCTGGCCGACCCGGACGGCACGGTCGCGACCCGCTACACCTACGACCCCTACGGCCAGCCCACCGCCACGGGCGCCGCGTCCAGCAACCCGTACACCTTCACCGGCCGCGAGAACGACGGCACCGGCCTGCTCTACTACCGCAACCGCTACTACGACCCGGAAACCGGCCGCTTCATCTCCCAGGACCCCATCGGCCACGCCGGCGGCCCGAACCTCTACCAGTACGCACTCAGCTCCCCGACCACCTACACCGACCCGTCCGGCAACAACCCGCTGCTCGCGGCCTGCGTGGGCGGCGCGCTGTTCGACGGTGGTCTGGACTGGCTCACCCAGCGCCTGTCAGGCCGCAAGGTCAACTGGAACCAGGTCGGCATGTCGGCCCTCGGAGGCTGCCTGGGCGGCATGCTCGGCGTCGGCCTCGGAGGCAAACTCGCTGCCCGCGGCGGGTGCAACAGTTTCACTCCGGACACGCCGGTCCTGATGGCGGACGGCACCCGCAAGGCCATCAAGGACGTCCGGATCGGTGACAAGGTCCTGGCGACGGACCCGGAAACGGGCGAGAGCGGCCCGAGAGAGGTGACGGCCCTCATCGAGGGCACGGGCGACAAGACGCTGGTCGACATCACGATCGACGACGGCTCCGGCGCGGCGAAGCTCACCGCCACGGACGGCCACCCCTTCTGGGTCCCGGACCTGCGCGAGTGGGTGGAGGCGGCGAAGCTCCAGCCGGGCCAGTGGCTCCGGACAAGCACAGGCACCTGGACCCAAGTCACAGCGGTCACGACCCGCACCCAAAAGGGGACCGTCAACAACCTCACCGTTGACGACCTTCACACGTACTATGCGCTTGCAGGCACCACGCCGATCTTGGCGCATAACAGCAATGAGTGCCCGTTCACCTTCGCGGACATGGGCAACGGCGATTTTGTGTCGCCGGGTGGCCTTGTCTATAGACCAGGAAAGATAGACCATGTTCTCGCTCATAGTGTGCGGAACCCGAGCAGGGCGACGCACACCGTTTTCATTGAGAAGAGCCCGAACAAGGTTCTAGACCTGGTGGACGAGGCGTGGACCAGGAGATCCCAGGCCATCAGGGACCCCCACGACAAATTTCAGTTCACCATTCCCATGGGCAGGGTGATTGGAACGAATGGTGAGGACTATATCCGGATGGCGGTTGATCCCGCTACCAATCGCATCCTCAGTGCCTACCCGATCTTTAAGCCTTAGGATTGTCTGGGTAGGCTTGGCCGGGACCGTCAAATGGGCCGGTCAAGCCTACCTGGAGAGCGCTCAAATTGAGGAATATCCGCGACATGAGCAAAGACATCCCCCGCACAGTGGCGGCTCTATGCAAAGCCAACGATGCGGACCTCTTCGCGTTGTGCGCAGAGATCGACTTGCGGGTCTCCGCCTGTGAGTTCGGCTGGGTTGGTGACCTCGGGGTGGAGCTCGTTACCCAAGCCGCCGCTGGAAAGGACCCCCAGGGGCACTGCGGAGTGGTCCTGGATCATGTTCTCCACGCGCTGGCCGCTCACCCAGGCCAGGAAAGCCTGCGTACCCTGCTGCGCGTGCCCGCCTCGGCGCATATGGATGGCCCCGAGCGGACTGTGGCTGAGCGGCGGCTGGCCTTGTTTGTTGCCCACGGCCACCGCATTGAGGGAATTGCGCGATCGGTGTTTTCCCGGGAATGCGAGTCGGTGCATTCACATGAATTCTCCGCGTGCCTTCTCCACGAATTGGTGCTTGTTTCGGCTGAGGTCGAGGAGTATCCCACGCTCCGTTCCTTCTCAGAGACACTCGTAGCCGGGGGGCACCCTCTCGCCGCGCTGCCACTGAGCCTCCTGCCCGAGGAACGCGGGCTGCGCCGCCCGCCGGGTGCAGCGGACGACTGGACCTGGACAGTGCCTCCCACGCCCTTGGAGTCCTTCGACGCGCCCGAGCTGTACACCACGCCGTCGACGCACCAGCGCGTGGCCGGCATTGAGATGGCGGAGGTCGGCGTTCCGGCGTCGGCCGAGGTCATGGGCACAGCCGTGCAGCACTGGTGCACCCAGTCCAATGGCAAGATCGCCGCACAGGAGTTCTGGTCACCGGATCCAGTGACAGAGGAGGACTTCCCAGCCGCCTTCAAGCTCCTGCCGCTCATTCCCTGGCCCGCAGACCAGGCCCCGGCACGGCTGTATCCGTCAACTCCGGAGTCGGTGCTCCGTGTCTTGCTCACCGCCGCAGTGCGTGGACCGGCCTACGGCTCCGGCCTCTACGGTGCATACGGAAGGCTTGCCACTTGGCGCTCCCTTGGAGGCTTGACCGGAGCTCGGGCGAACGCCCCGATTGCGCATACGGCGGAACTAATGCGACAGACGCACTGGTTCCGCGTCGACACCGCGGCTACATGGTTCTACGAAGTCGCTTGGGATCTTGCCATCGCGGCATTGCGGTCCGGTGGCCAGGAGATCGCGGTGCTGGCCGCCACCGACACCGACTGACCGCAGCCGCCCCGCGGACGGCGTGCAGTCGCAGTGGGCGCTATGGAGGGTCCTCGAACTTGATGGTATAGCAGCTCACCGAGGTCGGGTAGTTCGTGACACCGAGTGATGGTCAGGGGTCAGTGGCGCTCCGGATACAGGGAGTGGCGACGACGGCGGCCGCACGATCGTGCGGGCCTGACGCGACCTGGGCGTCTCCAGGTCCACAACGCTGGCCGTAGGCCATTGCGTCAAACGCAGCGGATGTTGAATCGCACCGGGCATAGCCGGCAAGGACGGGTGAACTTGGAGGCCGCGGAGATCCCCGACTCCTTGCCCGTTCAGGAAGCGGGCCAGGCTGTGGGGCGGGGCAGACCGTGGAGCGCGGGGCGGCCGGTCTTGAGCGGGCCCAGATCTGCGGGGTGCGGTGTGGCGTTCGTCGCCACGCACCGTCTCCGCTATTCGGTGTACTGAATCCTTCCCAGGGGGAGAAGACGCGTGGTCAGACGGAGATCTTTGCTGGTTGCCTCTTCGGCGGCCGGGCTCGCGGTGGGGGGCGCTGCCGCCGTCTACGGTGTGCGGGCCGGTGCCTACAGTGGCGATGGTGGTGACGAGAGCTGGGGCGGGGGCTCGGGAGAGCGGATGCCGGCGCAGTTGCGGCAAGTTCGGCCGGAGGGTCGGGTTGCCATGGTCGCGCTCGATCGTGGGGCTCGCAGGGGCGAGTCCCCGGCGATTCTGCGGGCGTTGCTGACTGGCTTGCGGGCAGGGGCAAGGCCCGAGGTCAGCGTGGGGGTGGGGCTGGCGGTGGGTGCCTTCGGGGCGGCTGCGAGCCGTCCGCGTCAGTTGGCCGAGATGCCGTCCTTCGCCGGGGATTTGCTGGATCCCGGGCAGTCTCATGGCGATGTGCTGGTGCAGATTGCCGGGGAGCGGGCCGGGGACGTAGCGAAGGCCCTGGATCGGTTCCTGGGCGCCGCTCCCGGATGGCGGGTGCGGTGGCGGGTTGAGGGGTTTCGGGTCGGTAATCGGGTTGAGGACGGGCGCGGGCTGGCCCGTAATCCCTTTCACTTCACCGAGGGGTTCGGGAATCCCGCTGGGGAGCGCGAGACCGCCGAGCGGGCTCTCGTACGGGCCGGGCAGGGCGAGCCCGAGTGGGCCGTGGGCGGGAGTTATCAGGTCGTGCGGATCATCCGGTTCGCCACCGAGCTGTGGGACAAGGACTCCGTGCACGAGCAGGAGCGCATCATCGGGCGCCGCCGCGACGGGCGATGGCTCGACGGGACGCCGATGGACGACCAACCGAACTTCGCCGCAGATCCCAAGGGACGGCTGACGCCGCTCGATGCGCATGTACGGCTTGCCGCGCCCGATCGCCGCAATCCGCCTCCCCTCGTGCGCCGCAGCTACAGCTACGACCGGGGCGACGGCGACACCGGGCTTGTCTTCTCCTGCTTCCAGCGGGACCTCGCCAAGGGGTTCGAGGCCGTACAGAAGCGGCTTGAGGGTGAGGCGATGGCCAAGTACCTGCTCACCACCGGCGGCGGCTACTTCTTCGTACCCCCGCCCGGCGACGCATGGATCGACGCGGTCGCACCGGCATGATGAGCTTCCTCAGGCGCCCTTCTTGTGCGTCCGACGGCACCTCCTGGCCCTGCAGGACGCAGGCCGCGCTCCAGCCGGAAGATTTGATTCCGCCGGCCAGCGGGCGGTTCTGTGAAATCTTCAAACCAGGTGGGCTTGCGGGCAGAGAAGCGAGCAAGACGGGCAGCGGCGCTTTTACTTCGTGGAAGAGTATTCACTGTTCGCCGGATGAATCTCATCAAAACGCGGCGGGCAACAAAAGAAATCTACCAGACTATCTCTAGGTAAACGCTTTCTCATGCCCCCTGGTCACGCCCAGGCCGCTTATGACCGCTGGCAGTACTCCCCTACGCCCCTACTGCTGTCCGCTGTGCCTGGAACCGACACCCAGGCTCTTGCTGCGCTAGGAGCGTGGGTCAGTAAACAACTTCTGGAAGCCGCGCCTCGTGGTGAAGTGCGGCTGCCGAGCGCTGCTCTTGAAAAGACGTGGCTGCCGGGCAGTCGTGATGCGAAAATCAGTCCGCAACTTGATCCACATCCGCGTCCCGGAGGTCCACATGGACGTCGCCTCGCTGCTGCCATTGACCACGGCCCGGTTGTCGCTGCGTCTGTTCACTCCCGGCGACGCCGACGACCTTTACGCCTACCAGAGCCTGCCGAGCGTGGCGCGCTACTTGTACCGGCCGGCGCACACGCGTGAGCGCAGCGAGCAGGTTGCCGCCGAGCGCGCGGCGCAGACGGCCTGGCACGCCGACGGGGACAAGCTGGCGCTCGCTGTCTGCCGACGCGATGAGCCCGGCGTCCTTGGCGAGGTGAGCCTCGCCCTGGCCGATGCCCGCGCCGCCCAGGCCGAGATAGGCTGGACTCTCGACCCAGGTCACCAGGGGCACGGCTACGCGACCGAGGCGGCCGCGGCGCTGGCCGGTTTTGCCTTCGACACGCTGGGCGTGCACCGGCTCTACGCCCGGCTGGATGTGGAGAACACCGGGTCTGTGCGGGTTTGTGAGCGCCTCGGGATGCGCCGGGAGGCGCACCTGGTCGAGAACGACCTCGACGGGGATCGCTGGGGCAGCGAGTACATCTACGCGGCGCTGTCCGCGGATCTTGGCGGTCGATCAGGCGATTGAGCTCAACGCCGCCTCCTGTTCGTGATCTTCCATATGGGTATGTCAGGTGGGGATGGCCTGTTCGAGGTGGATCCGGCCGCGGTGGTGAAGTCGGAGACCTCGCCGACGGTGGCGGTGAAGAAGACCTTCCGGGCGTTCGTCCCCGATCAGATGCTGATGCTGCCGCCGTCATTGGATGAGTGGCTGCCCGAGGGGCGTCTGGCCCGATTCGTGGCCGAACTGGTCGACGAGGTGCTCGGCCTGGGCCCGATCCTGGCGTCCTACACCGAGAAGCGCGGGTTTCCCGCCGTACGACCCGCGGTTCCTGCCGACCGCATTACCTTCGGACAGCGGACGCGGGCATGATTCCGGAGACGCGGGCCATGCTCTGCGGGGGCCGGGGGATAGGGCCTGCGGAGTGACAGTCTGCAGCGGCTACGGCCTGCTGTTCCGTATGCGGAATCTGGTGCGGCAACTCGAGGATGTGGCTCGACTCTTGGACGATGTCGGGCCGCTGCCGCCGCTCACGATCACCTTCACCCACGACCCAGACGATGGCCCGTACGCCATCGTCGCCACTCCGAATCAACTCAAGTTCGCTGACCAGCGCCTGGCTGCCGATCAGGTCGCGGCCCGGCTCCAGGTCGTCCTCAAGGTCGGTGAGGTGCTGACGGGTCGCTACGGTGCCTGGGTCCGTGGGCGGTGGGCGGTGGGCGAACACCCTCATCGTCGCTATCACGAACGCAGCCCCACAGATGCTGGGTATGCGTGACCTGCCGCAGCGCACGACGGCCACCCTTGAGACGGCAGACGTGCTGCGGTCACTGACCGCATGGGCCCAGAAGGCAGAGCCGCATATGGACGAGTTGGTGGTCACAGACCACAGCCGGTCGCACACGGTGCGCGTCATCGTTACCAACGATCACGCTGCGCAAAGCCTGATGGAGGACTTGGTACCCGACACGGGTTCGCTCTGGCACCGGCCGGGCCGTTGCTATCGTGCATTGCTGCCCACCGGTCACTCGCTGTCCGTCAACGTTGTTTCCATTCCGTAGCCACACGAACTATTCGGCATGCGGGCCGCCGTGGTCATTAACCGCTCCATCCCACTGGGCGTCCAGGTAGTCGAGCAGGCCGAGATGGGGACGGTCCAGAATTCCGCGTTCGCGATTGCGGTGTTGCCGTACCAGCTACTTGTGAAGCCTGGATCCGCGCTGGGAGGGGAGAGAGATGGCATTGCGCTCCTTGAAGGCGATGGCTTCGTCGCTGATCGATCTCACTGGCGGAGGCAAGGAGCTGTTTGTGAAAGCCATGGCGGTCGTTCGGCAGGTCGCAGCGCAGATCAAGGAAGAGCACGGCGCGGCTTCTGCCACCACGAACGTTGGGCTCTACCAGGAGTCAGTAGATCCTGGCGATGTACGGGCACCACGACGGCTGAGTGTTACCGGGCGCGGCGGGTACGCCCCGGGCGGGCGGCGGCGACGGTCTTCTGTGCGATCAGGCCAGCGGCACGATGGATGACCTCCGGGCGGCCACTCCCGCTTGGCTCAGTCGAGGCCGGCGGCCAGCTCCATACATGCCTTGGCCAGAGACGCTCCGCCGTGCAGCCGGTCGTCATCGGGCACCACGATGCACTGCCCGGGATACCGACGCCCGTATGCGGTGGTGTTGTCTGGCTGGTCGCCACGGCTGACCGCCGCAGGCCGCGGGACGAGCACGGCTCGCTTGACGAGCGCTTCAAGTTCGGCAAGCGTCGTTGCGCCGGTGCGTCCGACGCTAGGTGCTGTTCGTGGTTCGCACCACGTGGAGTGCGTGGCGATCCTGGAAGCGGTGAGGAAGGGTTCCTGACCTGCGGTTTTGGCCGTGCGTATTATGTGCGGTGTGGGCGTTACGGGCGATATCTTGACGCTGAAATGACGCTCCTGACACTCATTTGACGCTCGTTCTGATGGGGTGTCGGGCTGCTTGCCGGGCAGGTTAGGCTCTGCGAGTCGGCGGGATATCAAGCCAGGCACTTGGCAGCTTCAGCTGGGGCTGCGGGTGGCGGACTGCGGGTTCAGCAACGGGCCGTGGCGAGCAGGTCACTTCGTCGGTACTTCGGCCGCCCAGCACGCTTTGCTCCGGGCCCGCCGATAGGGTGGGCGGCCTGGGAGCGAGGAGGAAGACGATGGCGCTGACCACGTCGCTGGCCGGCCGGGTCCGGAACACGAGTCTGCCGAAAAGCCATGCCCTTCTGCCGCTCCTGGAGGCCGTGGTCAACGGCATCCAGGCGATCGACGCCCGGTTCGGCGACGACGTGGAGCCCGGTCGTTTGAGCATCAAGATCCGGCGCAGTCAGCAGGAAGCACTCGACTTCAGCCACGTCGGCCCAGGGCGCGCGGCGTTGAAGCCCATCGTCGGCTTCAGCGTCGAGGACAACGGAGTGGGCTTCACTCCGGAGAACATGACATCGTTCGAGACGCTGGACAGCGACCACAAGGCCGACATGGGCTGCCGCGGTGTGGGGCGTCTGCTCTGGCTTAGACGTCGTTTCTTATGGCAGTCCCGGGAGCACGGGTGACTGAGTACGAAGGTTGGCCCTTGAGCATGCTTGTTGGTGCTTGAGTTCAGGTCCTGGGCCACAGCGGAGCTGGCGGGCTACTGTCCAAGGCGCTACCGGACCTCGCCAGTAAACTCCGAGGCCATGATGGCCGCCACTCCCGTATCGCCCGTCCCGGTCGCGCCAGCCGGTTTGACCCGCAGGGCCAAGACGTTCGTCGAGTCGGAGGGCATCTGCGTTGCCCGGCAGGACATCGAGCGTCACCGCGATGCTTGGATCAAGCATGGTGTCCCGGCCGCGGAGATCGATCGCGCAGTGGCTTTCGAGGCCCGTTGGGGCGGTCTCGCGATGCCGCCGGCGCCGTTTTACGAGAGCGGCCCGCGCATCCTCGGCGCGGACGTTCCCGAGGGCTCGGCCACTGAGGGCTGGTGGATCCCGGCCGGGGACTGCCGATATTCCATGGCCTACGGATTCATGATCGGTCCTGGCGGCGAGTTCGGGATTCACGGTTACCACTGGGCGCCACTGCATGCCAGTACCGAGGGCTGGGTGGAGTCGTTGGCACTGGCCAGCCATGCGAGACGCTGGGCCAAAACCATCACGAGGATCACCGGTAAGGCCGTCGACTCCCTGGACCTCAAAGGGTACGAACCGGTGCCTGAAGTGCGAGGCTTGACCGACACCTGGTGGCGGGGCAAGGACTCGCTCATCGCCCTGTACCGGGGCGAGGCCGTCGGGATGGACGCGCCGGGGTGCCTTGAAGCCCATGTCTACGGCGGCCTTGACAAGTGGGGTCTTCACGGCGGCTGACCTCTGGCTGGCATTGCCGGACTTGAGTACCTGCTTGGCCGGACGAGCCAACGATCACGATGCTGACCGGATTCTGCGCCTCCGCACGAACGAGGCGCCGGAGACAGATGAGGGCCGTGGAAATACCCGCGAAGGCAAGGAAGTGCTCGGCCTTGCGCTCATATCGCCGATGCAGGCGACGGCAGCCGGCAAGCCAGGACATCGTGCGTTCCACGACCCAGCGATGGCTCCCGAGACGTTGGGAGGACTCGATGCCACGGCGGGCGATCCGTGGCACGATGCCGCGCTCGCGCAGCCAGCGGCGCAGATGATCGTAGTCGTAGCCCTTGTCGCCGTGCAGTTTGACCGGACGACGCCGACGCGGCCCACGGCGCGAGCGGATTGGTGGGATACCTCGAATCAAGGGCTCCAAAGCCTGGCTGTCGTGCAGGTTGGCGCCCGAGATCGCGAGTGAGATCGGCAAACCGGTGCGTTCGCAGACCAGATGGATCTTCGATCCCTTCTTACCGCGGTCGGTCGGATTCGGTCCCGTCAGATGCCCCCTTTGAGGGCACGAATGCTCACCGAGTCGATCGCACACCTGGACCAGTCGAGTTGCCCGCGTGAGCCGAGCTCGTCCAAGAGGACCCGGTAGAGCCGAGCCCAGACACGCTCACTGCTCCACCGCGCGAACCGCTTGTACACCGTTTGCCAACAAGCCCCGAAGACTGGCGGGAGCTGGCGCCAGGTGCAACCCGACGTCGCTACGAAGACGATCGCAGCCAGCACCTCACGGTCCCCGGCCCGCCGACGGCCCCCGCCCTGCGGCCGATGCACCACGGTCGGTGGCACCACCCGCCGAAACAGCTCCCACAGCTCGTCCGGCACCAACTGCTCAACAAGACGGTCCACGTCCCGTCAACGATCACCGAAGACCAAAGGAAACGACGTCTTAAGACCGTGTCCTATGTGGCGATGGCTCGTTGAGTTCGGCATGGGGCGGGGTACGTGGAGTTGGATTGTTCCGGACGGATTGTGGGAGATCGCGGAGCCGTTGATTCCTCCGTCGAAGGTGCGGCCGCAGGGCGGCGGGACACAGGACACGCCTGATGAGACGCTGTTCGCCGCGATCGTCTATGTGCTGGTGAGCGGTTGTGCCTGGCGGGCTCTGCCGCCCTGCTTCGGGATCTCGAAGTCGACCGCTCACCGCCGGTTCGTGATCCAGAGCCGGGGTGTGGGGCCGGCTGCACGAGGCCGTCATCGACCGTATCGACGAGTGCGGTCTGCTCGACCTGTCCCGCGTGGTCCTCGACTCCGCCCACGTCCGGGCCAAAAAAGGGGCGAACTCACAGGCCCGAGCCCCGTGGACCGGGGCAAACCGGGTTCCAAGATGCACGTCCTGTCGGATGCGAACGGACTGCCCCTGGTCGTCGGCGTCTCCGCCGCCAACACCCACGACAGCCTCGGCCTGAAGCCCATGGTCGCCGGCCTCCAAACGAGACACGACCCCGAAAACGGCTGGCACTACCAGCCCGGCAAGCTGCACGCGGACAAAGCATACGACGTACCTGACCTGCGGAAATGGCTCCGCGGAAAACACATCGGTGTCCGCATCGCCCGCAAAGGCATCGAATCCGGCGAACGATTGGGACGCCGAAGGTGGGTCATCGAACGCACGATGTCATGGCTGACCGGCTACCGCAGACTCAACCACCGCTACGAACGCCAGCCCCGCAACTACCTCGCATTCCTCGGCCTCGCCGCCACCCTCTGCTGCTACAAACGACTCACCCGACTCACCACATAGGACACCGTCTTAACAGTCCTCAAGCCTGTGACCTGCGACGATGTGCTGTAAGTGCCGCAAAACTTAACAAGCATCTGCCTCGGAACTTAACAACGCCGACCGGCACACACCTGAGGTGCGGTCACGGGAAGCAGGCACAGGGCGAACCAGGCCCGAGAGTTTCTGACTGTTGATAATGCGAACACGGGATTCCCTGGCGTTGTCACAAGGTGGCGCGTGGAAGAGGTTCTTCTCCCTGGTGTCTGGGGGAGTGCGCGGCTACGGCGGAGCCTGTCAGGATCAGGGCCAGGCCGCCGAGCGCGGTCGCCGTCGGAAAATGCCCCAGGGGAATGTCGTAGAGGAGCGCGAAAGCGGGTGCCAGATAGGCGGGCAGATTCGCCCGTACGGCGCCCACACGGCCGATCAGCACGTAGAAGAGGGCCAGCGAGCCGCCGGTCGCCACCGTCCCGAGCACGGTCAGCCAGAGTGCGGTAGCAGGGCTGGGGAACCGGGCGGGAACGGGAGCGAGCGTGGGGAGCAGCAGGAGGCAGCTCACACTCAGGGCCGACGCCGCCACCGTGATGGGGTGGACATCGGTCAGGACGCGCTGGATGTAGATCGCTCCTGCCGCATAGCAGGCCGCGGCGGCGACCAGCAGAGCGCCGCTGACCGGAGCGGAAGCCCCGCCCAGATCCTTCCAGAACAGCAGCACCACGCCGGCGAGCCCGACAACGACCCCCACGGCCGCACCAGGACGCACCCGCCGTTCGACGGCGGCGGCCAGAACCGTCGCCCACACCGGCTGGGTACCCAGCAGGACACCGGCCAGCCCGGCGGCCACATGCTGCTGACCGATCGTGAGGAGCACGATCGGCAACGTCATCTGCAGCACCGAGGCCGTCAACAGCGAGCCGGGGTGACGGCGCCACTCGCGGACGAAGGCACCGTCACGAAGCGCGACCGGAACGAGAAGCAGGGCCGACAGACCGGTCCGCGCCACCATGACGACAGGCGGCGCCAACTCCTCAAGAACCACCGATCCAAGGGGAAAAACCGCCCCCCAGATCGCACCGAGCACAAGGAGGAGGACGGCATCCCGGCGTGTCACACGCTGACGCTACCCGGCGGTGTCAGAAGGTACTCGTCCAGTTCCCGCACAGCCGGAATCATCCGGTGCTCGGCAAGCTGTGCGCGGACGGCGACGACGCGCCGCAGATTGCGGGCGGAACGGGTACTGGCCGCCACGTCGTATGCCTGGCGTGTCCACCGGACAGCCTCCTCGATCTCGCCCTGTGCAATCCGCGACGCGGCCACCGCCGTGCTCACCTCGGCCGCCCCGCGCACCAGGTCCCCCGACCACCGGGCCGCCGTCCGCTCGAGAGCGGCCTGCGCCCGCATTGTCCACCGGCCCGTTCCGAGTTGCATGAGCGCGTAGCCCGTCCACTTCTCCAGGTGTACCTCGTCGAAATACGCCAGACACGGCGGCGTGGGCTCGCCCTGCGCCACAGCTTTCGCCAGCCGGCGCTCAGCCTCGTTGATGTCACTGAGACAGGCCCGCTCGGCCCCGAGGCAGGCATGAACGTAGGCACGGGTGACCGCGACCCACGAACCCACCAGCAGGTGGCCGCCGCCCGCCGCGTGCTCTGCCGCCGCGTTCGCGAAACGCAGCGCGTCCCGATGCAGCCCGCAGTCCGCCAGGACCCGGCTCATCCGGCTGATCAGATAGGCGTACATGCTGTCATCACCGGCGTCGGCCGCAGCCTCAGCAGCCTCCCGATAGCACCGGCTGGCCTCGGCGTACTGCTCGAGATCGACGTTCAGCCAGCCCATCAGCGCGCCCGAATCCGCCACCAGCGCCGCCACCTGAGCGCGGTCCGCTGCGGGAGCGGCCCGGTGCCACATCATCAGACGGCGATGATGGTCGTACGCCTGCTCGTACACGCTGGCCGCACCGAGAAGGTTGTCCAGCCTGCGAAAACTGTCCGTGATCTGCCCACGCGCGGCAAACACCTCCGGCGCCGTGCGCTCCCCGCCCAGCGGCACCGCGGCGAACAGCTGCGGCGCCAGCACGCCGGCGGCAGAAGCGCCGCCCGCTGTGAGAAGAGCCCGCCGCCGCATGAGGTCGTCCCAATCGTCGAAGACCTCCAGTGTGCGCGATACACGCAGTCGGACTCCAGAGCGATCCCCGGCCACCGCTCCAGGGGCGTCTGCGCCAGAGTCTTCAGCGGAACGCCGCGACAGCGCCGCCCTGCGGTGAGCAGAACCCCTGGGGTACGGCAGCGCAGGGGCCCGGCGGCCCCTGTCACCCGGATACGGGCTCGATTCAGCACCTTCCGCCGCTGGCCGACCGGGGACGGCGGGCGATAACGGAGGGGCCAGGTAGACCGCCAGTTCGTCCTCGGAGAGCGCCTCATAATCTTGTCGGTCCAGCAGATTGCCCACAGACGTGCCGTAGGCAAGGGCCATCAGGCGCAGATGATGAAGCGGCGGCTGACGCCCGCCCGCCGGCCACGACTCGTACCCGGACACCTGACTTGCCCACACCGTGCCCTGCTCGTCCGGCGGCTCGCCTCCCTCGAACTGGAGACTGATCTGATGGGCGGCCTCCTCCTGGGTCCACCCGTGAGCATGCCGGTACGCGAGCCGGGGCCGCAGCCCGTGCATGCGGAGGAGCTCGCTCGCGATCTGCTCAGCACCCATACCCAGGGCCCGCATTTCCCCACGAGCCGCCAGGATGGCGGCCTTGGACACCCGGGAAACACCGTCCTCGTGACCTGCGCGCGTCATGCGCCCCTCCACCATCTCACTCCAGCGCCCGGGCGAGGGGCGGCATGAACTCGACACGCACAAGAGCGGCCGCCGACAACGCCACCGGGCGGATTGACAGAAAACACGGCCACTGTTCAGCCGCCTCTCGGAAACGGCGGCCGGACTTGTCCGACCGCGCGCGGCGCCTGCCCCGGCACCCGCATCCTGCGGACAACCTCGTACAGCTCCCGTGCGTCGGTCAGTTCGGCCCGCTCAGCACGCCAGGGGGAGAGTAACTGCAACTGCCCGTCACACTGCCTCCACGCCTGCGGACACCACAAGGACCCCAGACGCACCGTCATCACACCGTCCAGACGGAACGGCCACGAGGTAACGGCGATTTTTATGACCTTGTGTGTCCCGCACAGGAGACCCGGCCCCACACGACGGTGCTCCAGCCTGAGTCCCTGAAGAACCGCGAGACCCATCTGCACGGGGAGCGCGACGGTGCTCAGCTCCCGGTGGGCTTCCCTTCCGAAGAGCGCATTGGGGTTCCCGGCGAGGTCCACATTCCATGCTGAGGAAACCTCGGAGGTGTCCGAGGCGCCGAACGGATCGGCGACTGGTGTGAAGGGCAGGGACAGGGCCGTTGTCACCGCGGATCCTCCGTGCCGGCAGCACCCGTGCGGTACGGCGAGGTGACCGTCCCGCCGGGAAGTGCCGCGACTGTGCCGATCAGCGTTACGGGTGTCTTTGATGTCCAACTCGTTGTCACAGGGGGGCCTTTCGGTGCTACATGCACGGGTTTCGTTCGCCTGTCCATGTCGGCCTGGGTGTTGTTCGCTGTGCGGAGGCTGCGGTTGTCCGAGGACGGCTCACGCCATCGGCTCGGGGGTTGCCCGTGGCAGGCGGCGTCGCTGCCCTCACCCCGATTCGCGGGCCGGCGCTGTGTCACAGGCGCAGGGAGCCGCGGCAAGACCGGGGAGAGGGCCCGTTTGGGTGTGGTGCGGGTGGTCGGGTTGGTCAGCTCCCCTGTCGGCGGGGCCGTGTGCGGGCCAGGGCGATCGCTCGGGTCAGGCGCCAGGCGGTGCCGTCGGGGCCTTGACCGGCAAGGCGGAGGTGTGTGGTCAGGAGCCTGCGCAGTACGGCGTCCATGTCGGTGTGCTGTGCCGTGTCGAGCGCGGCGCGGTGCTTGCTCAGGGCCGCGTGCCGTGCCGCCCAGTGCTCCTCGACGAGGAGTTGGCCGGCGGGAGTTCGGCGCAGCCCGGCCCAGTCGTCGTCCGGGGAGGCGAGCGCACGCGCCTGCTGCAGCAGCGTCTTGGGAAGCCGTTCCGCGGCGGCCGGCTTTGGCTGAGCGGACAGCCAGCGCATTCCGTCCGTGATGTCCTGGTGGAGGCCGGCCGCGATCGCTGCGAGGTTCGCTGCGGCGAGTACCGGCTGAGAGGGCAAGGCGCGCTGGTGGGCGTGCTGGTGGGCTATGACGGCCGAGTCGGCTGACCAGACCTCTTCCGCGGCTGTCAGGGTCTTCCGGTTGCCCCACGGGCCGGCGTGCGGCCGGTAGGGGACGAGGGCGACGTCGCTGATGACTCCGGCGTCGACCAGGTGGGCGGCCCACCCGCCGAGTGTCCGCATCGCGTCGGCGGCCCGCGAGGGGTCGTCGAGGCGGATGGTCAGCTCGGTGTGCGGCAGCCCGTCCTCGTCGCGGGGCGTGATCCACCAGATGGAACGGGGGAGATCCGCGGAGAGTGCCGGCAGATGGTCGACGAGCAGGGCGTGCCGGACCTGCGGCTGGCAGTACAGCCTGGCGCACAGGTATGGGGAGGCGCCGGGCAGGTGGGCCTGATCGCGTCTCGTAAGCGGAGCGTCGCGGACGGCCGGAGCCGGCCGGCGCGACGCCGTGGAGGACAGGTAGGTGACGATCTCGTGGGGCCGGCCGCCGCACCAGCCGTAGGCGTCCTGCGGCTCGGCTTCCACGAGCGTGAGCTGTCCAAACGGTCGGGGCCGCTCCAGGTGCGAGCGCAGCAGCGCGCGGTGGGCCGGGTGCTCCAGGTCGAGACGCAGCGGCGTGTCGAAATGCTCCAGGTAGACGTGACGGGGGAGCCGCCACCGCTCGCGCAGTAAGGCGAAGACCTCCTCCCACTTGCCGGCGGGGGCACCCGGGCCGGGCAGGCCGGCGTGTGCGAGGCGCCAGGTGGCCGGGCTGAGGATGCTGCGTCCGGTGCGCACCCGGGGGCGGACGGCCAGGTGCCGGGCGGCGCCCCAGTCCCAGGCGTGCAGGTGGCCGATACCGCCAATGAGCCGGCAGCTCTGGCCGCGCTGGATCTCGTCGAGGAACCGGGCGATGGCCGGGGTCTGGCATTCGAGCTGGAGCGGGTGCGGGATCGCGGCCTCGAGTACCTGGCCGCGCGAGAGCGAGACCAGGTGCAGCCGCTCCTGATGGCAGATCACGGCGAGGTCGCCGGGCGCGATGACGCCGGGGTCGCCCTCACGGAACTCGGACAGGGAGATCAGCGGTGCGGTCAGACGTGGTGTGTGCGTGATGTGGATTGCTTCCGGCATCAGCGCGGGGAAGGACAGCTGCACGGGCAGTGCCCCCAAAACGGCGGTCGGTCGGCGGGCCAGCGTGCCCAGCAGCTCGCTGGGTGAGTCCTGGCCGGCAAGGAGGGCCGCGAGGCGGCCGCCGCTGAAATTTCCCCATCCGCGGCCGATACGGCGTACCTGGAAGGCGAACTCGCCAGCGTTCAGTTTCTGCGTGCTGGGGGCGTGGACGGAGCCGACCAGCTCCAGGTGGGCGGGCGCGGTCTCGGCTCCGGCGGCGCGGGGACCGGCGAGCTCCTCGATGAGGTCCTCGTCGAGGACGAGGTCCTGGCCGTCGGCGACGGCACGCTGCGCGAGGGCTACCAGCAGCTGGTCGCGGCGCACGGTGTCCGGCTGCGGGGCCCGCACGGTGCCGTGGTAGTCCTCGGGCAGGCCGAGCCCGGTGTGCGGGTCCAGCAGGTCCAGCAGCGGCACCAGGCTGCCGTCGCCGTACCGCGCACGGAAGCGGTCGCGGTAGCGGATCCACGCCTGGGTGCCCAGCGGTTCCGGCGTGACGCGGGCCAGAACGCCGGCCGCCGCCTCGGCTTCCCAGGCCACCGCCCGGGGAACCGTCACCTCCGCGTCCATCCGCACGTCCACGGCCAGCGGAGAGGGCTGGTCGACGACCTGACGCATCCGCCCCGCGATCGCGCCCCGGCGACGCTCCGCCTCCGCAAGCGGCAGGGGGCGCTGACGGTTGAGGGCAGACATCTGCGTGTGGATTTCCTGGAGCATCGCGATCAGCTCCGCCGCCGGGCCGTACGGCGCGATGCCGGCGAGGTCCAGCTCACGCACCACATGTGCGAGCGCGTCGATGTCGGTGCCCGAGGGCTGGAGGCTGGTCAGCAGCATCCGCCGGGAGATCAACAGGTCCAGCAGTTCCTCGGACCCCCGCACGCCGAACTCGGGGTGGGATGCGGCGAGTTTGCCGGCCGCGTCGCGGTACGGCAGAGGAGTGGCCGTCATCCGCACGGCGGCCTCGACCGCCGCGGTGTACCGGACCGACACTTCGTGCACGGCCGTGCCCTCCGCGTCCAGCGCGCGCTGTTGCCAGGGCAGGACCAGCCGCTCACCGCGGACACGCAGGACGTTGCTGGCCATGACCCGCAGACACCGCCGCACCTGCGGGACCGATTCGAGCTGCTGCACCACGGCGGCAAGCCACTTCCCGTCCGCGCGGCTGACCGCCTGATGGTCCTCACCCCACCGCGCGTCGGCCACCGGCCCGAAGCGGCCCTCGGCGACGCCGGCGAACAGGCCGAACGGCGTCACGCGGTACGACAGGCGCAGGACGTAGCCGAGCAGGGACAGGACGAGCCGCCGCAGCCCTTCGGCGTCTGCGGGCCGTTCCTCGAGGCCGTCGATCTCGCGGGCGAGGTCGGGGCTCGCGTACCGGACGGCGGCCGCGATCTGCGGGATGCTCCAGATCTCCAGCACCCAGCGCCGCGAGGACGCCGTCGCGGTCGCTGTGTGCTGGGTCAGGTCGGGCGCTGGCGGGATCGGGAGGCCATGGAGGAGCACGGAGCGCACCATGATGCTGGGCTGGGCGCGGAAAGCGGAGCGGGAGCTCATGTCGCCTCGGTCTTCTTGCTGGGAAGAGGTAGGGAGCGGGATCGGGGCGGGTTGGTCACACGTCGCTGAAGAAGTGCTGGAACGCGCCTGCGGTGCCGGGGACTTCGGCCTCCTGGAGGTCGAGGATCTGGGCAAGATCGAGAGGGGGGTTTTCGTTGTGTTCGGGACGGTCGGCGTCGGGCGCGGTGGCGTCCGTCTGTGACGGGGCGAGGCAGAGGCAGGCGGCGGTCATGGCGAGGACTCCGGTACGGGAAGCGCGTGGCAGGGCAGGTCGGTGACGACGGGGTGGACCAGCAGAGGCCGGCTGAGCGGGAAGCCGTCCAGGCTCACCCGTCCGCGGACGCCGTCACGCTCGGGCCGTCCCCTTCCGGCACGGGACGGGGCCGCCGGGCTGGTAGCACGGGATACGCGGGTCACCGGCCGTACCCGCGCAGCAGGATCGCCCGGTAGCTGCCCACGGTGTAGGTCGTGCGGGACGACCATCCCCGTCCGAGGGCGGTGATCTGTTCCTCGGTCAGGCCCCGGTGGTACCAGCGGGAGGGCTCGCCGCCCGGACGTTCGACCGGCGTCAGAGCGTAGAAAACCCCGTGTGGGGAGAGCCACCGGCCGGCATCGCCCAGGAAGCGCGCCATGTCGAGGTAGGCCAGAGAGAGGCGGCAGGTCACCAGATCGACGCTGCCCGGCTCGATCCCGACCGGGATCGAATCCGCAGTGACGTCCCACACCTCGTAGTAAAGCCGTGCGTGACTCATCGTCCTACGGGCCTGCTCGACCGCGACGGTCGAGTAGTCGTATCCCGTCACGCGCATCTGCCACCGGACGAGCTGACGCGTCCACTGCCCGTGACCACACCCGATGTCCACCGCCCGCCAGCCCCGCTTCGGATGGGCCCTGCTGTAGAACTGGGCGGATTCGTAGTCGCTCACCTTGTGCGGGACGCCGCTGCGGAACCATTCGTCCCACTCGGTCACCGCCACCGGCCGGATGCCCTCCGGCACGGAAGCGGCCAGCGCGGGCGGGGAATTGCCGTTCACTCGAGCCCTCTCATTTCTGTACGTACGTCACTGCTGATCTCGGGTGCCGGTAGGTAGGTCCGGGGCCGGCCGCCCCTCCCCCAAGAGGGGCGGCCGGGACGCTGCCTGCTCACGCCATCGGCTCGGGGGTTGTCCGTGGCGGGCGGCGGCGCCGCTCCCCTCACCCCGGTTCGCGGGCCGGCGCTGTGTCGCGGTCACAGCGAGCCGCAGCAAAACCGGAGGCGAAGGGACCCGTTTCACGACCGGCTCCAGGACCCGGCCCTACAGCCAGTTCCCGGAGACAACGGTTCTTGGAGGCGACCTGTGAACGAGGTTGAACAGCTCCTGGGGGTTGGTCGGCCATGAATCCTCATCGGTGTCGGGATGACGGTCAGGATGTGGTTCGTGACGAGCAGGGGGCTCGCGGTGGACCGGCCGCCGCGGGAATCACCACACGGCGACCGGGAGGCGACGCTCACCGTCGTGCCGCCTCGCCCGTTCCCCCGGAGCCAGCAGGCTCCCGGGGCGGAGGAACGGGCCCGTCTACACGCCGGACGGAGACCGGCCGTACCTGCCTGTACGCGGTGGCGCCGGACAGGACCGGCATGCCGACACAGGAACCGAGACCGTGGCATTCGGTCAGCACTTCCTTGCCCGACGTGATCAGTGAACTCGCTTGCGCCCGGCGCGCCCAGGCCGGACGGACGGCGGATGCGTTCAACGCGTTCAACGCGTCAATTCCGGCCTGGAAGTACGGCCCCTCGGAGACGGCGGTCACGACCTGGTGGAAGGGCCGGGACGGGTAGATCAGGCATCGGAAACGCGCTTTCGCAGGGGCGGATGCGCTGGTGCCCGCCGGGGCGTGCTCCCCGTTCCGCCGGCAGGATTGCATCCCGGGTACGCATCGCCTGCGTCAGTGGGACGCTGACCACGCCGAACCGTGGGATGACTTGTGGTCGGGGCCATCGGGCAGAGCGTGAACCACACTGTTTTCCCCTTTTGGCCGTGTGGGGCGATGTCGACTCCCCACGTCTCACTCAGCGCTTCAACAAGAGGCAGGCCGCGTCCCCTCAGATCGAGCAGCGAGGCGTCCCGAAGGCATGGGGGTGTGGACGAGGCATCGCTTACTTCCACGCGTAGCGTGCGATCGCTCCACTGGACTCTCACCGTGACGGTGTCGGAGGCGTCGTGCGAGCCGTGCTGTACCGCGTTCGCGAAGAGCTCGTCCGTGACCAGCAGGCCGTCGTCGGCCAGCGCGCTCTGGCCGAGCCTCTCCAGCTCCGTTCTGAGCATCTCGCGTACGGCCGAGGCCTGATGCTCGGTTGCCGCGAATGCCCCGACGGCCAGATGCGCGTTGGCGGAACGGCGGTCGGTATGCCGGGCGGGCCACTTGGGGGAGTTGCTGTGCGTGGGCTGGATCATCGCGGTCCCTTGTCGTGGGGCGACACTCACATGGCGATCACTGGGAGCTGCGGGCCAAATGCTCGTGGTAGCGATCGAGGTGGAGTATTGCAGCGGGACCGCTCACCTTGTATCTCTCGCACAGAAAGTGTCCGCATGAGCGTTACACCGTGAGCGTTACCTACAGGCGTTCCGCCGTGTAGCTTCGTTGAGGGAGCCATGCAGCCCGGGGCGACCCTCTGACCGTCCGCATTCGTCGAAGAAGGGCACCCCAATGACGAAGGACCCGAACGATTCAGATACGGAGCGCGAACCGGTTGAGGGAGTAGGGCCAGAGGCCCGGCGAAGGCTGCTCGGACAGCGACTCCTGGCACTCCGTTCCAAGAACAGACTGACGGCAGAGGAAGCCGGAATCCGAGCGGGCGTGTCGAAGGCGACCGTCAGCCGGTACGAACGGGGCAAGGGAAACATCCGCTGGAGCTATGTCGCTCTGCTGTGCCAGGTCTACGGCACCTCCGACAAGGAGCGGGACGCCCTGATCGACCTGGCGAAACACAGCAAGAACACGGACGCCTGGTGGGTTCCCTATGCAGGGAAACTCCCCGACAACATGCGGCTGCTGCTCGCCATGGAGCATGAGTCGTCGCGTATCGACCACCTCAGCGTCGGGGTGGTTCCCGGCCTCTTGCAGACGCTGGACTACGCCAGGGCGATCAGAACGACACCCGACCCCGGCCTGTCGCCCGAGGACGTGGACGAGTACCTGTCCGTACGGATGCAGCGGCAGCAGATCCTCGACCGTCCCTCACCGCCCCGGTACCAGGTGGTCCTCGACGAAGCGGTCCTGCACCGTCTCGTCGGAGGACCCGCTGTAATGGCGGACCAGCTCGGCCACCTCCTGAAACGCGGCCAGGACCCGGGTATCACCGTCCAGGTCCTGCCGTTGGCGGCAGGAGCTTATGTCGCCGCGCTCAATCCCTTCATCCGGTATGGCGGCACCAACCCTGACCTGGACGTCATCTACCTGGAGAACGCGGTCGGCTCCCTCTTCCTTGAAGAGGCAAGCGCCCGCGAGAAATACGCGGACGCCTTCACCTACCTGCGCCAGGAGGCGCTGGACCCCGACTCCTCGGCCGAGTTGATCGCCGAGGTCCTTCATACCCACCGCACCCAGACATAGCGAGGAAGATCCAGTGCCACAGAAGCCCCCCAACTGGTTCAAGAGCACCTACAGCGGCGCCCCCAACAACGAGTGCCTGGAGTGCGCCCAGATGCCGCGAATCGTCCTGGTCCGCGACTCAAAGAACTGTGACGGTCCCTTCGTCACCTTTTCAGCCCGCGCATGGGCCCGGTTCACCAGAGCCGTAGCCGATACCGACCTCCCGCAGCGGTAGCCCGCGCGGCCCGAGTACCGAGAGCCGGCGGACACCAGCGGAGCCACCGGCCACCCCGCGAACCATCGATCAGACCGCCGAAAGCTCCACCGAAATCCACTTCTGATGCGGACAATTTGAGAACAGAAAATTGTCCGCATCAGGTGCCCGAGGGGGAAGCCATGCCACAGCGACCACGTCCCCTGGACGACACCGATTCCGTCCGTGCGTGGTTCGGCGTCGAACTGCGCAACTGGCGCAGAGTGCGGCGCCTCTCATCGGCAGCACTCGGTGAAAAAGTGCACCTCAGCGGCACCGCGATCGAGCGAATCGAGAAGTGCGAACGGCCATGCGGGACAGCCCTCGCAGAGCAGATCGACGCAGCCCTCGACGCCGGGGGAGCTCTGATCAGACTCTGGCGCAGAGTCAAAGAGGAAGCGGCTGATGCGGACAACTTGAAGCCCCGTGCTGGGCGTCGCCAGTCCCGCACCCGTTCCGCGGGCACACTCACGAAGGATCCTTCACCCGGCAGCGATGGGAGCGTGCCCCCGGTGGACCGTCGCAACCTCATCGCCCTGGGAGGACTCACCGCCCTCGCGCCCGCCGCCTTCACCGAACTCGTCCCCGACCTCGGACGTAGCCCTCTTCCCGCGCTCATCAGCCCGGAGGACATCAAGCAGGTCCAGGCCGCCTCAACCGTCCTAGGAAAATGGGACAATCTCTACGGCGGCGGGGGCATCGTCCGCGAAGCATCCATCGGCCAGCTCCATTGGGCCAAAGCCCTCCTGAACGTGCAGTGCCCGCCAGAACTGCGGGCAGACCTCTTCACCGCCGTAGGACGCCTGGCCATCGTCATGGGCGCGAGCGCTTTCGACGCATACGAACACAACGACGCAGCCCGGCTCCTCGCCTTCGGCACCAGCTGCGCCGAAGCCGCAGACAACTGGCATCTGCGCGCCAACGCCCTGAACTGGCGCTCGCGACACGCGACGTGGTGCGGAATGCCGGACGACGGGCTCACCCACGCCGAGAACGGGCTCCTTCGCTCCGACCGGCTGACCTCGCGCGAACAAGCGATGCTGCACAACGCCCGTGCCAGGGCACTGGCGAAGATGCAGAACCGGCAGCAGGAGACACTCGCCGCCATCGGACGCTCGGACGAGATCTTCGCCCAGGCCAGATCAGGCGAGGACGCACCCTGGATGGCGTACTACGACCACGCTCAGCACCACGGAGACACCGGCCACGCGCTCTTCGATCTCGCCGTTCTGCCAGGCCGGCCGACACACATGGCAGCAGACCGTCTCAGGACCGCCATCGAAGGGCACACAGACGCCTATGTACGCTCACGCGCCCTGTCCGGCACGAAACTCGCCACACTGATCATGAGGACCGGGGACCCCCAGGAAGCGATCGACATCGCGAACACCGCTCTGGCAGAGGTCGGCCAGCTCCGTTCCAAACGCGCCATCGACGACGTCGGCGACCTGGCACAGGCATCCAGGAAGTACCGGCGGCCCGGGATGGCGGAACTCCGCGCGCGCATAGCGGCCACGGTCCGCCCATGACCACATCCCGCACCGAAGAGTCGTTCGCCGCCCTCCGGCAGATCACTGCGGGCGTCGGCATGTCAGCGGCGGACGCGGAACCCATCCGCCTCGCTGAGAACGATCTCTGGCGCCTTCCCGGTGGCGTAGTGGTACGCATCGCCCGGCCCGGCCAGGACGCGGCAGCAGCACGCGAGGTCGCAGTTGCCCGCTGGCTGGCAGAAAACGGCGTGCCCGCAGTCCGACCTCTCCCCATGGAGCAGCCAGTACGGGCGGGAGAAAGAACAGCCACGTTCTGGGAGGAACTCCCCCCGCACCGACCGGGCAACGAAACAGACCTCGCCCCGCTGCTGGCCCAGCTCCACCAACTCCCCGTGCCGGAAAACCTTCATCTCGGCACGATGGACCCGTTCGTACGGATCCCGGAACGCCTTGCCGCCACACGCTCCCTCAACGACGACGACCGTGCATTCCTCCACGAACACCTCGCCCAGCTCCGCAGCACATGGACGCACCTCCCCGAGGGCCACCCCCTCTGCGTCATCCACGGCGACGCATGGAACGGGAACTGCGTCGTGACCGAAAACGGAACCCGCTACCTCATGGACTTCGAACGGACCGCACTCGGCCGACGAGAATGGGACCTGACCTCCACAGCCATAGCCGCCGACACATTCGGCTCGCTGCCCCCACGACAATACGAACAGTTCAGCGCCGTCTACGGATACGACGTACGGCAGTGGGCCGCATACCCCACCATGCGCAGCACCCGCGAGCTACGCCTGGTCACTTTCGCCCTGCAGATCGCCGACCACGACCCCCGCGCAGTGGAACAGGCACACCACCGTCTCGCCTGCATAAGAGGCCACCGAGGGCCCCGCCCCTGGCACTGGACCGCCGTCGCCTAACGCGCGAGCGAAGTCGCGTCCGGGCGAGCTCGGTGCGGCCGCGCGGGCGACCAACGTGTCCACGCCCCGCGTGTAGCCGTGACGGTCGCCGACCGGCAACCGGTCGCTCATGGCGGCCAGTAGGGGCGGCCCGCCCGCTGGTGACAAGTAACTGGACAGGCCGCGCTGGACAGCGGCTACCGCTTGATGGCCCGCATCGCGTTCGGCTCACGTCTGTAATGAACGCGCGGCCGTCCGCCCCGGACATCTCCACCCGTCAGCTCGCGCAGCCGGACGATTCACTGCTGACCCAGCAGGAGGGCACGTAGACATCGCCACCCGCCGATCCCGGTCTGAGGCTGTTGGGCTTCATGCGATTCGTGCGGGTTGCGAGACAGGTGACCAGCGTGGCCCGGATTCCTGGTTGCCGCTCCAGATGTACTGCTCGTACGGGGTACGGGTCATGCCGAAGTCCCACAGGCTCGGTGTGCCCGCGTTCTGCCATCTCTGCCACGCCTGGTCGGTCTCGTCGGCCAGACGGCGGGGGCCGCCCTGATACGCCACCACACGGCCGTCCTCCTGGGTGACGAGCGTGGCCCAGGAGGACCGGCCGTCGTGCAGCCAGGCCGTCACGGCGGCCTTGTCGGCCTTCGTCGTGATCCGGACATCGGGGAGCAGGACGCGCAGAGCGAAGAGCAGGCTCACGTCGGCGTGGAGCGGCAGCAGGTCCTGGCGGGCGAAGGAACCCCCGATGTCCGGCATCGTGTCACCGCGGACTTCGCTCAGTGTCCGGCCCTGGTCGGTGCCGCGCGCCGGCATGAACTGGGCCAGGCCCTGCACCCAGCCGGTGGCCGAGCCTCCGTCCGGGGCGACGGTGAGGGCCACGTGGCCGAGCCTGCCCCAGGGGGTGACGATCCGTCCGCCAGGCCGTGTCTGCTCCACCCACCCCCACGGCACCTCATCGACCGCGTACGTAGCGATGAGCCGGTCGTACGGCGCGCGCTCCGGCCGGCCGGCGGCACCGTCGCCGACCACCACCCTCGCACCCGCACGCATCGCGGCGAGACGTTCACGCGCGGCGTCCGCGAGCAGGGAATCCACCTCGACACTGGTCACGCGTCCGGAGCCCACCCGCGCGGTCAGCAGCGCCGCGTTCCAGCCCATGCCGGTGCCCAGTTCCAGCACCCGGTGCCCAGGCTCGGCCATCAACGAGTCGAGCATGTCCACCACGACCGACTGACACGACAGGCTTGAGGACGGCAGCCCCTGCGTTATCTGCGTGATCGTGGCCTCAAGGGGACTGGCAGGATAGACCAGTTCCGCCCAGCGCCCTGGATCGGTCTCGCGGTCGACCGGGGCATAGCGGGAGCCGTCCCACGTCCATACCCGGTCCGTCGCGAAGTGATGACGCGGCACGGCCTCGACAGCATCCCGAACCCACGGAGAATCCTCCGGCCAGCCGCCCTGGTCGTCCATCACGCGTGCGAGCCGGCTGCGCAGCGGTGCGAACTCGTCCGCCGACACCCTTACTTCCGCCGCTTCCCGGTAGGCGGCGGCGGGTTTCCTACCTGCCCGTCCGCATTCCCGGGCGGCGGCGTTCCCTTCCCAAGCTCCGGATCCGGCTTGCCGTGTGCCCCACCGGTGCCAATTCCGCTCTGGCTCTCAGCCACCAAGATTCCCCTTACCTCGACAGACCGGGCGCTCTCACATTGCATGATCACTGGCTGTTCCGGCCGTCGAACCGCGGAGAATGTCTCGATTCGGCTCTCGCTGCCCGGCGGTGACGGCGTGCCTCAGGGCAGTGGGAGGGGGATTCCGGCCCGGTGGGCCTACCGGTCCGCTGCCGCGCGTGCCACGGCGGCGAGCCAGGCCTCCCCAGGCCGCCGCCCGGCCGCCGCTTGGCACATGTGCGCGTGCGCGTGGGAGAAGGCGTCCAGTGCCATGGGCGGGGCCTCGTACCAGGAAGGGCAGTCGGCCCCGACGCCTTCCGCCTCGGCCGGGACATGACCGGCCGCGACCAGGTCCACCACGAGCAGGGCAGGGGAGATGTACGCGGCTCCCACAGTGGGCCACGCTGCGCCGTGCGCCGCGGGCGGCCCAGGAGCGTTATGAGCTGGGTGTGATTGCCCACGGCCCAGACCGTGAGCGCCTCGCGGCCTGCCTGGCCGGCGCGGTCCGGCGTTTCGACCGTGAGGCCAGGGGGGGTGGGGGAGCCCGTCGTCCGCGCCTTCCGCCGCGACGGTCAGGACTCTGCCCCGCCCGGTGGGGTGACCGTCGACAAGCCCAGCGTCCGTCTGGTGATCACGTAACGTCTCGGGCCTGCCCCGCCCCGGGGCGGTCCGGATCCGCGCCTTCCGGCACCGAGGCCGGGAGGCCTGAGTGGAGGGAGTGGAGATGGCATCACCGGCAACCCAGGCACCGCCTCCCGAGCAGACCGCGGCGTTGGCCGACGTCTTCGACCTGGACCCCGTCCAGGAGGACATCGGCGTACGCAACGTCCGCGCCCACGCGGTGAACACCGTCGCCGAGCGGATGGATGTCCAGCCCCGCTCCGCCCCGTCGGCATGACTCACCATCTGCGGCGTACCAACGCGCTCGCGGCGCCGGGGGCATGACGCCGTCCTCGGGCGCTCCGTCCAGGCCACGACCGGCGAGCTGGTTGTTCTCGTAGAAGCTGACCATCCCCGCCAGCAGCGGCATCTGCTCCCGCAGACCCTCAGCCACCGAGGGACTGAGCCGTTCGCCGTCGGCCAGCGCCTGCCCGCTCCTGCCGAGCGCGACGGAGAGCACGGTGCCGTCCAGGCCCAGGTGATATTTCACCTCGGCACCACCGGCCATCAGTCCCGTGTTGATCGCCCAGTCCCACAGCCGCATGACCCGCTCAACCTCGGCCTCCGCGCTGGCGGCGGGCGTCCCGCATCGCGCGCTTCTTTGATCGGGGTCGGAGGAACATTGCTGTCACATCGTCCCGTTGCGCTGGTTTTCCAACAGCGTTGTGTCCTGCCCGGAGGTGGGGTGTCGCTCAGATCAGGGCCAACGAGCCCCTGCACCCCGGACACCCCCAACCACCCGAGAGGCTCCAGGTGGAGGCCGGTTCCGGCCTCGGCGAGCATCGAGGGCGGGGCTTCTTACGGGCCACTGGCGTCGATCAGCCAGTACCGGCCGTGGCAGACGGTGATGTTTTCGGGGTTGAGGTCCACCACCCCGGCCCGGGGGCACGCGTTCGTCGGCGTGGTGCCGTCGTTGGGCAGGTACGGCATGGCCAGTACGTTCACGTCGCGGCCAGGGCAAGGCTTGGTCCACAGGGTGGTGGGCGGAGCGTAGGCGTACCCCTGCCGGCGCAGGCCGCGCAAGGTGCAGTGCTCACGGCGATTACGGCCGGCTTCGGTTTCGATCTTGTGGACGGTCGTCCGGGCAGGGTTGAGGATGACGGCCCGGTGGGCGCCCTCTCCGATGGGGGTCCACCCGTCCGGGGCGTCGTGGGGGCTGTACTCAGGGCGCCAGACGGCTACGACCGCCCCCTCGGCGGGGGAGCCGACACTCGGCGTGGGAAGCGCCGGGTGCCGCTTCCGGAACACGGCACGCAGCCGGGGATCGGGAGTGTCCCGCCGGGGCGGACCGCCGGCAGGACGTCCTCGGCCGGAGCGTCCCAGACACGGACCACGCTGCTGTGCCCGCAGACCGCGGTGCCCGAGCGAGGCGGAAGCAGGTCCACGGTGTAGGTCTCGCCGTCGCCCAGTTCGGCGGCGACGCTGGCGTAGGCGCCCCAGTGCTCGCACGGGGCGGTGTACTGCACGGTCGTACCTGGCTGGAACATCAGCGTCCTCCCGGGGCTGCGATTCAACGGCGCGCGTCGCCGGGGGCGAGCAGTTCGGCGATCGCCTCCGGGGAGGGCTTGAAGTACTGGCGCACATTGTCCGCCTTCCGGTGCCGGGACTTCGCCGGCAGCATCAGCAGCGACGCGCCCTGTTCCCCGAGATGTGTGAGGCCCGAATAGCGGTACTCGTGCAGGTCCCAGCCCGTGCCAGTTCCAGCGCCCGGATCAGGGCCCCGGCCCGGGCGCGCGGGTACCCTACGACCGGGCAGGTCAGGACAAGCAGCCACCGGACCGTGTTCGCCGGCACCGGGTTCCACTCGCCGAACGCGACCTGCGTCAGTCCGGCCTCGGCCGCCCACACGTGCCGCGCCTCGACCTCACCCCCGCATCTGCCCCTCGATGAGCAGGTGGGCCACCCGCAGGGCGGGGATGTGGTTGCCGTGCTGGAGCTCGCGGTACGCCGCGGCGGCGGCATCGCCACCCTCCTCGTTCTGCTGGCTGTGAGCGAACATCTGGGCCAGGAGGACGGCGGCGAGCTGGAGTTCGTCACGGTGGTGGGCCAGGACCCGGCGGATCACCTCCTCTTTCCGAGGGGTGAGGTAGATCTGTGTGGTGGTCAACTGAACGTGTCCGAGGACGAATTGGACATCGGTGAGCGGCAGTCTGGGGTCCTCGGCCATTCGGTAGGCCGCGGTATGCCGCAGCGCGTGCAGCGTCGCCGAGGTTCCGGCGAGCGCGTTGACCCGCTCGAACATCCGGTGAGTCGCGTGGTAAGTCAGCGGGCGCGACGGGGCGCGAAGTGTCCACCACAGAGGCAGCCGTCGCCCGCGAGGGATCGCGTCCTCCATCTCCAACTGGTAGAGCCGCAGCCAGACGAACGCGTCCGTCGAGGCGGGAAGCTCCTGCACCTCCCGGGTGCCCTTGCGGACCACCGCGATCAGCTGACGACCCGGGTCGGCGCCGCCCTGCGTGGCCGACAGCAGCTCGCTGGCGCGGGCACCGGTGGACACGTAGAAGGCGACCAGAGCCCGGTCACGGTGGGAGGGCAGCCGCGCGAAGATCTCGTTGAACTCCTCGTCCGGGACACTGCGGGGCACCCGCTTGGGCACCGTCGGCCGATAGAGCCCAGCGCGTTCCTTGGAATACGGTTCCATCGGGTTGTGATGCACGTGGGCACGGCTTCCGCGGCGAGACCGGTGCAGAGGGAAGGGGTTGAGGATCGGCCCGGTACCTGCCTCGAGATGGAAGTCGTAGAAGGCCCGCAGGACTGTCTCGCTGTGCGCACGGACCGACGCCGCGTACGACTTTCCTCCCGTGGTCCACATCCCGGCAGCCGACGAGCGCCAGTGCGGACGCGCCGGCTGCCCAGCAACCAGTAGCCACCGGGAGAAGTCGCGGGCCTCAAGGCGCGTAGCCCGCTCCCATGGGACCTCGACGGCCCACAGGAACCGGAACCAGCGCAGCAGGTCCATCCCGTACGAGCGCGCTGTCGCAGACGGCCTGCCGACCCCTTGGAGGTCCCGCAGATAGGCGGCGACCGCCGACGGGCGACTCGGCCGGATCGAGCAGCCGGTACGGCTCCCACGGATCATCCGTGGCTACCAACTCGCCAGCGAGGGGTACGACCAGGGATGCCAGGTCTCTCGATGAATCCACGGCCAGACCAACGACGAATCCGCAATCAGGTCACTGACCTGGGCATACGCTACGGATAGTTCAGTCAACAGGTAAACGAGTCCTCCTGGCCACCTGAGCGCTTGTCAGTGTCTGCTGGAATGCTGGCTCCGTCCGCGAGAGCGATACCAGGAGCCGTGATGGGAACGTGGGGAACAGGCCCATTCGACAGCGATCTCGCTGCCGACTTCGTCGATGAACTCGAGGGACTGACTTCTCAGAAGGTCATCGAAGTGCTCGAGCGAGCATTCCAGCGAGTCACGGATTCCGGAGCACGCGTTGACGGCGGCACCGGCACCGAAGCGGTGGCCGCCGCGGCTCTCGTTGCCAGCACCATCCAGGGCGGCAGGATTGTGATCGACCCTGATGACGGACCCAGAGAACCTCTGCCGCAGCTTCCGCTGGCTCTGCGCTCGTCAGCCGTACTCGCTCTGCAACGTGTACTCCAGGACGGATCGGAGCTGCTGACCGGCTGGGTGGACAGTGCCGACGCCGCTCAGTGGCGCCACGAAGTCCAACAGATCGCGGAAGCCCTGGGACCGATTGATCACGAGCAGTAACCGCGCCACACGAAGTGGACCAGAGCCTTTCAAGAGAGCATTTGTCGGCGGGTTTCGGCATCACGCAGTGACCGATGAGCGCGTGAATGTTGGTGAGAAGTAGGTTCTGGCACACATTCCGTGAGGACGATCCACGGTGCTGAAGTTCGTCACCGTCCACAGGCCATGACGTTCAATCAGCCCAGCCCTCCGTGTTCGAGAACGACTCGTAGGAGTAGCGAGTGTCGCGGCCCCACTCCTCCCCAGTGATGCGCTTGTATGCCCGATCCGGCGTGTAGAGCAGACTCTCGGCCCAGATGAGGTCGGTGGCGTAAGGAGTGAAGGCCGCAGGGTCCTGGAGGACGCCGTCGAATACGCTCCGGCCGGCCGCGACGACCGCGGCACGGGTGTAGAGAAAGGCGTCACCAGACAGGTTGTGGCCGTACTCCTTGCGGTCCAGCCGGTAAAGCGCCCACGACAGCTGTTCGGCAAAGCCGATGACCAGCGACAACGCGGACTCGGCAAGACGCTCGGTCACTGTGGCTGCAAGAAGTTCGGCATCAGGGTCAGGCTTCGTCGGCCTGCAGTCCTCGATGAGCTGCCAGAAGGCGTCTTCGTTCATGCTGGCGAGCATGCCGCAGGGGTCTGACAGTCCTGTCGGCCGGGTCACCTGTTCGCTGCCGCTGTGAGCAGGACGCGTTTTCGGAGCAGCGGCAGCTTGGCTCGTCCGAACATCTGGCGTTTGATCATCTTGATGTGATTCACGCGGCCTTCGACGGGGCCAGAGTTCCAACGCGTGCTGAGGCCCTGGAGCACAGCGTCCCAGTCCTTCTCCAGACCGGTGGCGAAGGCGTGCAACCAGGGCAGGTCCGCGGTGCGTGTGGCGGCGATCCAGTCCTTGAGGTGCTGGCCCGAGCGGGTTTGAAGGATCTCCGCGAAGCCGCGGACGTGCGCGTGGAGGGCTCTCAGTTCAGGACAGTGTGCAAGGAGGGCGGCGAACTGCTCACCTTCCTTGTCGGCCAGGTTCTCCGGGTTCCGCATCATCCAGCCGGTGACCCGACGGATTCCTGGTGGTGCGGGTGGGACAACGCGGATGCGTCGCCGGCGCCTCGGTCGTAGGTAGTCGCTGATGATCTGGTAGCTCCCGTGGTAGCCGAGGTTCTGGAGCTCCGCATGCAGCTGGATCGCGTTGGTGTGCCCTTCGGCCCAGCGTTCATCCAGGTAGGGCTTGTAGGGGTCGAGCTGGCCGGGCCGGGGCTGACGCCTCCCGGTCAGCAGCTGTTCGGGGACTGCTGCGCGAGCATTGCGGCGGACGGTGTTACCACCCATGTGCAGTTCCCTGGCGATCTCCCGGATCCCGTGTCCCTCGGCGAGCAGAGCATGGATCGTCGCGTGCCGGTCTCGGATGCGACCTTCGATCGGCGACATCGTCTTCGCCGCGTCCACACTGTCGCCATCGCCCGCAGAGCCATCAGGGCTGGCGAGAGCCGCCTTGAGGCAGGCGCTGTGTAGTCGGATAGTGGCCTCGGCGGCGGTGCCGAGGTTCTGCCAGAGGTGGAAGCGGTCAGCTACTTGAACCGCGTTCGGGGCCCGTCCGGGCGCCGTCGGCGTACGATCCGGCCCGGTCACGGCAGATGATCTCGGCACCGGGATGCTCCCGCAGCCAGCCGGCCAGGGTGGCGGCGTCGCGGCCGGGCAGCAGGTCGAGCGGCCGGCCGGTCTCGCAGTCGATGAGGACCGTGCCGTAATGGTGCCCGCGGCGGGTGGCGAAGTCATCGACACCCAGAACCCTGGGGACGGCCCAAAACGGATCAGGCACGGCCATGACCGCCCTCAGGAGCGTCGTCCGGCTCACCCTCGTGTGTAGGGCAGCAGCAAGACGGGACCCGGCCCGGCCAGCGAGGGCAACCGCAACGACTGCCAGGACATGGCGCGAAGCAGGAGTCCGTCTCCCGTACCTGAACGTCAGACCCGCGACCTGCTCGACGAACGTACGACGCCTGCACAGGCTGTTGTCGCAGTACAACCGCCGCACGGTCAGTTTGATGAGCACCGGCTGGCCACCGACCGGAGTATCGGCCAGTCGACGCTGGTAGCAGCTGTGCATGCGACTCGACGGACGCTCACAGTCCGGGCACGCAGCAGGGCCTTCGAGGGTTCTCGCCACGATGTGCACCACGCCGCACTCCGTGAACACCCGCTCCACCAGAACCGCCCTGAAATGCGGAAACAGCGCCGCTTTGAGGTCATCACACCGCACCACGGTCCCAGATGACGAGACGTCACCGTGGCAGAACGCCGCTGATCGTCCTCACGGAATGTGTGCCAGAACCGAGAAGTAAGAGCACCCCGAGTGGCGGGGGTTCGATCGAGCGTGCGATGCCGGCTGCGTTCGTGGCAGGATGACGGCATGCTGATCAGAAAGGGCGATGCCGCGCAGGCGTCCGAAGGCCGTCCGTGATGAGCGGTGGCGGCCTCGCAGACACGTTGCAGTTCGGCGGATCCGGGGCGTTTCCGCGAGGACTCGTGCAGGTGTCCGCCGTGTCGAGAATGAGCGGATGTGGCCTGGTGCAGTTGCTGACGCTCTCGCCCGTTTCGAGTGGGCGTTCAGGCAACCCGGCCTTTATCTGAAAGCATCCCAGGTCTGGCAGCCCGGACTGGAGGTGGAGTATGCCCGCGATGATCTGGAAGAGGTCATGCTTCACCTCCCTCGCGGTGCCCGGCGCGATCTCGGCCGGCTGATTGCCCGTATCGACAGTGAGTTCGAGCGTCGCACTCTGCCGAACCCCGGGCCGGTGAACGACTTCACGGTGGGCGGCTGGTGGTGGACCCCCTGGCCGCGGGCCCGGAGAATCAGCGGGGCTCAGGGGAACTCGCGGGATGTCGCACATTCGTTCGCCGGGAGTTCACTGAAGTCACGTATGTTTGCGCCTCGCCCCCGTGAGTTCGGTCCGGGAGCGTTCTTCTTTTCAGCTCTCTGGGGGATTTCCTGTATGACGCGATCTCCGCGTACCGTTTCCCGCCGTGCCCGAAGACGCGTGGTCTCCTGCACGGCCACTGTGGTCGCCTTCCTCCTCGCTGCCCCTGCCGCCCACGCGGTCCCGTCACCGTCGGCGACAGGGGCGCATACGGTGGCGTTCGCGATGGTGAAGGGCAGCGCTGTCGCGACGTCGACCATCACCGTGTTCAACCGGACCACCTGGCAGGCGTACGAACTCGCCGGCACACGCACCACGCTGGCGCCGGGCAGCTACGTCGCCGTCGGGACGGCCACGGCGGGCGGCACGGGCTATGTGATGGTGCGGACCTTCACCGTGTCGACGGCCGCGCAGACCGTGACCTTCGACCCGGGCGCTGCCAAGAACGTCGTCCTGCGCACCGACGACACGGCCGCGGAGCGGACCGGCATTGAAGCCGCCCTCGCCGCCGCCTCAAACACCCACACTGTGCTCGCGCCCGACGCCCGCGACCTGCGCGTGACACCGTTCAGCGTGAAGGGACTGTCCCTCTCCGTCCACGAGATGCAGCAGCGCGCGGGGAGTTCGCAGGCCTCGCCCACGCCGTACGTGTACGACCTGGCGCACGTCTGGAGGGACACACTGCCCTCGACGACCACGCTGAAGTGGAACCGTTCCCAGCTCGCCGCCGCGTCCGTCCTCGTGCACGGGCCGGGGACACGCGTGCCGACCGAGCTGTACAGCGAGGCGGAGGCGACCGACGGGCTCAGCGTCCAGACCACCGGCGCCGGGAAGATCACCTGGTACACCAGTCCGAACACGTTCCTGGCCGGGGCGCTGATCTCCCGGAGGAGCAGCTATCAGCTGAGGTCCGGCGGGTACCCAAGCGGCTCCACCGGCACTCTCACCGTCGGAACCGCCCCGGTGCAACCGCACACCGCTGCCACGACCTCGTTCAGCGGCGGCGCACTCACCTCGAACGAGGACTTCCCCCGCGACCAGGGCGGAGCCTCCCAGGCCTACTTCGCCCAGGTGTCGGAGAGCACGGTCCTGACGGACGGGAACACGACCTGGACGGCCGGCGACCGGGAGCGCCTCACCACGGAGAAACTCACCGCAGGGAACCGGGAGTTCACCCTCACCCACACCACGGCCGCCACCTCCGCCGCCTACCGGCTCTCCACGCGTACCCGGGACCTCTGGACGTTCCGGGCCGACCCGTCCAGCGACGCGCAAGCGCCCCTGATCGACGCGTCCGTCGGGGCCTCGGGACTGGACGCCTTCGGTCACGTCGGGACCGGGCCGGTCACTCTCTCGGTGTCTTCGCGCAGTCGGCTGGCCAGCAGGGCCGGTGCCGTCACCGTGACCGGCATCGACTGGTCCGCCGATGACGGCACCCACTGGACCGGCCTGCCCGTGACCGCGGGCACGCAGGCGGGCACCGCCACGGCACGGCTGGCAGTTCCCGCCACCACCCCCTGGGTCTCGCTGCGGATCACCGCCGCCGACGCCCTCGGCAACACCGTGACCCGGACCCTCACCCGCGCCTTCGGCGGCCCGGCCGCCGCGCCCGAGGCGCGTACCGGGGCGCTGAAGATCAGCGACGTCGATGTCGCGGACACCCCGCTCGTGGTGACGGGCAACCAGCAACTGACCGCCGCGTACACCGTGACCGACCCCTCCGGGGCGGCCGACACGGACGTGGTGCTCTACCACGGCTCGTACGACCGCCCCACCGGGATGCTCACCGATGCCTCCCGTCCGGTCTGCACCCGGCTCTCCGCCACGGCCCAGCGGTGCACGGTCATACTGAGCGCGTACGACCTTCTCCGCCTCGGTGCCGCCAACGCCGGAACCTGGCATCTCGCGGTCGTGGCCGACTCGGCGACGGGCCATGTGGAGGACCATGACATCGCGACGGCGACCCTGGTCCGCAAGGCCGGCCTCAGCACGGTCGACGTCACGCCCGAGCCCGTCAGGAAGGGCGGCCGGATCACCGCGACGGGAACGCTGACCCACGACGACTGGGACGGCACCGCACCCTCCGGATACGCCGGACGTACGGTCAAGCTCCAGTTCCGCAAGGGAACGACCTGGACGACCGTGGCTACGGGCACCACCGACGCGAGCGGCCGAGTACGCATCGGCGCCCCGGCGCCCGCCGCGAACGGCGCATACCGCCTCGCATACACCGGCGACCCGGGCGGCCCCGTCCTGTCGGGCACGGACAGCGTCACCGTGCGCTGACCACCACCCGCTGGACGCTCGCGGGGTACCGGCAGCCGCCTGCCGCGCCGCCGGTACCCCGCGCCTGCTGGGCCGCACAGGCCGCCCGGTGCTGATCCACACCTGCGGAACCGGCACCCGAGACGGGGGAGTTCGATCGCGCCTGCGGAGCCGTCCTCATTCGTAGCCGGATGCCGTCACGTTGATCAGAAAGGGCGACGCCGCGTAGGCGCCCGAAGGGCGTCCGCGCAGAGCGATGGCGGCACCGTCGGACCGCACGTCATACGCATGATCAGGGCCCTCCGGGAGGTGTGTGGTGTCGTCGACGGCCATTTCGTTCGGGCTGGTCAGTTCTCTGAACTAGCGGCCTGACGCGTTGGGTGGCCGCGTACGACGAGGACTCAAGAGGGCGAGCTCGTCCTGCGGAACAGGAACCCCTTGAAAGTGCCCGTGCCAGTGGCGCGTTGGCGCTGCTGGCTGGGCCCCGTACCCCGATCGGCGGGCAGCCTTGTCGGCTGCTGGTGGTGTCACGGCTGGGTACCGAACCCCCCGGCCCTGCCCGCGGGTTCGTGACGGTGGGCATCCTCGTCGTACCGAGACAGGCGATGGGTACGGGGGTCGTGGGCGTGGCGGGT